>JAZJZJ010000001.1:0-7441 GCA_040389925.1 Pseudomonadota bacterium
GTCGATGCCGTCCATGCGCGGCATCTCGACGTCGAGCGTGATCACGTCGGGGTTCAGCGTGCGGATCATCTCGCGCGCGATCAGCGGGTCGGCCGCGGTGCCGACGCACTCCATGTCGCTCTGGCCGTTGATGATCGCCGCGAGCAGGCTGCGCACCAGCGCAGAATCGTCCACCACCAGCACCCGGATCTTCATCATGTCTGCTGCGCCTGGAACAGGTCGACCGAGCCGCCGCTGGCACTCGCGGGCGCGACCTGCTGCGCCGCCGCGCGGTCTTGCGCGGCGAGGGCCGCGGTGTTGCTCGACGCGAGCCGCTTGACCATCGCCTTGCCGCTGGCCGGCAGGAAGCAGACCTTGCGCGGGTGCGGGCCGAGCACGTCCTTCGACATGATCGGGATGCGCTCGGTCTTCAGGTAGTCGACGACGAAGGCCGTGTTGCGCTCGCCGATGTTCATCGAGGTCATGCCGTCGATCACCTGGCCGCCGCCGAAGACCTTGGCCTCCATCGTCGCGCGGGTGGCGCCCTGTTTCATCATCGCGTTGATCAGCACTTCCATCGCGTACGAGCCGTAGCGGCCCGACCCCGTGTCGCCGTCGGGCAGCATGAAGTGATTCATGCCGCCGACCCTCGCCTCGCGGTCCCAGAGACAGGCGGCGATGCACGAGCCCAGCGTCGTCATGATCAGGATGTCTTCGTGGTACACGAAGTATTCGCACGGCAGAATCTTCACTGCGTCGCACTTGAAGAACGCGTCGTGGAAGAAGAACGAGGCTTCGCCGGGTTGGCGCCGCGTGGCCTTCAGGGCATCGAGGCGCGCGGTCGGTTGATGCGGCGCGGCGTGGCTGGGAACGGTGGACATGCGGGTGGACGGCTCGAAGCGGGTGGCTCGATGACTCGATGACTCAAAGCCGCTCGTAGATCGTTTTGCCACGCAGCCGGAACGAATTCTTCAGGTCGGTGAAGTTCTCGGAGTGGCCGACATACATCAGCCCCTTCGGCGTCATCGCGGCGTGGATTCGGCCGAGCACGCTGCGCTGCGTGGCGTTGTCGAAATAGATCATCACGTTGCGGCAGAACACAAAGTCGAACGGCTCGCCGAGCGACCAGCGCGCGTCCATCAGGTTGTGCGGGCGAAACTCGATCAGCCTGGCGAGTTCGGGCTTGATGCGCATGAGGCCGCCGTTCGCGCCGGTGCCACGCAAGAAGTGCTGGCGCTGGCGCTCGGGGCTGAGGCCGCGCGCGTCGACCGGGTAGACGCCGCGCGCCGCGGTGGCGAGCACCTTGGTGTCGATGTCGCTGGCGACGATCTGCACGTCGGCGCTCGGGCCGAGCGCCTCGGCAACCGTCATCGCGATCGTGTACGGCTCTTCGCCGGTCGACGCGGCGTTGCACCAGATCCGCAGCGGCTTGCCGGCGCGCGCCTTCAGGTCGAGCCGCAGCGCGTCGAAGTGGTGCGACTCGCGAAAGAACGAGGTCAGGTTCGTGGTCAGGCAGTTGACGAACTCCTGCCACTCGGCGGCCGCGCCGGGGCCGGTGGCGGCGTCCAGCCACTGCAGGTAGGCGCCGAACGAGCGGTGGCCGGTCTCGCGTAAACGGCGCGTCAGGCGGCTGTAGACCATCGCCTGCTTGCCGGCGTGCAGGTTGATGCCGGCGCGCGCGTAGATCAGGCTGCGCACCCGGTCGAAATCGCGGGCATCGAAGTTGAACTCGCCGTTGCCTGCGGTCGATGGCGCCTCCGGCGCGGGCAGCGCCTCGGCGGGGGCGAACGACAAGGCGGCAGGCATGGAATCTCCGGGTCAGGGGCACGACCGAAGCCGGCGGGGTCGGTTGCTGCTGTCTTATCGGCCGTCGGTCGACGTTCTTGAATCGACGCGCGCGGGGCCGACTCGGGCCGCGTTCTGGTGCCGGATCGGCCGGTTCACCGGATGGCCCGCTGCTAGACTCGCCCGCTTCCCCGCTCCCCTGCGCAGCCCCCGTTCGTGGACGCTCAGACCGAACCCGACTCGACCCACACCACCGCGCGGCTGCGGCTGGCGCCCGCCATGCAGTTGCTGGCGCAGTCGGGCCGGGCGTTGCCGGACCGGCGTGCGGTCGCGCCGGTGGTCTGGATGCAGGCGGTGATCGACGCGCTGTGCGAGCTGTCGAGCCGCGACCCGCTGACCGGCCTGTCGAACCGGCGCGAGTTCGAGACCGCATTGGCGAGCGAGATCGACCGCGTCGCGCGCGCCGGCGAACCGGCGCTGGTGCTGATGATCGACATCGATCACTTCAAGCAGGTCAACGACACCCATGGCCACGCTGCCGGCGACCTGGTGCTCACCGGCGTGGCGCAGGCGCTGCAGGACTGCATTCGCCCGATGGACACGCTCGCCCGCGTCGGCGGCGAGGAGTTCGCGATGATCCTGCCGAACTGCCCGCCGTCGTTCGGCCTGGCGGTGGCCGAGCGCGTGCGCACCAAGGTGCAGGATCGCGCGGTCGCGATCGCGCCGGGGCAGCAGGTGTTTGTCACCGTCAGCATCGGCGGGGCGTTCGCGCCGCAGTGGGTGCGATCGAGTGCGCCGCTGTGGATCGCGCGCGCCGACCAGCAGCTCTACCGCGCGAAGGCCGAAGGCCGCAACCGCGCCTGCCTCGAGCAACCGGTCGTCTCGCTCGTCAGCGCCGAAGAAAAGGGTTTGTTGTTCGGCACCTCGAAGTTTGCGGAGTTTGAATGAGCAGTACCGGAGCGCGCAGGGCCGAAGTCATGGCCGTGACCAGCGGGAAGGGGGGCGTCGGCAAGACATTTCTCTCGGCCAACCTCGCCGCCGCGCTCGCCCAGCGCGGCAGACGCGTGCTGGTGCTCGACGCCGACCTCGGCTTGGCCAACCTCGACGTGATGCTGAATCTGCACCCGAAGACCACGCTGCATGAGGTGTTCACCGGCAAGTGCCACCTCGAAGACGCGATCCTGCCCGCGCCGGGCGGCTTCTCGGTGCTGCTCGCCGGCTCCGGCCTGGTCGAGTATTCGCGCCTGACGCCCGAGGTGCGCGAGCAACTGCAGCGCATCATCGACACGCTCGCACCGCGCTTCGACCACATCCTGCTCGACACCGGCGCCGGCATCTCCGATGTCGTGCTCTACGCCGTCTCGCTCGCCGACGCGGTGCTGGTGCTCGCCACACCCGAGCCCGCGTCGATGACCGATGCCTACGCGACGATCAAGGTGTTGGCCACCCAGCAGCAGCGCCGTGCGATCCGGCTGGTGGTGAACCAGGTCGGACGCATCGGCGAGGGCAAGGTGATCCGCAACCAGCTGCAGCTCGTGGTCGACAAGTTCGTCGTGCCGCTGCTGGCCGAAGGCGTTAGCGCGCCGGTGCTCGAACTGATCGGCGAGCTGCCGCTCGACCCGGCGGTGCGCGAGGCCGTGCAGAAGCGCCAGTTGCTGGTCGAGATGCTGCCGGGCAGCGCCGCCGCGCAGGCCGTCGACGCGATCGCGGCGAAGATCGCACCCTGATGCAGACCGACCCGCCCAACACCCCCACCCCGTTCGAGCGCATCGGCGGCGAGCCCGGTACGCGCGCGCTGGTCGACCGCTTCTACGACTTGATGGACCTCGACCCCGAGGTCAAGGAGTTGCGCGCACTGCACCCGACCACGCTCGACGGTTCGCGCGACAAGCTGTTCTGGTTTCTGTGTGGCTGGCTCGGCGGGCCGCCGCACTACACCGACCGCTTCGGCCACCCGATGCTGCGCGCGCGGCACCTGCCGTTTGCGATCGGCATCAAGGAGCGCGACCAGTGGCTCGCGTGCATGCAGCAGGCGATGAGCGAAACAAAGGTCGAGCCCGCGCTCGCGCAGCGGCTGGCCGAGTCGTTCTTCGGCACCGCCGACTGGATGCGCAACAAAGCTGGCGCTTAACGCGCCGTCGTCTTTGGCGCCGATGGCCCGAGCAGGACCAGCAAGGCCCCGCGGCCGCCGTCGCTGGCGCGTGCTTGCGTGAACGCGATCACGTCCTTCTTCTGAACCAGCCAGCTGTTGACCTTGCCCTTGAGCACCGGCTCGCGGCCCGGTGAGCCGTTGCCCTTGCCGTGGATCACGCGCACGCAGCGCAGGCCGCCGCGGCGGGCGTCGTGAATGAAGCGGTTCAGGCGCTCGCGCGCTTCGTCGCGGCGCAGGCCGTGCAGATCGAGCTGCGCCTGGATCGCCCAGACGCCGCGGCGCAGCTTGCGCACGACCTCGGGGCCGATGTCGGGGCGGCGAAAGCTCAGCGCATCGTCGGTGTCGAGCAGCGACTCGACATCGAACTCGTCGGAGATGGCTTCGAGCATCACCGCGGCCTCGTCGCGCTCGCGCTGGCGCGCGGTCGCGGGCGGTTTGGGACGTTGAGGCGCCAGCGCGGTATCGCGCAGTCGGGTCACGATCCCGACAGTCAGCGCAAACAGGTCGCGCTCCCGCTGCTCGCGCGCGAGCCGTTCGCGATCGACGCGTGCGGCCTCGTCGGCAGCGCGCTTGGCGTCCTGCAGCGCCTTCCTGATCGCACCCAACTCGGCGAGCGTGCGCGCCTTCATATCAATCCACGCTCGGCGAACGAGATCACCTCGCCTTCGCCGACGACGAAGTGATCGAGCACCCGCACATCGACCAGCTTCAGTGCGTTGACCAGGGTCAGCGTCAGGTACTCGTCGGCCTTCGACGGCTGGGCGACGCCGGAAGGGTGGTTGTGCGCGAGCACGACCGACGCGGCGTGCAGATCGAGTGCGCGCTTGACGACCTCGCGCGGGTAGACGCTGGTCTGTGTCAGCGTGCCGCGAAACATCTCCTCGAACTTCAAGAGTCGCGTTTGGGCGTCCAGGAACATCACGGCAAACACTTCGTACCGGAGCTGGCCGAGCTGCAGCTTCAGGTAGTCCTTCACCTTGGCCGGGTGATCGAACGCCGGCCGTTGCGCGAGCTCTTGCGTGAGCGCGCGGCGCGCGAGTTCGATCACCGCGGCGAGCTCGGCACGCTTGGCCGGGCCGAGGCCCTTGATCCTTTTCAGGTCATCGGCCTGCGCATGCAGCAGGCCGGGGATGCCGCCGAAGTGATCGAGCATCTGCTGCGCAAGCTGCAGCACCGACGTGCCTTTGAAGCCGGTGCGCAGCAGCAGCGCGATCAACTCGGCATCGGCCAGCGAGGCGACGCCGCTCGCGAGCAGTTTCTCGCGTGGGCGGGCGTCGGCGGGGATGTCCTTGAGCACCATGTCGTTGATCAATTCAAGGGCATTGTGGCCGGCTCGTAAAATCAGGCCCAGTCTATCGGCTGCGGTCGATTCACCTCCAGCCATGTCAGGATTTCGCTTGAACCAAGTCCAACCGGGGTCTTTTTTGACCCTGCACTACCGCCTGTCGGGCCCCGACGGTGCCGACCTCATCAACACCTTCAACGACAAGCCCGCGACCTTGTCGCTCGGCACCGGCGAACTCGCGCCCGCGATGGAAGCGCGCTTGCTGGGCTTGCCCGAAGGCACGCGGCAGTCGTTCGAGCTCGCCGCCGGTGAGGCCTTCGGCGAGCGCAACCCCGAACTGCTGCAGCGAGTGAAGCGCTCGCTGCTGAATGAACTCGGCGACCCCGACGAGCGCTACCAGGTCGGCGACGTGGTGCAGTTCCCCACACCCGACGGGCAGGGCGCCTATGCCGGTGTGGTGCGCGAGGTCGCCGACGATGGCGAGGTGCTGGTGTTCGACTTCAACCACCCGCTTGCGGGCCGGCCGGTGACCTTTGAAGTGCAGTTGATCGGAGTCCTGTGATGAACGCTGAACTGCAAGAGATCGTGCTGGCCGAGCCGCGTGGCTTCTGCGCCGGCGTCGACCGTGCGATCGAGATCGTCGAGCGTGCGCTGACGAAATTCGGCGCGCCGATCTACGTGCGCCACGAGATCGTCCACAACACGTATGTCGTCAACGACCTGAAGGCGAAGGGCGCGATCTTCATCGAAGACCTCGCCGACGTGCCACCCGGCGCGACGCTGGTGTTCAGCGCGCACGGCGTCTCGCAAGAGGTGCGCAAGGAGGCGGCGCAGCGCGGCTTCAGCGTGTTCGACGCGACCTGCCCGCTGGTGACGAAGGTGCACGTCGAGGTCGCGAAGCTGCACAAGGAAGGCTACGACTTCATCATGATCGGCCACAAGGGCCATCCCGAGGTCGAGGGCACGATGGGGCAATTGAACGAGGGCATCTACCTCGTCGAGGATGTGGACGATGTCGCGACGGTGCAGGTCGCGCAGGCGAGCAAGCTCGCGGTCGTGACGCAGACGACGCTGTCGGTCGACGATGCGGCCGAGATCCTCGCGGCGGTGAAACGGCGCTTTCCGCAGGTGCGCGAACCGAAGCAGCAGGACATCTGCTACGCGACGCAGAACCGGCAAGACGCCGTCAAGGTGCTGGCGCCGACGGTCGACATCGTGATCGTCGTCGGCAGCCCGACCAGCTCGAACAGCAACCGCCTGCGCGAGCTCGCGCAGCGCCTCGGCACCGAGGCGTACATGGTCGACGCGCCGGACGATCTGAAGCCCGAATGGTTCGTGGGCAAGGCGCGCGTCGGCCTGACGGCCGGGGCGTCGGCGCCCGACATCCTGGTGCAGCAGGTGATCGAGCGCTTGCGCGCGCTCGGGGCGGTCTCGGTGCGCAAGCTCGCGGGTGTCGAGGAGACGGTTCACTTCCCGCTGCCGATGGGCCTCGGCGACAAGGCGATGGGCCTCGCACCGAAGACCTGATTCGGCCGTTCAGCGCGGCGGGCGCCGATGGAAGGTCACGATCTGCTGCGGCGCTGCCGCGGCCGACTTCGCCGGCGCGTGATCGCAGCCGTCGCAGCCGCAGCCCGATGACAAGGTCGCCGCCCGGCGCAGCGTCGCGGCGAGCGACGCCGGCAGCGGCAGTTTCAGCAGCCCCAAGGCGATCGCGCGGCGCACGGCGGCAGGCATCAGCGTCCAGGCAGCGTAGGTTGAGCAGCCGACGACGAGCAACGCGACGATCAGTGTCTGCACCATTCAACCTCCACCGAGCGCCAGCGTGACGCGATAGGTCGCGAACGCGGCCGCGTACGCGAGCACGAACAGATAGGCCGCCATCAGCAGCGGATAGCGCCACGAATTGGTTTCGCGCTTCACGACGGCCAGGGTCGAGATGCACTGCGGCGCGAACACGTACCACGCGAGCAGTGAATACGCGGTCGCGAGCGACCAGCCTTTCGCGATCACCGGCGCGAGCGCGTCGGCCACCTCGCCGCCCGCGGCCGACATCGAATACACCGTGCCGAGCGCGCCGACCGCGACCTCGCGCGCCGCCAGCCCCGGCACCAGCGCGATCGAGATTTGCCAGTTGAAACCGATCGGCGCGAACACGTGCTGCAGCGCCTGGCCGAGCCAGCCGGCGATGCTGTACTGGATCGCCGGCCCGGTGGCGCCGTCCGGCGGCGCCGGGTAGCTGG
>JAZJZJ010000002.1:0-8445 GCA_040389925.1 Pseudomonadota bacterium
CGCGAGGCCGAAGACATGCTCGCCGATCCACGGCAGCAGGTCGACCGGCAGCAGGTCCATCGCATTGAGCAGGAAGATCCAGACGAACACGGTCAGCGCCAGCGGCGCGACCAGCTTGCGGCTGTTGGCGTTGTGGACGATGCCCTTGGCTTGGCTGTCGACCATCTCGACGAGCAGTTCGACGGCAGCCTGGAAGCGCCCCGGCACGCCCGAGGTCGCCTTGCGCGCCGCCAGCCACAGCAGCCAGCACCCGATCACGCCGACGACGATCGTGAAAAACGTGGAATCGAGGTTGACGACCGAAAAGTCGACCACACCCGTTTGTTTGGTGTTCTGCAAATGCTGCAGGTGGTGAATGATGTATTCACCTGCGGAGGGGGCATGCGCCGTGCCTTCAGCTGCCATCTTGTTGCTACGCCTTGTTGTCCGAACGCCGACCGCGCCACAACAGCGCGACCCAGTTGACCTTGATGCACACGACCATCGTGACCAGCAAGGCCGGCCAGCTCAGGTTCGGTACAACCCTCACAGCGATCACCAACATGGCGACCGCCACCCCGATCTTCAGCATCTCCCAGAACATGAAACCCGCGGCCGCAGCCAGAGGGTTTCGCGTTCCGCGTGTCATCCCGCGCGCCAGCAAGGCACTCGGGAGGACGACAGCCGCCGCGCCATACAGGGCCGACCAAGCCGCCTCGCCGCGCTGAGTGAGTGCCCACGCAACGGCGGCACACAACAGCCCCACCACGGCCTGAGCCGCGACGACCCGCCAAGGCGATGACGACGGGTTGTTCTTTCGGAAAGTCTCAGCTTCTTGCTTGGACCACGGCTTGAAGACCTCCGGCTTTGCCTCATCTCCCCAGTCTGCGCCGGGTTGGCGGCGCGCATCAGCCGTTCTGATCGAATTCATGGTGGCGTGACACGGTGCGCATGCAGCAAAGCCTCGGAATTATATGGGGAAAGCACCAGGCTTCCGGACTGTCCCAGCGCCGCGTGCGGGCTTGGCGCCACAACGCCGTGATCGCCGGGCACCTGCAGTCAATGATCCGGCATGTCTGTGACGAATCGTCTGCCTGGCTTCCTGATGGCGTCCGCCCTCCTGTCGCCCGGCGTTCACGTGAATGCAACCGACGCACCAGCGCCTTCGCACCATCGGCCGAACGGCTACCAGAACAACTACATCGAGTTTCAGCCCCGCAGCCTGCTCGACCTGCTGAAATGGAAACGCGACGCCAGCCGTGACGGCCTGCCGAAACCACCGCGCAATCCGATCCCGACGGTCGCGCCCGACACCCCATTCATCCAGACCAACGCCCGTGCCGACGCGCGCGCGATGCAGCCGGCGATCACCTGGATCGGCCACGCGACGGTGCTGGCGCAGTTCGGTGGCCTGAACATCCTCACCGACCCGGCGCTCTCGGAGCGCGTCTCGCCGCTCGGCTTCGTCGGACCGAAGCGTGCGGTCGCGCCCGGACTGACGCTCGCACAGCTCCCGCACATCGACGTGGTGCTGATCTCGCACAACCACTACGACCACCTCGACGACGCGAGCGTGCGCGCGCTGGCCGGGCAGCCCGGCGGCCCACCGCTGTTCATCGTGCCGCTGGGCATCAGGGCCTGGCTGGCGGAGCGCGACATCATCAACGTGGTCGAGCTCGACTGGTGGCAGTCGCACGCGGTGGCGGCATCGGCCGGCCCGGTCGAGGTCGTGCTGACACCCGTTCAGCACTGGTCAGGTCGTGGCCTGAACGACCGGTTGAAGACGCTGTGGGGCGGCTACGCGGTGTTCGCACCCGACCTGCACCTGTTCTTCACCGGCGACACCGGCTACTCGAAAGACTTCAAGGACATCGGCGAGCGCTTTGCGTCGCGCCAGACGCCCGAGAAAGGCGGCGGCTTCGACATCGCGCTGATCGCGCTCGGCGCCTACGAGCCGCGCTGGTTCATGAGCTCGCAGCACGTGAACCCGGCCGAAGCGGTGCAGATTCACCTGGACATCCATGCGAAGCGCTCGGTCGGCATCCACTGGGGCACGTTCGAGCTGACCGACGAAGCACTCGATCAGCCGCCGATCGATCTGGCCGAAGCGCGCCGCGCGAGCGGCGTCGCCGACACGGATTTCTTCGTGCTCGCGATCGGCGAGACGCGCAAGCTGCCGAAACGGCCGCGCTGAGCCGGCGCGCCGATCAAGTCAGGGCAGTTCGAGGTAGTGCGCCGCAAGCGCCTTGAACGACGCGGCGGAAGCGGCGGCGTCGAAGCGCCCGCCCAACTCTTCTTTCAGGATCGCCGCGACCGGCTCGGCCAGCGCCGCCGCCTTGCGCGCATCGAGGAACAACAAGCGGCAGCGCCGCGCCAACACATCCTCGACGCTGCGCGCCATCTCGACCCGCACCGCGAAGCGCACCATCGCCTCGCTCAAGCCGCCGCCGCCATCGCGCCACAGCCAGTGGTCGGCGCCGGGCAGTTCGCGCAGCGCGGCCAGATCGGTGCCGTACTCGTGCTCGCCCGGCGGCTGCGTCAGCGACTCGCCTGAGCCGGCCGGCGCGCCGGCGAGCTTCAAGTGCTCGGTGACGCCCGCACCCCGCGCCGGCAGCAGCCCGCCGTCGAAGCAATGCGTCAGCACGTCTTCGGCCATCGCGCGGTAAGTCGTCCACTTGCCGCCGGTCACGGTGACGAGACCCGATTTGTCGACCAGCACCGTGTGTTCGCGCGAGATCGTTTTGGTTTGCGCGTGGCCGTCTTCGTCCTGCGGCGGACGCACCAGCGGCCGCAGCCCGACCCAGACCGACAGCACATCGGCGCGCGTCGGCGCCTTGCTCAAGTACTGGCCGGCTTCGCGCAGGATGAACTCGACCTCGTCCCTGAACGGCGCAGGTTCGGCGGCCACGTCGTCGCGTGGCGTATCGGTCGTGCCGAGCACGGTCTTGCCGAGCCACGGCACCGCGAACAGCACGCGGCCGTCTTCGGTCTTCGGGATCAGCAGCGCGTGGTCGGTCGGCAGGAAGCTGCGGTCGACGACGAGGTGCACGCCCTGGCTCGGCGCGACCATCGGCGGCTTCTTCTTCGCGCTGTCTTCGGCATCCATGTCGCGGATCGCGTCGACCCAGACGCCGGTCGCGTTGATCACGCAGGCCGCGTGGACCGTGAAGCGCTCGCCGCCTTCGGCATCCTCGCCGATGAAGCCGCGCACCTTTCCGCTCTCGCGGATCAGGCTCACGCACTTCACGTGGTTCGCGACGCACGCGCCACGCGCAACCGCCGTGCGCGCGAGCGCGACCGCGAGGCGCGCGTCGTCGAACTGACCGTCCCAGTACTTGACGCCACCCGACAGATCGCGCGTGCGCACCGTCGGGATCAGCGCTTTGACCTGCACAGTCGACAAAAACTGCGTGCTGCCCAACCCTCGGCTGCCGGCGAGCGCGTCATACGCCTTCAGCCCGACGCCGTAGAAGCCGCGCTCCCACCATCGATAGCCGGGCATCACGAACGCGAGCGGCTGCGCGAGGTGCGGGGCATTCGCGAGCAGCGTCGAGCGCTCGTGCAAGGCCTCGCGCACCAGCGCGACATTGCCCTGCGCAAGGTAGCGAACGCCGCCGTGGACCAGCTTCGTGCTGCGCGACGACGTGCCCTTGGCGAAGTCGGCCGCCTCGATCAGCACGACGCGAAAGCCGCGCGCCGCCGCGTCGAGCGCGACACCGAGGCCGGTCGCGCCGCCGCCGATCACGGCGACATCCCATTGTTCTTCGGTGCGCAGCCGTTGCAGCTGCTCGTGGCGATTCATGCAGCCATGATGCCGGACTTCAGAGCGCGAAGTTCACCGGCAAGCCCGGCACGTCGACCTCGAGTGCGAGCACGCAGCCGGCGTACGGCTGCTCGATCAGCTCGGCCGGCGGGCGGTTCTCGCGCGAGGTCGTGATGTAGAGCGTCTTCAGATCGGCGCCGCCGAAGCACGGCATCGTCGGGCAGCGCACCGGCAGCGTCACCTCGCGAATGATCTCGCCCCCGGGCGACAGGCGGATGATGCGCTGGCCCTCGAACATCGCGGCCCAGTAGCAGCCTTCGGCGTCCATCGCGGCGCCGTCGGGCCGGCCGCCGTAGGTATCCAGCGACTGCCCCGGCTGCTTGAACGCGAAGCTCGCGAACACGCGCTGGCGGCTCAGCGCCCCGCTCTGCAGGTCGAAGTCGGCCGCGTAAATCGTGTGCGCCCTGGTGTCGCTCCAATGAATCGTGCGGCCGTTCGGACTCCACGCGAGGCCGTTGCTGACGGTGAGACCCTCGACCTGCTTCGTGAGCTTGCCGTTCGCGAAACACTGCAGCGACGCGCGCGGCGGGTCGCGTGGCTCGTAGATCGTGCCGACCCAGAAGCGCCCCTGCGGGTCGGCCTTGCCGTCGTTGAAGCGCTCGGTTTCGGGATCGTAGTCGGGTGCGGCGATCAACTTGCGCTCGCCACTGGAAGGGTCGAAGTGCCACAGGCCGTCGCGCATCGCGAGCAGCAACCGGCCGTCCAGCATCGGCGCGAAGCTGGCGACATCGGTGTCGAAGGCCCAGTGCGTCAGCTCGCCGGTCTTCGGGTCGAAACGCTGCAACTGGTGACCGGGAATGTCGGCGTAGTACAGCACCTGCTCGCCCGGATGCCAGACCGGTGATTCGCCCAGCAGTGCCGCCGACGCAACGGCCACCCGCACGGCATCCAAGCCCGCCATCAGAGCACCGTCACATCGAGCTTCATCGTCGCCTTGAAACTTTCGCCCGGCGCCACCGTGCGCAGCCCGTGCGCGGCCGGGTCGGCCATGTGGATCGCGTTCGAGACGTGACTCACCGGCTCGACGCAGAAATAGTCGCGGTCTTGCGGCGTGAACACGACGAGGTGGTCGAGCGACGAACTCAGCTGCAGCGAGAACTTCTCGTCGCGGATGCGCGCCGGGCCCTTCCAGCCGTCGAAACAGTTGTCGAAATCGAGGTGCGCCACGTCACTGTCGATGCCGGGCTGCGCGACCTTGCGCACCGGCAGCTGCGCGGCATCGGCATCCCAGCGGCTCGCCAGCTCGATGTGCAGGCGGCTGCGCGCGCGCCTGGTGAAGTACGGGTGCCAGCCGAGGCCGACCGGCTGCGCGATCTCGGCGGTGTTGGTGAACACCATCTCCACCGTCATCGAGTCGGGCGTCAACGCGAAATACTGGGTCGCCTCGAACGGGAACGGCCAGTCGGCGTCGCCCGGATGAACCAGTTTGATCACGACTTCGAGCACGCTGCTGGAGACGATCTCCCACGGCCGCTGCCAGCCCATGCCATGCACCGAGTGCGGGTTGTCGTCGAAGTTCGGCTGGGTCGTGTAGTCGCGGCCCTTCCAGCGGAACTTGCGGTAGGCCAAGCGGTTCGAGTACGGCACCAGCGGGTAGCACGCCGACGGGCGCGCGGCGGTCAGCGCTGCCGGCTGGGTGGAACGCAGGATCGGCGTGTCGCGGTGCCAGAAGCCGGCGATGCAGCCGCCGAGATCGGGGCGCAGCGCGAGGCGCAGCGCGCCCGCATGCAGTTCAAACGATGTCTTGGCTGGTCCAGTCATGGCCCTCCCGGCGGGTTGAGAACGCTGCACCTGCAGCTTCGGCCCATCCTACGCCGGGTTGTCGACAGCGCGCCTCGGGGTCAACACCCCGGCCCAGCCGATCAGTCGAGCGCCGCCTTGAGGTAGTGCGCGCCCGGAATCGGATTGAAGTAGTACGGCGCGATCTCGACGAAGCCGAGCGACGCATACAGCTCGCGCGCCGACTCCATCTCGTCGAGCGTGTCGAGCAGCATGGCCGAGTAGCCGGCGCGGCGCGCACCGTCGAGCAGTGCCTCGGCGAGCAGCCGGCCGAGGCCGAAGCGCCGGAACGCGGGGCGCACGAACAGCCGCTTCATCTCGCAGGCGTTCGCGTAGTCGCAATCCGCCAGCGCGCGAAACCCGCCGCAGCCGGCAAGCGCACCATCGACAAGCGCGAGCAGCAGTTGCCCCGTCGGCGCGGCGTATTCGCCCGGCAACGCGGCGAGCTCGCCCTCGAAGTCCTGGAAGCACAGGTCGACGTTCAGACTCGCCGCGTACTCGCGCAGAATCTCGCGGGCCGGCTCGACCGACTCGGTGGCCTCGACGGGCAGCAGCGTGATCTCGGGCGCAGCGGCAGCCATGGTGCTCACCCGCCCAGGTTCACGACCCAACCGACCAGCGCGGCGCAGGCTGCCAGCAGCGCCACGGCGAGCGTGCGAGAGCGCATGTTGTCGACGGCGTGCGGTGCGGGCGCAACGAGTTGCTTGTCACCGGTGACCATCGGCTTCACGAGGTTGCGCTGCTTCGCCAGCAGGTAATACAGGATCGCCGCGACGTGCAGCACGATCAGCGCGATGATCAACCACTGGCCCCAGCCCTTGTGCCACTTCGTCAGCGCCAAGCTGGTCGCGCCCGAGACGAACTTGATCAGCGGCCCGGTGTTCGATATCTCGTCGTCGGCGAACAGGCCGGTGCCGACCTGGAGCGCCAGCAGCGCCAGCACGCCGAACACCGAGAACGCGCCGAGCGGGTTGTGGCCGACCTCGTGCTGCTCATCGGCCCGGCTCTGCCCACGCAGGTAGCGCACGATGCTGGCCGGTGCGTAGATGAAGTTGACGAAGCGCGACCAGTGCCCGCCGACCAGCCCCCACACCAGCCGAAAGGCCAGCAGTGTGAACGCCACATAGCCGAGCCGGAAGTGCCAGACCATCGCGTTGCCGCCGATCCACGCGCTCGCGATCGATGCAAGCACGCCGGTGGCCAGCAACCAGTGGAAGGTGCGCGTCGGCAAGTCCCACACGCGCACCGTCGTATGCAGTTCGTTCATCTCGTCGGGGCCGCCGCCGGCGGCTTCGTGGCACTGCACCGAAAGATAACCGCAATCCGCGGGGGCGACCGAGCGGTTCCCGGATATTCCCGAGGGGATGGAATTTGTCGCGCCGCGCCTGCGTACACTCGCCAGCGCCCGCCGCGATGCCTCTGTTGCGGCGGGCGCATCAGGTCGACCCCACCCCCTTCAGGCCAGGAGAAACTGCATGAAACGCTTCGCCCCGACACTGCTGATGACTGCCGCCGCGCTGCTCGGTGCCGCCATCGCCCTGCCCGCCGCGGCGCAATTCGCCAAGCCCGAAGACGCGATCAAGTACCGCAAGGCGGCGATGTCGGTGATGCAGACCCATGTCGGCCGCATCTTTGCGATGGCCAACGGTCGGGTGCCCTTCGATGCCAAGGCCGTCGCCGACAATGCGGATGTCGCGGCGGTGGTGTCGAAATGGCAATTCTCCGGCTTCGTCGATGGCAGCGACAAGGGCGACACGAAAGCCGAGCCGAAGATCTGGGCCGAGATGGACAAGTTCAAGGCTGCCGCGAGCAAGAGCCAGGACGACTTGGTCAAGTTGAGCGTGGCGGCCAAGGCGGGCAATCTCGACGCCGTCAAGGCAGCGGTCGGGGCCGTCGGCCAATCGTGCAAGGCCTGCCACGACAACTACCGCAAAGAGTAAAGACCAGCGTCGACACGATTTGCCGGGCCTTCGCTACGACGTGGCGAGGGCCCTTTTTGCGCTTTGGGCGGGTATTCGGGGCACTGCGCGCCGCACGCTAAAATCAGCGTTTGACCCCTTCAGCGGTCAATACCGTGCCGCCGCGAGCGAGGGGTTCGATCGCCCCGCCGCAGCGTGTCGCGCGAGCCGCCTCGACGGCCCGCGCCCGATATCGAATCCGTGGCCGACACCTCATGACAGATTCCCGACTCCGCCCTGCCCACCGTGCCCTGCTCGCGCTGGGTGCCGCATTCGCCACATTCGCACCGTTCTGCGCCGGCGCGGCCGACGAGCCCGCGAACCCGAACACTTTCAACACGCCGGCCTACCCCGCCGCCACGCAACGCGGCGCCGCGCAAACCGGTCAGCAGCCCGGCCAGGCCAACCAGCCCGGCGCGCAAGGGACGCAGCAGGGCCTGCGCCCGAACGCGATCCCGAACAACGGCCTGGGCAACATCAACCCGCGCACCGGCGCCAATCCGCCCGACGCGCTCTCGCGCCGCGCCGAGCAGCCACCACCGAAGCCGGGTGAGTTTCAGAAGTTCGTCGAGACCGCGACCGGCCGGCTGCTGCCGCTGTTCGGCAGCAGCTTTTTCGGCGACGCCTCCGACACCTATTCACCAGTCGACAACGTGCCGGTCTCGGCTGACTACACGGTCGGCCCCGGCGACGAGATCATCCTGCGTGCCTGGGGCGCGATCGATGTCGACTACCGCAGCACCGTCGATCGCAACGGCCTGCTGAACCTGCCGAAGGTCGGCAGCTTCAACGTCTCGGGTGTGAAGGCCTCCGAGCTCGAGAAGCATCTGCGCGCGCAGATCGGGCGCCTGTACACCAACTTCGATCTGAGCGTCTCGCTCGGCCAGTTGCGCGGCGTGAAGGTGT
>JAZJZJ010000003.1:0-16989 GCA_040389925.1 Pseudomonadota bacterium
GCCGGCGGCAAGCACTCGTCGTTCGCGGTCGACAACCACGGCGGCGCCTGGGCGATGGTGCGGCACCTGGTCGAACGCGGCCACCGCAGACTCGCCTTCGTCGCCGGCCCCGAGAGCAACTTCGAGGCGCAGGAGCGGCTGCGCGGTTACCGCGCCGCGATTGCTGCATTGCTGCCCGGTGTGCCCGAGCAGGTGCTGCAGGGCGACTTCACGCAGGAGTCGGGCTTTCGCGCCGGCAGCCAGGTCGTCGCGCTGCGCGAGCGCCCGAGCGCCGTGTTCGCGAGCAACGACATGATGGCGATCGGCTGCCTCGCGGCGCTCAACGAAGCCGGCCTGCAGGTGCCGGGCGACATCGCACTCGCCGGCTTCGACGACATCCCCATCAGCCGCTACGTGAACCCGCCGCTGACGACCGTGCGCGCCCGCATCACCGAGCTCGGTGGGCTCGCGCTGGAGCGCCTCGCGTCGGCGATCGAGGAGACCGAACACCACCTTCCGCTGCACCAGACCTTGCGCGCCGATCTGATCGTGCGCCAGTCGACCGCCGCTTCCGCGTTGCCACCCGGCGGCATCAACAGTTCCTAGTGTTTCTTCGCCCGCGGTGCTGGTGCTCCGGAGACGCCGGTGCCGCGGTTCTTTCGACCCCCAGAGCTTTTAACCAAACAAAGGCCGACCATGAGACAAGACCCCCGATTCCAGATCCGTGCCCTCGCGGCCGCCGCGATGCTCGCGCTCGCACTGCCCGCGATGGCTCAGCTCAGCAGCGCCACGGTGCGCGGCGACGTGACCGCCGACGCCAAGGCGCAACCCGGCGCCAGCATCGTCGCGACCAACGTCGCCACCGGCCAGGCCTCGCGCACGACCAGCCGCGCCGACGGCAGCTACACGCTGGTCGGCCTTGCGCCCGGCAGCTACAAGATCGTGATCACGGCACCGGGTTTCGCGCCTCAAACCGTCGACCTGACCGTGCTGGTCGGCCAGACCGTCGACCTCGACCTGCCGCTCGCGAAGACCGGCGGCGCCGCGGCCACGCTGAACACCGTGACGGTGGTCGGCTCGCAGACGATCGACCGCAAGACCTCGGAGGTCGGCACCAACGTCACCTCGAAGCAGATCGAATCGCTGCCGCAGAGCAGCCGCAACTTCCTCGCGTTCGCCGATCTGGCACCGGGCGTGCGGCTCGATACCGATCCGAAAACCGGCCAGGTCACCTTGCGCGCCGGCGCGCAGAACCGCGACAACACCAACATCTTCATCGACGGCGTCGGCCAGAAGAACTACATCCTGCGCGGCGGCGCTTCGGGCCTCGATTCGACCCGCGGCAACCCGTTCCCGCAGTCTGCGATCGGCGAGTACAAGGTGCTGTCGTCGAACTACAAGGCCGAGTTCGACCAGGTCAGCAGCACCGCGATCACCGCGATCACGAAGTCGGGCACGAACGAGTTCCACGGCGACGGGTTCGTCGACCGCACCGGCTCGAGCTGGCGCGCCTACTCGCCGTTCGAGAAGCTCGCGAAGGACCAGGGCGTCGATCGCCAGTCGACCACGACGTATCAGTACGGCTTCAGCCTCGGCGGCCCGATCAAGCGCGACGCGGCGCACTTCTTCCTCGCCTATGAAGGCAAGGACATCAACGATTCGCGCTCGGTGATCGCGCAGCGCACCGATCTGGTCGACAAGAGCGCCGGCATGTTCCCGGCGCTGATCGGCCAGCAGGGCTCGACCGTCGACAAGTTCAAGGAAGACTTGCTGCTCGGCAAGGTCGATCTGGCGATCAACGACGAGAACAAGCTGATCCTGAGTACCAAGATCCGCCGCGAGTCCGACAAGGTGCCCGAGAGCGCCACGGTGAGCCTGCCGGGCAACGACAAGAACCGCACGAACAACGAGACCCGCATCGACCTGAAGCACGAGTGGTCGCATGGCGACTTCTTCAACGAGGCGCGCATCGGCTACGAAGACTACCGCTGGAACCCGAAGTCGAGCGCGACCGCGCCGTTCCTGAAGTACAAGGTCTCGCAAGACAACCTGCTGGCCGGCTCGTCCGATTTTCTCTGGACCGGTGGCTCGCCCGACGCCCAGGACCGCCGCCAGAAGGCCTGGAACATCCAGGAAGACCTGACATACACCGGCCTGCTGCGCCACACGATCAAGGGCGGCTTCAAGTTCAAGGACGTGACGGCCGACCTGTCGGGCACGCCGCGCAGTGTCGACACGATCGAGGCGATCCTGAACAACGCCACCGGTCTGGCGTACTACGACGCGACGAGCCGCAACTGCACGACCGTGGCCGGCGGCAGCTCGGCCGCGCCCGCCGGCTCGATCAACGACACCGCGTTCTGCCACATTCTGCGGGCCGAGCCGGGCGTGTCGCTGAGCTACAAGAACAAGCAGTACGGGCTCTACATCCAGGACGACTGGGCCGTCTCCAACAAGCTCGAGCTGAACCTCGGCGTGCGTTGGGACTACGAGACCAACATGATGAACAACAAATACGTGACGCCGGCCGATCGCGTCGCCGCGTTGTTCTCGCTCGAGCCGCAGGCTGGGGGCGTGTCGACGGGGCGCGGCGCTTCGCCTGCGGGCATCCCGGTGGCGGCGGGGCAGACGTATGACCAGTCGCTGGCGAAGGGCGGCGTCAACATCCGCGACTACATCAGCACCGGGTCGAACCGCGAGGCCTTCAAGGGCGCGTTCCAGCCGCGCATTGGTTTCTCGTACGACTTCAAAGGTGACCAGGACGCGGTGATGTTCGGTGGCTTCGGCCGTGCCTACGACCGCACGGTGGCGAACCACATGATCGACGAGCTGCAGAAAAACCAGGTGCCCGGCGGCGAGATATGGCTGATCAAGAGCGATCACAAAATGCCCTACACCGACCAGTTCAGCCTCGGTCTGCGCAAGGGGCTGGCGGGTTGGAACGGCGAGGTCGGCCTGAGCTACGCGCGTGGCTACAACCAGTTCAACTGGTTCGGTGGCAATCGCGATCCGCAGGGCGGCTGGGGCAACCAGTCGCCGATCGACCCGCTGTGGGGCGGGCCGCAGGGCTACGGCACGTTGATCCTGGGTGACTTCATCACCCAGACCAAGACCTCGTCGCTGTACTTCAAGATGGACAAGCCGTACACCACCTCGTCGGGCTGGGGTGCCGCCGCGACCTACACCTACACCGACGGCAAGACCACCAACAAGGAGTGGACCGACGACATCTTCAACTGGACCTACGGCCGTTCGACCTCGGGCTTCAACCCGTCGAAGGACATCGAGCGCCACCGCATCGTCGCGACCGCAGTGACCGATCGCATCCTGCCGTGGGGCCTGCTGATCTCGGGCAAGATGACGCTGGGTTCGGGCCTGCCGTTCCGCATCACCGACTGCTCGAAGGGCTTCAACAACTGCGTCTCGCAGAAGGGCGACACGCCGACGTTCCGCCAGTTCGATCTGGCGATCGCGAAGGACGTGGCGATCCGCGGCAGCCAGCTGACCTTCCGGGTCGACGTGATCAACCTGTTCAACAGCACCAACTACAAGGGCTACGACGACTGGGCCGGCGGCCCGGGCAATCCGCAGAACTACCTCGGCGGCGACAACGCCCACTTGGGCGTGCCGAACGACATCGCCAGCCCGATGCGCAGCGTGAAACTTTCGATGCGTTACGCCTTCTGACCCACGGGCCCGGCTCGCGGGCCCGCATGATGGGGGCGAGCGCCACCCGGCGCTCGCCCGGCTCAACCTTCACCGTCGCCAATGTCCGAACTCACCCGACGCCGCCTGCTGCATTGGGGCGGCGCCGCCGCCTTGGCCCCGTTGGCCGGCTGTACGTCGTTCTATCAATCGGCGCTGCTGCGCAGTCCGGTCTACGACACCCGCGCCGCCGATGCCGTGTCGAGCGCGGCCGCGCCGATCGAGCCGCCCGCCATTGCGGCCCGCACCGCGCTGTCGCCGCTGTTCGAAGACATCGAGCGCCGCACCTTCGACTTCTTCTGGCAGACCGCCAACCCGCTCAACGGGATGGTGCCCGATCGCTTCCCGAGCCCGTCGCCGTGCAGCATCGCCGCGGTCGGCTTCGCGCTCACTGCGTACGTGATCGGCGCCGACCGCGGCTTCGTCACGCGCGAGCAGGCGCGCGAGCGTGTGTTGACCACAGTGCGCTTCTTCCGCAACGCGCCGCAGGGCCCGCAGCCACGCGGTGCGATCGGCTACAAGGGATTTTTCTACCACTTCCTCGACATGAAGACCGGCCTGCGCGCGCCGAAGAGCGAGCTGTCGACGGTCGATACCGCGCTGCTGATCGGCGGCATGCTGCACGCGCAGGCCTTCTTCGATGGCGAGCACCCCGATGAAGTGGCGATCCGCGACAACGTCGACCAGATTTACTGGCGCATCGACTGGAAGTGGGCGCAGGTGCGCGGCCAGCTGATCAGCATGGGCTGGAGCCCCGAGAAGCAGTTCATTCCGCACGACTGGAACGGCTACAACGAAGCGATGCTGGTCGTGCTGCTCGCGCTCGGCTCACCGACGCACCCGGTCGAAGAAGGCGCGTGGAGTGCGTGGAGCGAAAGCTACCGCGGCACCTGGGGTCGCTTCATGGGCTACGAGCACCTGAGTTTCGCGCCGCTGTTCGGCCACCAGTACTCGCACGTGTGGATCGACTTTCGCGGCCTGCAAGACCCGTCGATGCGCCAGCGCGGCATCGACTACTTCGAGAACACGCGCCGCGCCGTTTACGCGCAGCGCGCCTACGCAATCGCGAACCCGAACGGCTGGTTCGAGTATGGCGCCAACGTCTGGGGCTTCACCGCCTGCGACGGCCCCGGCACGATGCGCGAGAAAGACCGCAGCGGCCGCACCCGCTACTTCCTCGACTACTCGGCGCGCGGCGCCGGCCGGAACCACACGGTCGACGACGGCACGATCGCGCCGACCGCGGCGATCTCGTCGCTGCCGTTCGCGCCCGAGATCGTGATTCCGGCGGTCCAGGAGATGCACGCGCGCTACGGTTTCTACATCTACCAGAAGTACGGCTTCATCGATTCGTTCAACCGCAGCTTCACGGCCGCCGATGTGCAGCTCACCGACGGCCGCGTCGACCCCGGCTTCGGCTGGCTCGCGAACGACTACTTGGGCATCGACCAGGGCCCGATCCTGGCGATGATCTGCAACTACCGCAACGAGCTGGTCTGGGACGACATGCGCAAGTGCGTGCCGATTCGCCGCGGTCTGGAGCGCGCCGGCTTCAGCGGCGGCTGGCTGTCGAAGACCGGTTGATGATGAATGGGCGACGCGACGCGCTTCAACGCCTGGGCGTACTCGCACTGAGCGGCACCGGCGCGCTCGCGGGCTGCGGGCGGCGCGATGATCCGAACGGCCCGCTGCACTTCTGGGCGATGGGCCGCGAGGCAGAGGTCGTCGCCGAGTTGCTGCCGGCGTTCAACGCGCGTCATCCCGGCGTGCAGGTGCGCGTGCAGCAACTGCCGTGGACGGCCGCGCACGAGAAGCTGCTGACCGCCTATGCCGGCGATTCGCTGCCCGATCTCTGCCAGCTCGGCAACACCTGGCTGCCCGAGTTCACCGCGCTCGACGCGCTCGAGCCGCTCGATGCGCGCATCGCGGCGTCGAGCATTCAACGCGACGACTATTTCGCCGGCATCCTCGACACCAACGTGATGCCGACCGCGCAGGGCGCGCGGCTGTTCGGCCTGCCGTGGTATGTCGATACCCGGCTGCTGTTCTACCGCAGCGATCTGTTGCGCGCAGCCGGTTTTGCCAAGGCACCGCAGAACTGGGCCGAGTGGCTGGACGCGATGCGCGCGATCAAGCGGCGCAGCGGAACGCAGGGCGACAACCGCTTCGGCGCGCTGCTGCCGCTGAACGAGCCCGATCCGCTGTTCGCGTTGGCCCTGCAACAAGGCGCGCTGCTCAGCGATGACGACACGCGCGGCGCGTTCTCGAAGCCGGCGTTTCGGCGTGCACTCGATTTTTATGCCGGCATCTTTCACGAAGGTCTCGCGCCCGCGATGACCGATACACAGATCTCGAACGTCTGGGACGAGTTCGCGCGCGGCATGTTCACGTTCTATGTCAGCGGGCCGTGGAACATCGGCGAGTTCCGGCGCCGCCTGCCCGCGGCGATGCAGGGCCATTGGGCGACTGCGCCGCTGCCGGGTCCGGACGGGCCGGGTGTGTCGACGGCCGGTGGATCGAGCCTGGTGCTGTTCAAGAGCAGCCAGCGCAAGGACGCGGCCTGGAAGCTGATCGAGTTTCTGAGTCAGACCGACACGATGCAGCGCTTTCACGCGCTGACCGGCGACCTGCCGCCGCGCCGCAGCGCGTGGCGCGCGCCGGCGCTCGCGAACGATGTGGCTTCGCAGGCGTTCGCGCAGCAGCTGGAGCGCGTGCGACCCGCGCCGAAGATCCCCGAGTGGGAGCGCATCTTCCAGGAGATGCAGCAGACCGCGCAGCGCGTCGTGCAGCGAACGCAACGCGCTGATGCGGCGACGGCACAGCTCGATGCGTGGGTCGACGCATTGCTGGAGAAGCGGCGCTGGTTGCGGTCTCGCGCGGGCAGCGCGAAATGAGGAAGGTCGGCGCTATCGGCTGGGCGCTCGCCGCGCCCGCGCTCGTCGTGATCGCGGTGTTCTTCGCGGTACCGGTCGTCGCCGGTCTGCTGCTGAGCCTGACCGACTTCGACCTGTACGCGCTCGCCGACCTCTCGACGCTGCGCTTCGTCGGTCTGGACAACTACACGCGCCTGCTGCAGACGCCGCTGTTCTGGCAAGCGCTCGGCAACACGGTCTACTTCGTCGTCGTCGGCGTGCCGGTGTCGATCGGCCTGTCGCTCGCCGCGGCGCTGCTGCTGAACGCGCGCGTTGCGAAATGGCAGCCGTTTTTCCGCACCGCGCTGTTCGCACCGGTCGTGACGACGGTCGTCGCGGTCGCGGTCATCTGGCGCTACCTGCTGCACACGCGCTACGGCCTGATCAACCAGGGCTTGGCGGCGATCGGCATCGATCCGATCGATTGGCTCGGGGACCCGCACTGGTCGATGCCGGCGATCATTCTGTTCGCGGCCTGGAAGAACTTCGGCTACAACATGATCATCCTGCTCGCTGCGCTGCAGGCGGTGCCGCGCGAGCTCTACGAATCGGCGCGCGTCGACGGCGCCGGGCCGCTGCGCCAGTTCGTCGACCTGACCTTCCCGATGCTGACGCCGGCGCTCGTGATGGTCGGCATCATGACGATCTCGGGCTACTTCCAGCTCTTCGCCGAACCGTATGTGATGACCCAGGGCGGGCCGCTGCGCAGCACCGTCAGCGTGCTGTACTTCATGTACGAAGAGGGCTTTCGCTGGTGGAACCTGGGCGTTGCTTCCGCGGTCGCGTTTCTGCTGTTCGTCGTGATCTTCGCGGTGAGCTGGGTCTTGCTGCGCTTCGACCGCGACCCGACCGGAGCGACCGCATGAACGCGCGCTGGGCCGTGTGGGTCGTGAACGGGTTGCTCGCTGGTTTGGCATTCGTCAGCCTGTTCCCTCTGCTGTGGATGCTGTCGGTCTCGTTCATGCCGGCCGGTGCATCGAGCACTTTGCCGACGCCGATCTTTCCGTCGACGCTCACGCTGGCCAACTACCGCCAGCTCTTCGGCAGCATCGGCATGGGTCGCTACTTTCTCAACAGCCTCGCGCTCGCCGTGCTCGCGACGGTGATTTCGGTCAGCTTCAACGTGATGGCCGGCTACGCGTTCGCGAAGCTGAAGTTCCGCGGCCGGGACGCGATCTTCAAGACGCTGCTCGGCGCGCTCGTGATCCCGGGGCAGGTCGCGATGCTGCCGCTGTTCCTGATGCTCAAGCCGCTCGGGCTGATCAACAGCTACGCCGGCGCGATCGTGCCGATGATGGCGAGCGTGTTCGGCATCTTTCTCGTGCGCCAGTTCGCGCGCGGCATCCCGGACGATCTGCTCGAAGCGGCGCGCATCGACGGCGCGAGCGAGTGGCGCATCTTCCTGACCATCATCGTGCCGGTGCTGACACCGGTGCTCGCGACGCTGGCGATCTTCAGCTTTCTCGCGAGTTGGAACGACTTCATGTGGCCGCTGATCGTGCTGACCGACGACTCGCTGCACACGCTGCCGGTCGCGCTCGCCGGGCTGTCGCGCGAGCACGTGCAGGACAACGAGCTGATGATGGCCGGCTCGGTCGTGACGATCCTGCCGGTGCTGGTGGTGTTCCTGGCGCTGCAGCGGCAGTACATGGAAGGGTTGATGGCCGGGAGCGTGAAAGGATGATGAGAGCGCTGGTCGCGTTGTGCGCGCTGGCCTGCGCGACGTTCGTGCACGCGCAGGATCGCGTGCTCGATGACTTCGACAACCCCGCGGCCTGGAAGGTCAGCGCGACCGACGACGTGAAGGCCGCGCTGCGCGCTGCCGACGGGCCGCATGGCCGGGCGCTGTGCATCGACTTCGACTTCGGCCAGGTGACTGGCTACATCAGCGCGCAGCGCGCGCTGCCGATCGACTACCCGGCGCGCTATGAGTTCACGATCGACGTGAAGGGCGACGCGCCACCGAACGCGTTCCAGTTCAAGCTGATCGACGCCAGCGGCGCGAACGTCTGGTGGGGTCAGCGGCCCGAGTTCCGCTTCCCGCACGCGTGGCAGACGCTGAAGTTCCGCCAGCGCCAGATCGACTTCGCGTGGGGACCGACGACCGACAAGGCGCTGCGCCAGACCGCGACGATCGAGCTCGTGATCGCGTCCGGCACCGGCGCCGGCAAAGGCAGCGCGTGCTTCGATCGGCTGATGTTGCGGCAGCTGCCCGATGTCGCGCCGCCGGTTCCGGTGCCGGTGATGCGCGCCGATGGCCTGAGCGTCGACTACGGCCTGGCGCGCGAGTTCGGCGCGCTCGTGCTGCGCTGGCGCGCCGGCGCGGCGGCGCCGCGCTACGCCATCGAACTGTCGGACGACGGCCTGACGTGGCGCCGCGTGCGCCATGTCGAACGTGCCCGGGGCGAGGTGCAGACGCACTGGCTGCCCGAGTCGGAGGCGCGCTTCGTGCGTGTCGTGCCTGATGCGGCCGGCGCGCGCGCCGCACTCGATGCGATCGAGCCGCGCGAGGCTTTGAGCGCAAATGCGTTCTTCATGCAACTCGCGAAGAACGCGCCGCGCGGCACGTATCCGCGTGCCTACGCGAACGAGCAGTCGTACTGGACCGTGCTTGGCGTGGCCGGTGCGCGCGTCGCGTCGCTGCTGAACGAAGACGGCGCGCTCGAGCCGGTGCCGGGTGTCGGCGCACTCGAACCCTTCCTCGTCGCCGATGGGCGACTGCTCAGCTGGGCCGATGCGACCATCACGCACAGCTTGCGCGATGGCGACTTGCCAATGCCCGCGGTGCATTGGCAGCTTGCCGACAAGCGCGGCGATCTCGCGCTCGACATCGACGCCTTCGGCCACGGCACGCCGGAAGCCGCGCAGGCGCTCGCGCGCTACACCGTGCGCAACCTCGGCAAGACGACCCGCGCGGTCACGCTCGCGCTCGCGTGGCGGCCGTTCCAGGCGAACCCGCCGACGCAGTTTCTTGCGCACCCGGGCGGCGCGAGTGCGGTCGACTCGATCGAGTGGAATGGCCGCGCGCTGCTCGTCAACGGCGTGTCGCGCGTGCAGCCGTTGACCGCGCCGAGCGGCGTGCGCATCGAGCCGCTCGCCGCCGGGCCGGTCGGCGATTGGCTCGGCGAGGCGTCGAGCCTGACGCGTGTCGTCGACGCTGCCGGCTTCGCGAGCGCCGCGCTGCGCTACGAGGTGCGCTTGCGGCCGGGCGAAGCGCGCGTGATCGCGGTCGCACTGCCGGTCAGCGGCACGCCCGTCGCGCCGACAGTCGCGAACCTCGCCCGCGAAGAGCAGCGCGTCGCTGCGCAGTGGCGCGAGCGCCTCGACCGCGTGCGCATCAGCGGCCCGGGCGAAGTCGCCGATGTGGCCGCGACGGTGCGCGCGGCCCTCGGCCACATCCTCGTGAACCGCAGCGGCCCCGCGCTGCAACCCGGCGCGCGCGCCTATGCGCGGTCGTGGATACGCGACGGCGCGCTGACCTCGTCGGCGCTGCTGCGGCTCGGCCACGAAAGTGCCGCGCGCGACTTTCTGCAATGGTTCGCGCCGTTCCAGTTCAAGAGCGGCAAGGTGCCGTGCTGTGCGACCGCGCGCGGCGCCGACCCGGTGCCCGAGAACGACAGCGACGGCGAGTTCGCGTTCGCGCTCGCCGACCTGTGGCACTACACGCGCGACGCGCCAGCCGTGCGCGCGCTGTGGCCGAACGTGCGCGCAGCCGTCGAGCACATGGAGCTGCTGCGCCAGAGCGAGCGCACCGAGAACAACCGAGCGCCGGAGCGCGCCGCGTATTTCGGCATGATGCCGCCGTCGATCAGCCACGAGGGCTATTCCGACAAGGCCGCGTATTCGTACTGGGACAACTTCTGGGCCTCGGTCGGCTACCGCAGCGCGGTCGAGCTCGCGCAGGCGCTGAACCTGCCCGACGACGCGAAGCGCATCGCGGCCCAGCGCGACGAGTTCAACGCCGACCTGCTGCGTTCGATCAAAGCGAGCACAAGGTTCCACAAGATGAACGTGCTGCCCGGTGCGGCCGACCGCGGCGATGTCGATCCGACCTCGAGCACCGTCGCGCTGAGCCCCGGCGGCCTGTATGGAAGCGCGCTCGGCAGCCTGCCCGATGCGCTGCTGCGCAACACCTTCGAGCGCTATTGGCGCGACTTCGAACTGCGCGCGAAGAACGAAGCCACCGGCATCCGCCACGGCGACGGCGCCTACACGCCGTACGAGTGGCGCAATGTCGGCGCGCTGGTGCGGCTCGGCGAGCGCGCGCGGGCGCTGCAGGCGATGGCGTACTTCAATCGCGACCGCCGCCCGGCCGGCTGGAAGCAGTGGGCCGAGGTCGTCGTGCGCGATGCGCGCGAGCCGCGTTTCCTGGGCGACATGCCGCACGGCTGGGTCGCCTCGGACCAAATCCGCTCGGTGCTCGACCTGTTCGCGTACGAGCACGAAGGCGAGCGCGCGCTGGTGCTCGCGGCGGGCGTGCCGCTGGTCTGGTTCGGCGGCCCCGGGTTGAAGATCGACGGCCTGCGCACGCCCTACGGCCGGCTCGGCTGGCAGGCGCAGGCGCGCACGCACGCCGGCCGCACGACGATCCGATTCGAGCTGAAGGCACTGCGCACGCCACCGCCCGGTGGCATTGAGCTGCGCGGGCCGTGGCCGGCGAACGCGCGCGTCTCGATCGATGGCCGCCCGGCCGCGACGCCAGCCGATCGGATCACGCTGCCGGGCACGCCGGTGCGCGTGCGGATCGACTTTCCCGCTTCCGCCGCGAGGTGACAAGCATCGGGGCGCTCAAGTCGGTACGGAGTTCGCCGATAAACCGGGCACAACCGCATCTCCCAAACGATCCCATGCCCCGCCGCGCCCTCATCGCCCTCGTCTTCGCCAGCAGCCTGCTCGCGGGTTGCGACATGCTGGGCGGCGCGCTGGGCATCGAATCGCCCGAGAAGCTGGCGGCCGCGCGCGAGGCCGACGGCAAGGCCATCGGCGGCGCCTGCCGCCATGCCGGCCGCGCGATCGAAGACTGCTACGCGCTGAACAAAAAGGCCGACAAGGCTTCGGTGTTCGCCGGCTGGCGCGACATGAACGACTACATGCGCGAGAACAAGATCGACCCGGTCGCGCCGCAAGGGGTCACGCAGGTGGCCGGTGCGAAGGCCGCGCTGGTCGATGCCGACGCGTCGGTCAAGCCGAGCCCCCTCTCCGACAAGCCGGCCGACAAGCCCGCCGCCAAGGGCGATGCCAGGCGCGCCAAGGCGCACGACTCGTAACCCGCGTTTCGTCGCGCGAGGCTGCAGTTCGTCGCGCGCTGCGTGACGGCGCCGGTCCGAGCAGGCACAGTCGCGTCTCCCGTTCCAATCCGGAGACGCCATGAGTTCCACCCACACCGCCTTCTGCCGCATTGTTGCGTTGCTGCTCGCCGCGAGCGCGACCGCCTTCGTGTCGACTTCCGCCCAGGCCGACGACAACGGCAAGAGCCGCTTCTCGCTCTTTGGCGGCGGCAACCGCGTCACCGGCTCGGGCAAGCTCGCGAACGAGAGCCGGGTCGTCACGGGTTTCCAGGCGATCGCGCTGCGCACCTCGATGAAGCTGGTGCTGCGCCAAGGCACGCGCGAAGGCATCGAACTGCGCGCCGACGACAACGTTCTGGCGCTGATCGAAACCACGGTCGTCGACCGCGGTGGCGTGCCGACCCTGGAGATCACGACGAAGAAGGGCGCCAGCTTCTCGACCAACAACCCGATCGTCGCGACCATCGACCTGATCACTCTGCGCGCACTTTCGATCAGCGGCTCGGGCGATGTGGTCGGCGACGCGTTGAAGACACCCGGCCTTGCGGTCGCGATCAGCGGCTCCGGCAACGTCAAGCTGAAACAACTGAACGCCGACGAGGTTTCGGCCAAGGTCTCGGGCAGCGGCGACATCGAGTTCAGCGGCCGTGCGGCCAAGCTCGGCATCTCGATCTCGGGCAGCGGCGACGTGAAGACGCGCGCGCTCGAGGCCGACGACGTGACCGTCAGCGTCGCCGGCAGCGGCGATGCCGACGTGACGGCACGCAAGACGCTGACCGTGTCGATCGCCGGCGTCGGCAACGTCAAGTACACCGGCGACGCCACGGTCAAGTCTTCGATCGCCGGCCGCGGCAACGTCAGCAAACAGTGAGGTGATTCACTCATAGGACAATCGTCCGAATGAGTGAAAGAGTTCTGAACCCGCGCCCGATCTGGCGCGATCCCGAGTTCGCGCGCGGCTCGCGCGACATGGTCGGCGTCTCGCTCGGCATCGCCGCTTGGGGGTTGGTGACCGGCGTGGCGATGGTCAAGAGCGGCATGCCGTTGCCGCTGTGCATCCTGATGTCGCTGGTCGTGTTCGCGGGCAGCGCGCAGCTCGCGGCGCTGCCGATGCTCGTGTCGGGCGCGCCGATCTGGATGACCTGGGCGATCGCGCTGTGCGTGAATCTGCGCTTCCTGATCTTCAGCGCGCAGTGGCGACCGTACTGGTCGCACCTGCCACGCTGGCAGCGCATGCTGCGCGGCTACTTCACGGCCGATCTGAACTACGTGATCTTCATGGCGCGCTTTCCCGAGCCCCGGCCGGCGCCGGCGCAGGAGCCGTACTTCTGGGGCGGCGTGGCGATGAACTGGCCGGCGTGGCAGCTCCCGTCGCTGGCCGGCATGCTGCTGGCCGATGCGATCCCGACCGAATGGGGCTTCGGCTTCGCCGGCATCCTTGCACTGCTCGGGCTGATGTACTCGCTGTTGTCGGATCGCGCCAGCTGGGTCGCCGCCGGCGTGGCCAGCGCGGCGGCGGTGGCGGCAGCGGCGCTGCCGCTGAAGCTCAATGTGGTCGTGGCGATCGCCGCGGCGATCGCGGTCGGCCTGCTGATGGACCACACCACGCCGGCCGAAGCGAAGCCGGTGGAGGACAAGACATGACGAGCACCTGGGAGATGGTGCTCGCGATCCTCGGCTTGGCGGTGATCACGATAGTCACGCGCGGCTTCTTTCTGTTTCCCGATCGCGAACTGCCGATGCCGGCGTGGCTGAAGCAGGGCCTGCGCTACGCGCCGCTGGCCGCGCTCGCGGCGGTCGTCGCGCCCGAGGTCATCATGACCCAGGGCCACTTGATCACGACCTTCAAGGACGCGCGTCTCTACGCCACCCTCGTCGCGACCGCCTGGTTCTTCTGGCGCCGTGACATCCTCGGCACCATCGTCACCGGCACGCTGGTGATGGTCGCGCTGCGCACCGGCCTGGGCTGGTGAGGCGCGCTGCCACCCGATTCATCGACTCACCCATCACACCACCATGAACGTCCTCCGATTCGAAGACCTCGTTGCCCAGGGCAAAGTCAGCGGCCTGCGCGTGTTCATCCGCGCCGACCTGAACGTACCGCTGGACGATGCCGGCCACATCACCGAAGACACGCGCGTGCGCGCGTCGATCCCGTGCATCGAACTCGCGCTGAAGGCCGGTGCGGCGGTGATGGTGACCTCGCACCTCGGCCGGCCGACCGAAGGCGCGTTCAAGCCCGAGGATTCGCTCGCGCCAGTCGCCAAACGCATGGGCGAACTGATGGGCCGCGAGATTCCGGTCGTCGCGAATTGGGTCGATGGTGTGAGTCTTGACGGCAAAGCAATCAGACCCGGCCAGCTCGTGATGCTGGAAAACTGCCGCGTCAACGCCGGCGAGAAGAAAAACGACGAAACGCTCGCGCGCAAGATGGCCAAGCTCTGCGACATCTTCGTGCACGACGCGTTCGGCACCGCGCACCGCGCTGAGGCCTCGACCTACGGCATCGCGCAATATGCGCCGATCGCCTGTGCCGGCCCGCTGCTCGCGGCCGAGATCGACGCGATCACGAAGGCGCTCGCGCACCCGAAGCGGCCGCTGGTGGCGATCGTCGCGGGCAGCAAGGTCTCGACCAAGCTGAGCATCCTGCAGGCGCTCGCGAACAACGTCGATCAACTGATCGTCGGCGGCGGCATCGCCAACACCTTCATGCTCGCGGCCGGGCTGCCGATCGGCAAGAGCTTGGCCGAGCCGAGCCTGCTCGACGACGCCAAGGCCGTGATCGCGGCGATGCAGGCGCGCGGCGCGGCGGTGCCGATCCCGACCGACGTGGTGACCGCGAAGGCGTTCAAGGCCGACGCGGTGGCGACCGTGAAGGCGGCGGCCGATGTCGCGCCCGACGACCTGATCCTCGACATCGGTCCGCAGACCGCGAAGCGGCTCGCCGATCAGTTGATGAAGGCCGGCACGATCGTCTGGAACGGTCCGGTCGGCGTGTTCGAGTTCGATGCGTTCGCCGGGGGCACCGAAGCGATCGCGCGCGCGATCGCGGCGTCGAGCGCGTTCAGCATCGCCGGCGGCGGCGACACGCTGGCGGCGATCGCGAAGTACGGCATCGAAAAAGACGTGAGCTACATCTCGACCGGCGGCGGCGCGTTTCTCGAAGTGCTGGAGGGCAAGACGCTGCCGGCGTTCGAGATTCTGCAGAGGCGCGCCGCAGGCTGATGCCTGCATAAGACTCATTCCTCAGCACACCGCGTGTAACCACGCCGTAACGCGCTGGCGCTCCGATAATCGCGGCCACAACAATCACGAGGAGACTCCGCCCATGCCCCGCGCCACCAAGATCGTCGCCACGCTCGGCCCCGCATCGTCCTCGCCGGAGGTGCTCGAGCGCATGGTGCTCGCCGGGGTCGACGTGGTGCGGATGAATTTCTCGCACGGCAAGGCGCAGGACCACATCGACCGCGCGGCACTGGTGCGCGAGATCGCGAAGCGCTGCGGCAAAGAGGTCGCGATCATGGCCGACCTGCAGGGCCCGAAGATTCGCGTCGGCAAGTTCGAGGGCGACAAGACGATGCTCGAAGCCGGGCAGTCGTTCATCCTCGACGGCGGGACGACCGAACTCGGCAACAACGAACGCGTCGGCCTCGACTACAAGGAGCTGCCGCGCGATGTGCGCGCCGGCGACATCCTGCTGCTGAACGACGGCCTGCTCAAGTTGGTGGTCGATGCGGTGCGCGGCGAAGAGGTGCGCACGACCGTCGTGGTCGGCGGCGAGCTCTCGAACAACAAGGGCATCAACAAGGCCGGCGGCGGCCTGACTGCGCCAGCGCTGACCGCGAAGGACATGGAGGACATCAAGACCGCGATGAGCTTCCAGTGCGAGTACCTGGCGGTGAGCTTCCCGAAGACCGCGACCGACATGGAGATGGCGCGTCAGCTCGCCAACGTCGCCGGCGAGCCGTGGAAGCACAAGCCGCAGATGATCGCGAAGATCGAGCGCAGCGAGGCGATCCCGGTGCTGGATCAGATCCTGCGTGCCAGCGACGGCATCATGGTCGCGCGCGGCGATCTGGCGGTCGAGGTCGGCAATGCGGCCGTGCCGGCACTGCAAAAGCGCATGATCAAGATGGCGCGCGAGATGGACCGCGTGGTCATCACCGCGACGCAAATGATGGAGTCGATGATCGTGAACCCGGTGCCGACGCGCGCCGAGGTCAGCGACGTCGCCAACGCGGTGCTCGACGGCACCGACGCGGTGATGTTGAGCGCCGAGACGGCCGCCGGCAAGTACCCGGTCGAGACGATCGAAATGATGGCCAGCATCTGCGTTGAGGCCGAGAACGCCGAAGAGATCGCGCTCGACGCGAGCTTCACGAACAAGCAGTTCGCACGCATCGACCAGTCGATCGCGATGGGCGCGCTGTTCACCGCGTACCACTTGGGCTGCAAGGCGATCCTGGCGCTGACCGAGTCGGGCTCGACGGCGCTGTGGATGAGCCGCAGCAAGATTCACGTGCCGATCTACGGCCTGACCTCGCAGGTGCGCAGCCAGCGCCGCATGGCGCTGTACCGCAACGTCACGCCGATGCTGATGCCGAACTATGCCGACCGCGACGAGGCGCTGGCGAAGGCCGAGGCGCTGCTGGTCGAGAGCGGCGTGCTGAAACCCGGTGACACCTATGCGATCACCTGCGGCGAGCCGATGGGCCACCCGGGCGGCACCAACATGTTGAAGGTGTGCCGGGTGGCGTGACAATGCGGGGCATGAGCACGCCCACGCTGACCCTCGAAGACATCCAGGCCGCTGCCGTGCGCCTGCGCGGCGAGATCATCGACACGCCGTGCATGCCGTCGCGCACGCTGTCGGCGCTGACCGGCTGCGAGGTGTTCCTCAAGTTCGAGAACCTGCAGTTCACCGCGTCGTTCAAGGAGCGTGGTGCGCTGAACAAGATGGCGCAGCTGACCGCCGCCGAGCGCGCGAACGGCGTGCTCGCGGTCTCGGCCGGCAACCACGCGCAGGGCGTCGCGTACCACGCACAGCGCATGGGCATCCCGGCGACGATCGTGATGCCGCGTTTCGCGCCGGCGGTGAAGGTCGA
>JAZJZJ010000004.1:0-11156 GCA_040389925.1 Pseudomonadota bacterium
CTGATCGCAACGCGCAAGACAGCAGTTGGCACCTGCGCCGCGGCCGCCGCCATGGCCGCGCTGCGCGCCGCGCGCTCGCGGGCCTCACGGGAACGCGCGCCTTTCGACAGCGCGTCGCGCACCGCATTCCGTGACGATGGCGGAGGCTTCGACGCCACCGCCGGCTTCGGTGGCGCGAGCGCAGCGCTGACCGTATCGGGTGCCACCGCCATCGCGTTGTCGGGTGCGGCGCTGGCCGATGCGAGCGGCGGCACGGCGGGCGCGGCGATCGGCGCCACCGGCCCCGCCAACGTCGCACTCACTGCGGCCAGTTCGGATGCGGGTGAGGGTGTGCTTGCCTTGTGCGAACCGAGTGTCGCCCAAGCCATCGCGCCGAGCACGACCGCGCCGCCGGCGCCGACCGCGAGCCACAGCGGCGCTGCCCGGCGCGCCGCGCCGGCGCGCACATCGCCATCGAACGAGACCGTGTTCTCATCGAGCCAGTGGCGCAGCTCGCGCGAGAACGCGCGTGCCGAGCGGTAGCGCTGCTCGGGGTTCTTCGCCAGCGCCTTCGCGGTGATCTGCGCCAGCGCCGCGGGCACCGTGGCATCGATCACGTTGGCCAGCGGCGGCTCGTGTTCGAGCACCGCCGCGGTGATCTCGGCCAGCGTGTTGCCGCGAAACGGCTTCAGATCGGTCAGCAGTTCGTAGAGCACGACGCCGAGCGAGAACACGTCGGCACGCCGGTCCATCGGCTCCTGGCGGGCCTGCTCGGGCGCCATGTAGTACGGCGAGCCGGCCGCGATCTCGCCGGTCTGCTGCGCTTCGTGCTGGTGCGCGATCCGGGCGATGCCGAAGTCGAGCACCTTCGGCTGGGTGCGGCCGATCATGAAGATGTTGGCCGGCTTGACGTCGCGATGCACCACGCCCTTGCTGTGCGCGTAGCCGAGCGCATCGGCGACGCGGCGCACGATCAGCGCGGCCTGCGCCGGCGTCGCGCGCCAGCCCTCCTGGCGCAGCTGGCGCAGGTCGCGCCCCTTCAACAGCTCCATCGCGATGTAGGCGCGGTCGTCGCTGATGCCGGCATCGAACACCGTCACGATGTTCGGGTGGTTCAGGCCGGCGGCGGCACGGGCCTCGTTCAGGAACAGCGCGTTGAACGACTCGCGCTCGGCCTCGATGACCTCGACATGCAGCGTCTTGACCGCAATCAGGCGCGACAGCAGCGGGTCGTGCGCGGCGAACACCGTGCCGATGCCACCTTCGCCGAGCTGGTGCTTCAGCGCGTAGCGGCCGATGTGGCCGATCGTCCGTGCCGGGCCGTTGCCGGGTGGATCGTCGGGCTTGTCGTCGTGTGGCTCGGAGAAGGGAGCCGACGCACCGCGCATCCCGTGCATGTCGACGTCGTTCCACAGCGCCGTGTGCTCCGGCAGGCTGGGCGGCGGGCCGGGCTCCGAGTCATTCGGCGTGGGTACCGGGGGTGGGGCGAAGGAACTCACCTCGGCAGACTAGCCGAACGCGCACGGCACGAAGTCACGAAAAGCCGGGTGAAGGCCGTGTTCGTCACATGCGCTCACGATTGCGCTGCCGATCGCCGCGCACTTTCAAGCCGGATGCGACAGTGCCGGCGCGCGGCGGGTCAAAGCGCGCGGCGCAGCCGCTCGACAGCCTCGTGCAACTGTGCCATCGAGCTCGCATACGAGAGCCGCACGAAGCGCTCGGTGCCGGCGTGGCCGAAGTCGCGGCCCGGCGTGATCGCGACGTGCGCGCGACGCATCATGTCGAACACAAGGTCCCAGCTGTCGGGGTTGTGTCGGCTGCAATCGGCCCACGCGTAGAACGCACCGTCGGGCAGCACCGGCACGGTCAGGCCGAGATCGTTCAATGCCGGCACCAGAAAGTCGCGGCGCGCGCGGAACTCGTTGCGGCGGCGCTCGTATTCGGCGATCGACTCGGGCTCGAAGCAGGCCAGCGCCGCATGCTGCGCGACGCTCGACGGGCAGATGTACAGGTTTTGCGCGAGCTTCTCGACGGCGGGCACGAGCTCGTCGGGCACCACCAGCCAGCCGAGCCGCCAGCCGGTCATCGAGAAATACTTCGAGAAGCTGTTGATCGAGATCACGTCGTCACCGTGCGCCAGCGCGCTGTGGCCGTAGCGCTCGTCGAAGCTCAGGCCGAGGTAGATCTCGTCGACCAGCGTGAAGCCACCGTGCGCACGCACGGCCGCGACGATGCGGCCCATCTCAATGGGGTCGATCGAGGTGCCGGTCGGGTTCGATGGCGAGGCCAGCAGCACGCCGCGCGTGCGCGCCGACCACGCGGCCTCGACACTGGCCGCATCGAGCTGAAAGCGCGCCTCGGCCGATGCGGGCAGCAGCACCGGCACGCCTTCAGCCGCGGCGACGAAGTGGCGATTGCACGGGTAGCTCGGGTCGGGCAGCAGCACCTCGTCATCGCGGTCGACGAGCGCGAGGCAGGCGAGCTGCAACGCGGCCGACGCGCCGGCCGTCACGACGATGCGGCGCGGCGCGATGTCGAGACCGAAGCGCGTCGCGTACCAGGCGCTGATGCGTTCGCGCAACTCGGGCAAGCCGGTCGCATCGGTGTACTGCGTGCGGCCGGCGCGCATGGCACGTTCCGCGGCTTCCTGCACCAATGGCGGTGCAGTGAAGTCGGGTTCGCCGATGTTCAGAAAGATCATCGGCTCACCACCCAAACGCACATCGCACGCGGGACTGCGCGCCAGTTCGGCCGCGGCCTTGGCGCACTCCAACACGTAGAACGGCTCGATGTGATCGAGCCGACGAGCGAGCTTCATGCGAGCGAGTGTCGGACCGCGAGCTTCATCGCGCGCTCAGCGCCGCGAGGCCCGCATCGCCTCGACCTCGACCGGCCGCAGATCGACCGCGGCCTTGTCGAGCACGCCGTTGACGTACTTGTGGCCGTCGGTGCCGCCGAAGCTCTTCGCGAGCTCGACCGCCTCGTTGATCGCGACCTTGTAGGGAATGTCGATGCAATGCGTCAGCTCGTAGACGCCGATCATCAGCACGCCGTGCTCGATCGGCGAGAGCTGCGAGGTCTTGCGGTCGACATGGCGCGCGAGCACCGCGTCGATCGCCGAGGCTTCGAGGATGCAGCCATGCAGCAGCGCGTCGAAGTGCGCCGCGTCGCATTTGTCGAAGCCCTCCTGCTCGTGCATGTGGGCGTCGATCACGCCGGCCTCGGCACCCGACACGAGCCACTCGTACAGCCCTTGCAGCGCCACTTCGCGCGAACGGCGGCGGGCCGACTTCGGCTTCGTCGGCTTGCCGGCAGGCTTCTTCTTCGCGACGGGTTTCGCCGCTGCGGCTTCGTCACGCAAGACCTTGGGAACGGCGGGCTCGCTCACGACAGGTCTTCCATCAGGTTGGCCATCTCGACGGCCACGCGGGCGGCTTCGCGCCCCTTCTCTTCGGCGCGCGCCCAGGCCTGGGCTTCGTTCTCGACGGTCAGGATCGCGTTCGCGATCGGGATCTGGTGATCGAGCCCGACGCGCGTGACGGCCGCGCCACTCTCGTTTGCGACCAGCTCGAAGTGGTAGGTCTCGCCGCGGATGATGCAGCCGAGCGCGACCAGCGCGTCGTAACCTTCGCTCTCGGCCAGCGCGTTCAGCGCGATCGGCACTTCGAGCGCGCCCGGCACGGTGACGTGCTTGATGTGCTTCGCGGCGACGCCGAGTGCGTGCAGCTCGGCCAGACATTGCTCGGCGAGTTTGTCGGTGATGCCCGCGTTGAAGCGCGCCTGCACGATGCCGATGCGCAGGTCGCGCCCATCGATCTGCGCCCGCAGGCCGCCGCTGTTCGTTGCGCTCTTGTCAGCGTCTTGCATGCGAGTTCATCCCTGTTGTTCTTCTGCGGCCAGAAAGCCGGTGACTTCGAGGCCGTAGCCGGTCATGCTGGGCATGCGGCGCGGGCTGCCGAGCAGTCTCATTTTCGTGACGCCGAGTTCGCGCAGGATCTGCGCGCCGATGCCATAGGTGCGCAGGTCCATCTGACCTTCCGCGCGGACCGGCCGCGCGGCGCCGTTCGACACCGGCAGCACATGCGGCACCAGTGCGGCGACGTCTTCGCCGCAGTTCAGCAGCAGCGCGGCGCTGCGCGGGTTCTTCTGCAGCGTCGCGAGCGCCTTCGGCAGCGGCCAGGAGTGCTGGCAGTTGCCGCCGACATCGAGCAGGTCCATCACCGAGAGCGGTTCGTGCACCCGCACCAGCACCTCGTCGGCCTCGCTCCATCGGCCCTTCGTCAGCGCCAGGTGCAGGCCGCCGGTGCGGTCGCGGAACGCGCTGCAATCGAATTCGCCTTGCGCGGTGACGAGCGGGCGCCGGCCGACGCGCTCGATCAGCGTCTCGTGGCGGCTGCGGTGCTCGATCAGGTCGGCGATCGTGCCGATCTTCAGGCCGTGCTCTTTGGCGAACAGCATCAGGTCGGGCAGGCGCGCCATCGTGCCGTCGTCCTTCATCACCTCGCAGATCACCGCGGCCGGCGACAGGCCCGCCATGCCGGCCAGATCGCAACCGGCTTCGGTGTGACCGGCGCGCATCAGCACGCCGCCTTCTTGGGCGCGCAGCGGGAAGATGTGGCCGGGCTGGACCAGATCGCTCGCTTTCGCGTCGCGCGCGACGGCGGCCTGCACGGTGCGCGCGCGGTCGGCGGCTGAGATGCCGGTGTCGACGCCGGTCGCGGCCTCGATCGACACGGTGAACGCGGTGCCGTGGCGCGTGCCGTTGCGCGCGGTCATCGACTGCAGTTGCAGACGGTCGCAGCGCTCGGGCGTCAGCGTCAGGCAGATCAGCCCGCGGCCGAACCGCGCCATGAAGTTGATCGCCTCGGGGCTGACGCATTCGGCGGCGATCACGAGGTCGCCTTCGTTTTCGCGGTCTTCCTCGTCGACGAGGATGATCATGCGGCCCGCTGCCAGCTCGGCGACGAGCTCGGGGATAGGAGAAATTGCCATCCTCGAATTGTAGGTGGCCGCCCGGGTTTGCCCGGAGCGCGGCTCAGTCGGCCTTCGGCGCCGTCAGCATGCGCTCGACGTAGCGGGCGATCAGGTCGATCTCGAGGTTCACATGGGCGCCGGACTTGAGCGTGCCGAGCGTGGTGCTCTGCAGCGTGTGCGGGATCAGGTTGATGCTGAGCTCGCAGCCCTGGTCGGGGCCGACTTGGCCGAAGCCGCTCTGTTCGAACGCAGGCTTCGGGTCGATCACGCGGTTCACGGTCAGGCTCACGCCGTTCACGGTGATCGATCCCTTGTAGGCGATGAAGCGAGCGAGTTCGCGCGGCGCGCGCACGCGCAGTTCCCACGACTCGCCGACCTTCTGGAAGAGGGTCACGCGGCCGATGCCGTCGACGTGGCCGCTGACCATGTGGCCGCCGAGGCGGTCGTTGGCGCGCAGCGCTTTCTCGAGGTTGACCGGGCCGGGTTCGGCCAGGCCGGCGGTCTTGTCGAGGCTTTCGCGCGAAATATCGATCGTGAAGCGGTTCGCGGCCGCATCGACGGTCGTGACGGTCATGCACGCGCCGTTCAGCGCGATGCTGTCGCCGAGCTGCACGTCGCCGAGGTAGCCGGGCGGCACCTCGATCGTCAGCTGTTTGCCATGCGACGCGGCGCTGCCGAGCGCGCGCGCTGCGGTGATGCGGCCGAGGCCGGTGATGATGCCGGTGAACATCAGGCGATTCTAGAAGGGCGGGCGATCAGGCGCAGATCGTCGCCGATCGTCGTGACGCTGACGAAGCGGAGTGCGAGGCTCTCCTGCAGCGTCTCCAGCGGCCCGAACGCCGCGAGCTCGCGGCCGAGGCCGAGCAGCTTCGGCGCCATGTAGATCAGGAACTCGTCGACCAGGCCTTCGCGCACGAACGAGCCGTTCAGCTTGTGGCCGGCCTCGACATGCAGCTCGTTGATGCCGCGCGCCGCGAGGTCGGTCAGCATCGCGGCCAGATCGACTTTGCCGCCCGGCCCCGGCACGAGCGCGATCTGCGCACCGCGCGCTTCGAGCGCCGCGCGGCGTGACGCGTCCGGCGCGGCGGCGTAGATCAGCGCGTTGCCCGGCGCATCGAGGATGCGCGCGGCCGGCGGCGTGTCGAGACGCGAGTCGACGACCACGCGCAGCGGCTGCAGCACCGTCTCGACCAAGCGCACGTCGAGCCGCGGGTTGTCATCCAGCACCGTGCCGACACCGGTCAGCACCGCACCCGCGCGCTTGCGGTACGCGTGGCCATCGGCGCGCGCCGCCGCGCCGGTGATCCATTGGCTCACCCCGTTGTTCAGGGCAGTGCGGCCGTCGAGCGAGACCGCCGCCTTCAGCCGCACCCACGGCCGCCCGCGCTGCACGCGCGAGAAGAAGCCGATGTTGAGTTCGTGCGCTGCATCGGCGAGCTCGCCTTCGATCACTTCGATGCCGGCCGCGCGCAGCCGCGCTGCGCCTTGGCCGGCGACGAGCGGGAACGGGTCTTCCAGCGCCATCACGACGCGTTTGACGCCGGCCTCGATCAGCGCGTCGCAGCACGGCGGCGTGCGGCCGTGGTGCGCGCAGGGCTCCAACGTGACGTACGCGGTCGCGCCCCGCGCGCTGTCGCCGTGCGTGTGCGCGTCGCGCAAGGCCATCACCTCGGCGTGCGGCCCGCCGGCCTGCTGGGTGTGGCCGCGGCCGATCACGCGGCCGTCGGGCGCGACCAGCACGCAGCCGACGCGCGGGTTCGGGTCGGTCAGGCCGATGGCCGCCGTGGCCAGCGACAGCGCCTCGTGCATCGGCGTCGGAAAGTGTTCGCTCATGGCTGGTGTTGCGCAGTGCTCAGGTCGACGTAGACATCGCCATTGTTGCCTGTCACCCGGACCGCCTGGCCGGCGGGGCAGGCCAGGTTGGCGGCGACCACGAGAAAGTTCTGGTTCGCCAGGCTCGCGTCGACATCCGCGTAGCTGGCCAAGTGCTCGATGTTCGCGTCGATCGCGCCGCTCGAATCGAGGTCGCTGGTGTAGCGGCACACGCGGTGGTCGGCGGCGCTCGTACCGATCGTCCAGCCGCTCGGCACCAGGTTCGCCCGCCCCGACCAGCGGCCGCCGGCCGCCGGGTAGACCGCGCAGTGCCACGCGACGAAGCGGTCGCCGCCGGCCGTTGTCACGGGCTCGACGCTGCAGATGGGCGCGATCGCGTCGCTCCCGGTCATCGCGATCGAGAACTCCAGCGGCGTGGCCGACGCGAAGCGCACGACGCCGCTGAGCAGGTGGCCGACGTTCGCGTCGCAAGGCCCCAGGTTGGCGGCGCTCAGCCCGCCGGTCGGCGTGGTCGGCGCGACGGCGGTGCAGCGACCCGTCAGCAGGCCGCTGGCGTTGTCGAAGACGAGTGCGACCGTGCCGCCGCCAACCGGCTTGAATGCGCTGCGGCCATCGCCGAGGTCTTTGGCGACCAGCGGGATGTGCGCCGAGCGGCCGAACGGCGGGTTCGCGGGCGCGGCGCTGCGCGCCAGCCCGAGCGCGCCGCCGTGGGCCGGCGCGATGCCGGCGATCACCGACGCCAATTCGACCTGTTGCGGGTTGCCGGCGCGGTCGGTCCAGCCGACCGTGACCCGCAGATTTTTCGCCTGCAGTGCGCCCGCGGTGTCGATCTGCCGGGTGACGAGGTACGCGGTGTTCGTCGCGTAGCCGCTGGCGGCGTCGACCGTGCGCGATGCGCCCGCGATCGCGTCGAACGACGCCACGCCCGAGGTCGCGGCGAGCACCGCGAAGGCACGCAGCGCTTCGATGTCTTCCTGCGCCAGCCGCACCGCCTCGGAGCGCTGGCGCGCGATCTCGGCGTTGAGTCGCAGGTGGGTCTGCAGGCGCGCGATCGCGAGCATGCCCAGCGCGAGAATGAGGACGGCGATCAGCGCCTCGATCAGCGTGATGCCGCGCTGCCGGTGTGATGACGATGTGTGCATGGTCCGGGCCCTCAGAAGTCGCGCCAGCTGCCGTTGATGCGGGCGAAGCTGCCGCTGGTGTGCCTGAGCGTGTCGAGCAGAAGCGGGTCGTAGAAGAATTCGGGCGCGCCGTTGCCCTGGTAGCCGCCTTCCGAGATGAGCGCGCCGCGCACGAACGCTGCGCCGGCGGTGCTGTTCCAGCGCACCGCGGCCGCGTACAGCAGACCGTTCAAGCCGACCGCGCCGTCGAACTGCGCCGTGCCGGTGACGATGATCGCGACCGGACGCTCCACGCTGCCGAGCGTGATCGGCCCGGCCAGCAGCAGATCGCCGTCGACCTGGATCAGCGCCGCATCGGCCGTCGCGTCGAGCGCAGCCGCGAGCGCGGCGGCGCAGTCGGCCGTGCAACTGATGCGGGTGACCGCCGGCTGCGTCTGCCATGCGGCCTTGTCGACACCGAAATACGAGGCAAAGAAACGATCGACGGGCAGCGCTGCCAGCGCGGCGTCGTTGGCGGCGAGCAGGCCGGTTGTCGCTGCGCCGGCCGGTGGCGTCAGGCGCGCCAGCGCGGCGTCGATCGCGCCGCCGGCATGCACCGCGATGCCGGTCGACGGGTCGGCGTTGTGCAGGCCGAGCGCGGCGCTGCCGGCATCGAAGCCGGCGCGGGTCGTGACGGTTGCGGCCGGCGGCGTGCGCAGCCCGGCGACCAGACCCAACGCCACTTCGATGCGCGCGCTCGCATCCGCCCGGCCGGTCGAACCGGTGAGGCAGGCACCGGCCAGGCTGGTGCAGCCGTTCGCGACCAGTCGCACGACGCCGGGTTGGCCGGCCGGCGCGAACTGCACCGTGAACGCCGCGGCCGGTGTCGCACCCGTCGGCGCCGGCAGGTTCGGCAGCCCCTGCGCCGGGCAACTGCACGACCAGCCGGCGCCGGCGCGGGTGCAACTGGCCTGCAGCGGCGTGGCCACGCCGGCGTGAGTCCAGGTCGTCGGCGTCAACGCGCCGGTTTTCGCCGCAATCGACAGGTGGCGGCTGCGGAACGAGGTCGCGGCGAGGTCGGTGCCGGGCCGGCAATCGGCGCCGATGCGCTGGTTCGCGTTGAGCTGCGCCAGCGCCCACTCGATGCCGGCTTCGGCGGCCTCGAACGCTTGGGTCGACCGGTACTGGTTGGCCGAGCTGCGCTGCTCGAACAGCAGATTGCGATTCGCGAAGGTCGCGACCAGCGTCATCGCGAACAGCATCACCAGCACGACGATCAGGGCCGCGGCGCCGTGCTGGCGCCGGGTGGACAGGAGGATTTGCATGGTGTGTTCCTCAGACGGCGCAGGCGCCGATGACCACGTCGTTGCGCAGCCGCACCGCGCCGCGCACGCTGCGCGTCACGGCCGCATCGGCGACGAGCCGGCCGGTGATCTCGAGCGCGAGGCTGCGCACCTGCTGGCGCGGCGGGCACGTGGCGGCGCCGGCCGCACAGGGTTTGGCGCAAAAGGCCTCCAGGCTCAATTCCCGCACCGTCGGTGTCACGCTGAACTGCGTGATCGTCAAGGTGCCGGTGTCGGTCAGTGCCTGCCAGTTGGCGGCGCCGAGCTGGATCTCGATCGCGCCGTTGCGCAGCCGGAAGCCGAACTGCTCGTTGCTGTCGACGACACCGTTCTCGGTCGCATCCCGCGAGTAGCGAAAGCTCGCGGCGTCGGAGGCGGCCGTTGCGGGCGCCAGCGCCGCATACGGATTCGCGGCGACGCTGCTCGCGCCGGCCAGCCACACGCCGTCGACCGCTGCGCCCCAATGGCCGGCGCGGCGCAGGTCGCGCGAGACCAGGTCGGCAGCGGTGCGCAGGTCCTGCATCAGGCGCGCCTCGAGCAGCACGGCGCGGCTCTCGCGCAGGTGGCCGGCGAGCAGCGTGGCTGCGGCCGCCGCGATGAACAGCGCGATGGCCACACCGACCAGCAGCTCGACGAGCGACAGGCCGCGTTGGGCAGGCTGCGGCGTCATCACAGTGCCCAGCAGATGCGGTTCGCGGCGGCCGGGTTCGCGACCGTCGCGTCCGCGCCGGAGGCGTAAGCCAGGTTCATGCCGCTCGACGTGAGTTTCATGTGGCGGCAGGCCAGGTCGCGCGCCTGCAGGCCGGTCGCGGTGGCGAGCAGCTCGAAGCCGGTGGCGTCGCTGGCGGTGATCTGCAGCGTGTAATGCTTGGCGGTGGAGATGGCCGGCACGCCGATCTCGGCGAGACTGCCGTAGGCCAGGGTGATGCTTCGGAACCGCTCCTGCGCCGCCTGGACCGCCATCGCCGCGACCAGCGCGTCGGTGCGACGCGCCCGCTGCAACTGGCCTTCGAAGCTCGGCAGCGCGACGGTCGAAAGAATGCCGGTCACGGCCACGCCGATCATCAGTTCGATCAGGGTGAAGCCGCGCTGGCGCGGCGAGGCGGGCTGTTGGGTCTGAATGGACATGAGGGTTTCTCCTTCGATCAGCAGGCGCGGTAGCCGGGCACCGCGGCTTGCGGCGAGCAGGAGCGCACGCGCCCCATGACGTTGATGACGTGGTGGATGGCGCGGCCGCCCGCGCCGGTCAGGCGCAAGGTGCCGGTCGGCGTGCTGGTGCCGTGCAGCGGGTCGAACAGCACCGAGGCGGCGTTGGCCTGCAGCGTGACCCGCTCGGCGGCGGCGATCGTCACCGTCTTGACCTCGCGCGCCGCGCCGCTGCATTGCGCCGGGCCGGCAGCGCTGCAGCTGCACTGGTCGGCGTTGCCGGTGTGGACCACATAGCAACTACCGGCCGAGGTGGCGTGGAAGCTCAGCCGCAAGGCTTCGTTGCGGGCCACCGCCTCGGTGCGGATGAACTGGATGTCGGTCGCGAGCTGGGTCGCCGCGCCGTCGAGGCGGCGCGCGTCGATCAGGTCTTGCATGCCCGGCGCGGCCGCACCGGCGGCGATCGCGATGACCGCCAGCACGATGCCGGCTTCGATCAGCGTGACGCCGCGCTGCACTGAAGGGGAAGTGGTTTTCATCTGTGCTCCGGGTTGTGAACCGATGCACAGACTTTAGAAAATGGGACCGCTCCGCGCGTCCCGCAGAGGTGGGAGCGGAGCCGCCCCCTCGCGGGCTCCCCCGCGTGTCACCCCCGGGCGGGGGATGCCTTGCTAAATGTCCCTGATCAACTGCCGGAACTCATCCACATCCTCGAAGCTGCGGTAGACCGACGCGAAGCGCACGTAGGCGACCTTGTCGATGCGCTTGAGCTCGCGCATCA
>JAZJZJ010000005.1:0-1575 GCA_040389925.1 Pseudomonadota bacterium
CCCGCGGTTGAAGTCGCCGAGCGGGATGTTCATCAGCTCGGTGAACCAGCGAAACCCCAACGGGATGAACTCGCCGAACGGGACGAGGTGGTGCTTGTCGTAGCGGTAAAAACCGGTCGGCAGTGCGGCGGTCGCGGCCGAGATGCCGGCGGCCGAGTTGGTATAGCCCTCGGCCGGGTCCCCGAGCGGCAGGCCGAGCAGCACCGCCTGCGGGCCACGCTGAAAGTGCGCGGCGATGCTCTGCCAGTAACCCGCGTCGAGCTGGCTCGGCAGCAGCGGGATCACGGTTTCGGGCGCGACGACGAGTTCGCCGCGCGCCGCCAGCAGGTTCGTGCGCGTCCAGGCCAGCGCCTGCGGCATCGCGGCGGTCGCGAACTTCTCGTCCTGCGCGACATTGCCTTGCAGCAGCGTGACCATCAGCGTGCCGTTCGGCTGCGAGAAGCGGCCCGGCCCGAGCAGCGCGGCGGCGCCGAGCACCAGCGCCAGCGCGCCGATCGGCCCGGCGCGCGCTCTCCAAGTGTCACCCCAGCCGAGCACGGGCCACGCCGCGAGCACCGCGACGACGAAGCCGATGCCGTAGACGCCGAGCCATGGCGCCAGCGCCGCGAGCGGGCTGTCGACATGCGCATAGCCGCTCGCGACCCACGGAAAGCCGGTGAAGATCACGCCGCGCGCCAATTCGGCGAGCAGCCAGACCGCCCCGAACAGCAGCGCATCGCGAAGCGCCGATCCGCTGCGCGCCCTTGCGAACATCGCCAGTGCCGCCGCAAGATAGAGCGACAAGAACGCGCTCAGCAACCCGATCGCCAGCACCGCCAGCCACGCCGGCAAGCCGCCGTAGGTGTGCAGGCTGATGAACAGCCACCAAGTGCCGGCCACGAGCCAGGCCGTACCGAACGCAAGGCCGATCCACGCAGCGCGCCACGGCGTCGCGTTCGATGCGCGCCAAGCCAGCACGGCGACGACCGCGATCTGCAACGGCCACGCCGCGGTGTGTGCGAACGGCAGCGAGTGAATCGCGCCGAGCAACGCGGCGAGCAGCAGTTCGAGCGGCAGCGGGCGCCGCGCAGCGCGCAACGGCGTGCCGCTCAAATGCCGTCCGGCCCGGCCGGCGCTGCGGGCGCGCGCGTGACCTTGAACCAGCGCACCGCGCCGCCGCGTGTCAGCATCACCGAGAACACGAGTTCGCCGACGGTCACCGCTTCACCGCGCCGCGGCACGCGGCCGAGCTCGTGCGCGACCAGCCCGCCGATGCTGTCGAACTCGTCGTTCGGCAGCAGCGTGCCGAAGGCTTCGTTGACGGCCACGATGTCGACATCGCCGGCCACGCGCTGGCTGCCGTCGGCCAGCGTGTAGATGCCCGATTCGCCGTCCTTGTCGTCGAACTCGTCCTCGATCTCGCCGACGATTTCCTCGAGCACGTCCTCGATCGTGATCAGCCCCGCGGTACTGCCGAACTCGTCGATCACGATCGCGAGGTGGTTGCGGTTCGAGCGGAAGTCGCGCAGCAACTCGTTCAGGCCCTTCGATTCGGGCACGAACACGGCCGGGCGCAGCAAGGTGCGCAGGTTCAGG
>JAZJZJ010000005.1:1585-2039 GCA_040389925.1 Pseudomonadota bacterium
ATGCGGATCACGCCTTCGAGCATCATCCGCGACTCGGGCGCGATCAGCGACTTGCTCTCCGCGTCGGCCAGCGACTCGATCAGCTGATCGCGCGAATCGGGGCCAGGTGCGACGAGTTCGATCAGCTTCTGGAACAGCGTGCGGCGTGGCGCCGCCGTTTCGGTGGGGTGGTCGCCCCCTCGACGGGGGCGGCCAGTATGGGGCTCGGACATCGCGCGGCGGGCGAAGAGTTCAGGTCGGGGGAGCTTAACTGAACAATGCCCTGCGGCCGACCACGCGCCGGCGCCGGCTTGACACATCTGCTACCTTGTTTGTTGGCGGACGATCCCCACATGCGTCGGCTACCGGCGCTCGCATCATTCAAGGCAGATTCCCATGGCACTGATCCCCGCAACCATCGTCACCGGCTTTCTCGGCTCGGGCAAGACCACGCTGCTCAAGCGCGTGCTGACCG
>JAZJZJ010000006.1:0-52451 GCA_040389925.1 Pseudomonadota bacterium
GTTTCGGTCCGCTGGAAGGCGTGAAGTACACCGGCATGGCGCTGTTCCAGTGCGGTATCGTCGGCCTCGTCGTCACCGGCCTGATCATCTGGATCACCGAATACTACACCGGTACCGACTATCGTCCGGTGAAGTCGATCGCGGCGTCGTCGGTCACCGGCCACGGCACCAACGTGATCCAGGGTCTGGCGATCTCGATGGAATCGACCGCCGGTCCGGCGCTCGTGATCATCGCCGGCATCCTCGTCACCTACAGCCTTGCCGGCCTGTTCGGCATCGCGATTGCGACCACGACGATGCTGGCGCTGGCCGGCATGATCGTGGCCCTCGACGCCTTCGGTCCGGTCACGGACAACGCCGGCGGCATTGCCGAAATGGCCGGTCTGCCGAAGGAGGTCCGCAAGGCCACCGACGCGCTCGACGCGGTCGGCAACACCACCAAGGCGGTCACCAAGGGCTACGCGATCGGCTCGGCCGGCCTCGCCGCGCTGGTGCTGTTCGCCGACTACACCCATTCGCTCGAAGGCCGCGGCATCAGCGTGAGCTTCGACCTCTCCGACCCGAAGGTGATCGTCGGCCTGTTCATCGGCGGGCTGATTCCCTACCTGTTCGGCGCGATGGCGATGGAGGCGGTCGGCCGGGCCGCCGGCTCGGTGGTGGTCGAAGTACGCCGCCAGTTCGCCGACGGCGCGATCATGGCCGGCAAGCGCAAGCCCGACTACAGCGCGGCGGTCGACATGCTGACCACCGCGGCGATCAAGGAAATGATCGTGCCGAGCTTGCTGCCGGTGGTGGTGCCGATCCTCGTCGGCCTGCTGCTCGGCCCGGCCGCGCTCGGTGGCCTGCTGATGGGCACGATCGTGACCGGCCTGTTCGTCGCGATCTCGATGTGCACCGGCGGCGGTGCCTGGGACAACGCGAAGAAGTACATCGAAGACGGCCACCACGGCGGCAAAGGCAGCGAGGCCCACAAGGCTGCCGTCACCGGCGACACGGTCGGCGACCCGTACAAGGACACCGCCGGCCCGGCCGTCAACCCGTTGATCAAGATCATCAACATCGTCGCGTTGCTGATCGTGCCGCTGCTGCCGGTGGGCACGACCACGACAGGTGCTGCCGCGCACGCCACGGCGCCGGCGGCGACCGCGGCGGTCGCCACCACCGATGCGGCCTCGTTCAGGGTCGAGAACGGCATCGTGAAGTTCTACTTCGCCAGCGGCAAGGCCGATCTCGCGACCGGTGCGGAGAGCGCGCTGGCCGATGTCGCCAAGGACGTGGCGGCCGGCAAGAAGGCCGTGGTCAGCGGCTTCACCGATGCGACCGGCGACCCCGCGAAGAACGAGGTGCTGGCCAAGCAACGCGCGATGGCCGTCGGCGCTGCGCTGAAGGCCGCCGGCATTGCCGACGACAAGGTCGAACTGAAGAAGCCCGAAGCATTGACCGCAACCGGCGGCAACGCCGAGGCGCGGCGTGTCGAGGTCGCGCTGCAGTAGTCACCGAGTTCAAAGAAAACGCCCTTGCGAGTCGATCGACTTGCAAGGGCTTTTCACATGGTTGACGGAGTGGACCGTCAGATCGTGTCGTTCGCCGCTTGACCCCGCAGCCATGAAGGTGCCCGTTGGGCAAGCGAGCCTGGCTCGTTCAGAGCTCGAAGAACTTCCGACCCAAGGCCGCCAGCTGTTTGTCGGTCGGATGATCGACGATGTCGTAGGCGGCGATGCGCGCCGCGGTCTGCGGCCGATGCTTCTCCGCGTAGTGCCGGAAGTCTGCCAAGGCTGTCTTTCCGCCCGTCATGAGCACGGCATCGATGCCCTCGAGACCGCCGCAGACTTCGGCGAAAAACTCGTGCTCTGTGCGGACTTCGGATCCGTGCTGCGCCGTCGGATGCACATGTGCCTGCACGTGACGAGGCTGCGCGGAACTCGCATCGATCTGGAGGATGTTCGCATGATGATGGTCGATCCAGACGACCGCGTGGGTTGTCGCGACGAGGGGTATGTTCACGAGCGGATCTCCGATGCTTTTGTGAATTCGGCGAATGCGGTCAGCGCGCTCGCGCTGTACATCAACGAGGGGCCACCACCCATGTAGACGGCGACCGCGAGCGCCTCCTCGACCTCCGCCTTCGTGGCGCCCAGTCTGACGAGTGCCTTCGCATGAAAGCCGAGGCAGCCCTCGCAATGGGCCGCGACGCCGAGCGCGAGGGCGATCAATTCCTTGGTCTTCTCCGACAGCGCCCCGGCCGCCATGCTGGCCTTCGACAGATCGCCGAAGCCCTTCATGAAGGCGGGCATGTCGTTGCGCAGGACGGCCAGTTGACCGGAGATGTCGCGGGTCAGCGCGTCATGGGATGGAGCGTTCAATGTCATGGTCCCGAGGATGCGCGCGCCGTGCCGTTGCCGGCTTGATCCGCGTCAACTCCTGCGTGTCTGTCGCAGAGTTGATCGAGATCAAATCGTCGGCGCAACGCAGGCTTACGCTTGACGCGCTTCATTCACTTCATCGGGCGGCTGCCATGTTCAAACATATTCTCATTGCCACCGACGGATCGGCATTGTCGGAAGGCGCAGCATTGAAGAGCATCGACTTGGCTCGCGCCCTCGGCGCGCGTGTCACCGGCGTCCATGTCAGCCCGCACTTCCACGTGCTGACCTACCGAACCGAGATGCTCGAGGATACGCGCGACGAGTACGAGCGCGACAGTCAGTTGCATGCCGAGCGCTACCTCGCCTTCGTCTCCAGGGCGGCGGCGGAACGCGACGTCGCCTGCGACACCGTGCGCAAGGTCGGCGACAGCATCTACCAGTCGATCATCGATGTCGCCCGGGAGCGGGGTTGCGATTCGATCGCGATGGCGTCGCACGGGCGTCGCGGCATCGCCGGCTTGCTGCTCGGCAGCGAGACGCAGCACGTGCTGACGCATTCGACGCTGCCAGTTCTGATATGGCGTTGATGCGTGTTCCACATCCAGTTCTCGAAGGCCTCTTCGCCGACTCCCGAGAGAACCTCGAGGCGTTGGGATATCTGCAGAACGAGTTGCGATACAGACGGTCGCCGCAGGCGCTGGCCTTGCTCCATCAGATCCGGAACACTGTCGCCGCGCGAGCCGCGACTGACCGGCAGCGGATTTGGCGGCCCGCCGGACAGATTCGCGGGGTGCCTGACGTGGTGCAAGGAGCTGGATCCCGCGAAGAGATTCACGGCGGAGCACGCCCGCCCGCTTGCGGCGCCACGGCGATGTAGCTGTACGCACCTGCGCGCTGCACCAGCAACGCGGGCGCACGGCCAAGCGGGATGGCGGCCAGCACGGCCTCGAATTCGGCCACGCTGGAGACAGGGTGCTCGTTGATTGCAAGAATCAGGTCTTGCGGTCGAATGCCTGCGCGCAGGGCCGACCCCTGAACATCGATCACCCGAATGCCGCTGTGTGCCTTCAGCGCGCGCCGCTCGGTCACGCTGAGTTCGCCGAGTTGCAGCCCGAGAAGCTTGTCACGGGACTCTCCGAGGTCGCGCGGCACACGTGTTGGATCGGGCGGAACCTCCACGGTCTCGGCCACGATACGGAGCACGCGCCCCTGGCGCCACACATTGAGTGCAAGCCGACTCCCCGGTCGCGCCCCTGAGACGAGCTGCTGAACTCCTGCGCTGCTCATGTCCCGACGCTCGTCGCTGCCAAGCACGATGTCGCCGGCCCTGAGCCCGGCCCGTTGCGCCGGACTCGTGCCATCGACATGGACAACCAGGGCACCGACGGCGGAGGGCAGCTCGAACGACGCGGCCAACTCGGGTGTGACCTCCTGCACGCGCATCCCGAGGCGAGAACGGGTCACATGCCCGCGCTGGCGCAGCTCCGTGGCCACTTGCATCGCGATATCGATCGGCAACGTGAACGACACGCCGACGTAGGTGCCGGTCCGGCTCGCGATCATCGCGTTGACGCCGATGACTTCGCCACGCAGGTTGAACAGCGGCCCACCCGAGCTGCCCCGATTGAGGGCCACGTCGGTCTGGATGAACGGCACACCGCCGATGTCCGGCAGATAGCGCGGCACCGCGCTCACGATGCCCGCGGTCACACTGCGCGCCAGCCCGAACGGTGCACCGATCGCGGCCACCCATTCGCCGACAGCCAATTCAGACGGATTGCCGATGGTCGCAACGGGCAGCCCGACGGCATCGATCTTCATCAAGGCGAGGTCGCTCAGCCTGTCCAGGCCGATGACCCTGGCGCTGAACTGGCGGTTGTCGGCCAGCCGCACAGTCGCATCGCCAGCGCTGGCCACCGCATGTGCACTCGTGAGGATGTACCCGTCCGAGCTGATCACGAACCCGGATGCGAGGCTTCGGACCGGCCACGGCACTCCGGACTCGGCGCTTGGCCCCGGAAGAATCGCGGGATCGACGCCATCGTCGAAGGCGTCAGCATCGGGATCGTCGTCGCCTTCGTACTCACCGGCAGTTCGCGTCGCAACGATGCTGACCACCACGGCGGTCTCGCGCAAGACATGCGCGGCGAAGTCGGGCGCGCCCGAACGCGCGCCGCGCCGTGGCATCTGCGCCAATACCGAATCCGATAGCGCAGCCAGCGCCACGGCCAGCATCAGCCAGAACATCCACGTCGATGCACGGGCCCGATTGGCGAGGTGGCCGGCCTTCACCACCGACGATCCCGCGCAGGTTCGCACATGAACCGCCTGGCGTTCCCGTCGCCGGTGCACCGCAGTCACTTGACCAGCAAGACCGGCACCTTCGCAAGGTGGACCACGCGCTGGGCCACCGATCCGATCAGCAAACTGCCAACCGCACCGCGGCCGTGGGTTCCCATCACGATCTGATCGACACCTTTCTCTTCGGCCACCCGCGTGATCTCGGCCGCCGGCTCACCCGCTTCGCCCAAGGTGGACACGAGTTCGAGGCCGCTGCGCCGCGCTGCCGCCTGCGTGGCTTCGAGCAGTTCCCTCTGGCGCCGGATCTGATCGCGCTCGATCAACTCGTAGTCCTGGGGCGGCAGATCTCCATAGAGCACCGGCCACTGCCGAACGTTCACGAGCAGCACCTCCAATCCCTTGGTCTGTGCCTGCAGGCGGACCACCGCTTCGATCGCGCGCTGCGCATGGACCGAACCGTCGACGGCGACGAGTACTTTCAGCATGATGTCTCTCCTCGGACCTGCCCCGAACAAGCGCCCGGCGGCATCGGGCCAGTATGCGGAGCCGCGCCTCGCGCGGCTTGCGCCCGGTCAAGGACGGGGCGAGTCGAGCGCGGCCACGACCTCGTCGTCGCCGACCTGCTCGAAGTCGATGTAGTGCCGGCCGACGGCCTCGAAAGGCCTCGGTTGCTTCAGGCAGACGACCAGATCGACTTCCGCGCTCAGCTCGGCAAGCGTGTCGGACGGTGCGACCGGCACAGCCAGCACGAGCCTGGCCGGGCGGCGCACTCGCACCGCCTTCAGCGCGGCGCGCATCGTGGCTCCCGTGGCGATCCCGTCGTCGACGACGACTGCCGTGCAACCTTCGACAGGCACCAAGGGGCGGCCGCGAAGATAGACCTGTCGCCGCCGCGCGATCTCGCGCAGCCCGGCCCGTGCCTGCTCATTGACGTAGTCGAGATCCACGCCGGCCATGGCCTGAACCGTCGGGTCGACGACGATCTGAGGAGGTTCGCCCTCGGCCACGGCCCCAACGGCGAACTCGGGTTGCCAAGGCGCGCCGATCTTGCGCACCAGCACCAGGTCGAGCGCGGCGCCGAGCGCTCGCGCGACTTCGACCGCCACCGGCACACCACCGCGCGGCAACGCCAGCACGACGACCGGGCCTGGCAGCTTCAACGCCGCCAAGCGTTGCGCAAGCGCGCGTCCGGCGGCCCGGCGATCTGCAAAGGGAAGGCTCATTGCTGCTCCACGACGAGACACCACACGCCTGCGATCCTGCTGCCGGGCGCGACGCAGCCGCTTGAGCACGCGCAAGGCAGACGCATCGCGCGCGCAGTCGGCCCGCGCCGGCGCAAAAGTGCAGACGCCTCGGCCGGCGAGCGCCTGACGAGGCGTCCATCGCGCTGAGCAAGGTCGACGAGTCGACGCAGAGGAACCTTGGCGACAACGCCGCCACGCGCGAGCATGGCGGCATGACCCGAACGCTGCCTGCGAGCGCCGACCACGGTGTGAAGACAGGTCCGGGAAGTCCACTGCGCTTTGCGTTTCGTCAAGCCGCGATTCGTTTGCCTTGGCTATCGTGGGGCTTCAACCAGGAGACGCATACATGGCCAACTTGAATGTCGGAAACATTGATCGGGCCTTGCGCATTCTTCTCGGCGGCGGCCTCATCGGGCTCGCGGCCACAGGTCACGTCGGCGCTTGGGGTTATATCGGCGTCGTCCCGCTGTTGACGGGGGTCATTGCGTGGTGTCCGCTGTACCGCCTGTTCGGCATCCGCACGACTTCGCGCTGATGCGCCTGTGGATCCCGGTGCCGTTTTCTTGGCATCGGCATCTCATGGGACGCTCATCGACTTGAACTCGCGGCGCATCGACGCCGCGTGACGACCGAGTTCCTCGCGCAACGAGGCCGGTGCGTGCATCGGGCGTACCGATCGACGAAGCTTGCTCCTCACGCGCATCGCGTGATCGCAACGCGGGCTGGCGTGCAGCGTTCTCAAGCGGTGCGCGCCTCCGGTCTCTCGCGGAACCGTTGATTGCGCGTGCGGTGTTGGGCGCGGCCGCTGCCTTGATGCCCGTCAAGCTCCCGACGCGATCACGCGCAGACACTGCACGCACTTCTCCCCGCAGACTTGGAGTCCGCTCATGTACCAACGCATTCTTGTCCCGTACGACGGCAGTCCCACGTCCAGTCGTGGCTTGGACGAAGCCATTCGGCTCGCCACATTGACTGGCGCCAGCGTGCGTCTTCTCCACATGATCGACGTGCTCCTCTTCGCCACGGGCTTCGAGACTGCCACGGCGTATGTGGGCGAGGTGATTCCGTTCATGACACAAGCGGGCGAGCAGATCCTCCAGGAAGGCAAGGTGCGCGTGGAGAGCGCCGGTGTGAAGGCGGACACCGTTCTCGTCGACAGCATCGCGACTCGCCTTTCCGACGCCGTCAACGACCAGGTCAAGACCTGGGGCGCCGACCTCATCGTGATCGGCACCCACGGCCGGCGCGGTGTGGGCCGCCTGCTGCTCGGCAGCGATGCCGAGCAGATCGTGCGCACCGCGCCGGTGCCGGTGCTGCTGGTCAGGGCGGCGGAAGCCGTGGCCGATGCGCCGGCCAAAGCGCCTGCAAGCGCCGCCACCACCAGCGACCGGAACGCGGTTGCGGCCTGAGTCGGGCGTGGGATCCACCAGTGCATCGACCGCCACGTCCTCCGCCGTGACGACGACCGGCACTGCGCGGTTCGGCGCCCTGTGGCGACGGTTCAAACCGTACCGCACGTGGGCGCTGCTTGCGGTCGTCGCGACGACCCTCGCCGTGTGGCTGGGCCCGCGCGCCGTGCTCGGCCCGCAGGTGCCGGTCAGTGCGGTGGTGCAACGCGACTTCGTCCAGTCGGTGGTCGCCAGCGGACACGTTGAAGCGCCCCACCGCGTCAGCGTCGGCGCGCAAGTCGTCGGAACCGTGACGCGGATCCCGGTCGCCGAAGGTCAGGTGGTTCAGGTCGGACAGGTGCTGATCGAACTCGATGCCCAGGAAGCGCGCGCGGCCGTCACGCAGGCGGAGGTCGCCGTGCTGCAGGCGCAGGCCCGGCTGCGCCAAGTGCTCGAGCTCCAGGCACCGGTGGCCGAACAATCGCTGCGGCAGGCTCAGGTCGCACAGGCCAACGCCCGCGCCCAGCTGCGCCGCAATACCGACCTGTTCAACCAGGGCTTCATCGGCCAGGCCGCGCTCGACGATGCGCAGAAGACCGCCGATCTGACCGAGTCGCAGGTGCGCTCGGCACAGGCGCAACTCGCCACGGTGCGCCCCAGCGGCAGCGACCATGCGGTGGCCTCGTCGGCACTGGCCCAGGCCCGCGCGAGTGCCGACGCGGCCCGATCGAGACTGCGGTACACGACGATCGTCGCGCCCGCAGCGGGCACGCTGATCAGCCGCGACGTCGAGCCCGGCGACGTGGTCCAGCCCGGCAAGGTCTTGATGGCGCTGTCGCCGTCGGGCGAAACGCAGCTGGTGGTCCAGATCGACGAGAGAAACCTGCACCTGCTGAAGATCGGCCAGCCGGCCGACGCGTCGGCCGACGCGTTCGCGGAGCGGCGCTTCCCGGCACGGCTCGTCTACATCAACCCCGGTGTCGACGCGCAGCGCGGCTCGGTCGAGGTGAAGCTCGCCGTGCCCCACCCACCCGAGTACCTGACGCAGGACATGACCGTGTCCGTCGACATCCGGATTGCCCAGCGCCCCCGCGCCGTGCTCGTGCCGACCGACGCGGTGCACGATGCCAATGCCGCCGATCCCTGGGTGCTCAAGGTCGACGGACACCACGCGCGCCGTCAGCCGGTGCGACTCGGCCTGCGCAGTGGCGGCCTGAGCGAAGTGCTGAGCGGCCTTCGGCCCGGCGACCAGGTCGTGCCCGCGGCGGCAGACGTGCTTGACGGGTCGCGTCTGCGCCCGGTGGCGGCCGCAGCGCCGCTGCGTTGAGCACCAGATTCATCGGCCGAGGCCCTGCGTGAATCCCTGGCTGCCGTTCGAGTGGATCGTCGCGCTGCGCTTCCTGCGCGAGGGAAGGATGCAGACCTTGTTCATCGTCAGCGGCATCGCGATCGGCGTGGCGGTGATCGTCTTCATGTCGGCGCTGCTGACCGGCCTGCAGGCCAATTTCGTGCGCCGGGTGCTGGCCGCGCAGGCCCACATCCAGCTGCTGCCGCCGAAGGAAGTGGCGCGTGCGCTGGGTCCGCCGCCCGGCGCGAGCCCGGGTGCGATCGAAGGCGCCATCGTGCAGGCGCCGCTGCAGCGCCTCAAGTCCATCGACCAATGGCAGGCGGTGGTGGCCGAGATCCGTGCGATGCCCGACGTGCTGGTGGTGTCACCCGAGGCGACCGGCTCCGCGCTGGTGGTGCGCGGCGACGCCAGCCGCGCGATCACGCTGATCGGCGTCGACCCCGAGCTCTACTTCCGGATCGTGGCGTTGCCGGACGACATCGTCCACGGCAGCACCCGGTTGACCAACAGCGACATCCTGGTCGGCACCGAACTGGCCAGCGATCTCGGCCTGTCGGTGGGTGACAAGCTGCGCGTCTCCTCGGCCAACGGCGGCGCCAGCACGCTCACCGTCGCCGGCATCTTCGACCTGGGCAACAAGAGCGCCAACCAGCGCACGACCTATGTCGCGCTGCGCACGGCACAAAGCCTGCTGGGCCTGACCGGCGGCGTGTCCGGCATCAACGTGACGATCAAGGACATCTACGCCGCCGAAACGATCGCCCGGCGCATCACCGCGGCCACCGGCGTCCAGGCCGACAGTTGGATCACGACCAACGCGCAGTTCTTCAGCGCCGTGCAGGCACAGACCACGGCCAATACGACGATCCGCTTCTTCGTCGCCCTGTCGGTGGCGTTCGGCATCGCCAGCGTGCTGGTCGTCTCGGTGGTGCAGAAGTCGCGCGAGATCGGCATCCTGCGCGCGATGGGCATTTCGCGCGGGCAGGTGCTGCGCGTCTTCCTGCTGCAGGGCGGGCTGCTGGGACTGGCCGGCTCGATCGGTGGCTCGGCGATCGGCCTGGTTGCGCTGGTGCTGTGGCAGCGCTATGCGCGCAACCCCGACGGCACGCCGCTGTTCGCGCTGGCGATCGAGCCCGGGCTGGTGATCGCCGCGCTGCTGCTGGCGACGATCACGGGTCTCGTCGCGGCGTTTGCGCCGGCGCTGCGCGCCGCGCGCCTCGACCCGGTGGTGGCGATCCGTGGATGACACCGTCGTTCAGCTGCGCGGCGTCCGCAAGACCTTCAACATCGGGCTGCCGAACGAGACCGAGGTGCTGCGCGGCATTGACCTGCTGTTGCAGCGCGGCGAGTTCTGCGCCGTGATGGGCCCGTCGGGCTCGGGCAAGAGCACGCTGCTCAATCTCGTTGGACTGCTCGACCGCCCAACCACCGGAACACTCGGCATCTGCGGCGAAGAGACCACCGCGCTCGATGATCACGCATTGACGCGGCTGCGCGGACACAACATCGGCTTCGTGTTCCAGTACCACTGCCTGATGCCGGCCTTCACCGCGCAGGAGAACGTGATGATGCCGTTGCTCGGCGAGGCCGGCTTCCCGAACGACGCGATGGCCACGCGCGCCGCCCAGCTGCTCGACAGCGTCGGGCTGACGAAGTGGCGCGACAGCCTGGCCGGAGAGATGAGCGGCGGTCAGCAACAGCGTGTCGCGGTGGCGCGCGCGCTGGCGATGAACCCGCCGCTGCTGCTGGCCGACGAACCGACCGGCAACCTGGACACGAAGTCGGCGGATGCGGTGTTCGAGTTGCTGCGCCATGTCAACCGCGAGCACGGGACGGCGATCCTGTTCGTCACCCACAACGGGGCGCTGGCCGCCCGCTGCGATCGGATCATCAAGGTCGTGGACGGTCTGCTGATTGATCCGGGCTCGGGGCATTGACGCCCACCGCGCGTGCGCGACCCTGCTTGCGCAGGATCAAGCCGTCGAATCGGCCCGGCGGCAGACTGCCGGCATGGACGAGCAGACCCCGCCGCAGGCGCTTGCGGACCGAACGATGATCGACGCGCTGCGTCAACGCCTGCAGGCCCAGACGGGGCAGCCGGTGTCTCTCGTGCAGACGCACATCTCATGGGTACTGCTCACCGACCAATTGGCCTACAAGCTGAAGAAGCCGGTGCACCTGCCCTTCGTCGATTTCAGTACCCTCGCGCTGCGCAAACACTTCTGCGAAGAAGAGTTGCGCCTGAATCGGCGCTTTGCCCCATCGTTGTACCTCGGTGTCGTGCCCGTGTGCGGTAGTGCGCAAGCGCCGCACTTGCATGGCCCCGGCGAGCCAATCGACTACGCGGTGTGCATGCGACGTTTCGCACCCGGCGCGCTGCTGAGCGAACGACTCGCGGCCGGCGCGCTGTTGCCGGAACATCTCGACGGCCTCGCCCGGAGGGTGGCGGCGTTTCACCAGGATGCGGCGATTGCCCCGCCGGCACAGACAGGCGACGCCCGGCAGCGCGTCGTTGCACCGGCGCTCGGTGTGCTGCAACAGCTCCGAATCCATTGCGATGCTGCGCGCGTCGGGGGCCTCGAATCGTGGGTCCGCGCGCAGGCCGAGGCCTTGCGCGACACGTGGCCTGCGCGGCAACTCGACGATCGCTTGCGCGACTGTCACGGCGACCTGCACCTGGCCAACGCCGTGCTGCTGGACGGCGAGGCAACGCCGTTCGACTGCCTCGAATTCGACCCGGAACTGCGCCGCATCGACGTGATGAGCGACATCGCGTTCCTGACCATGGACCTGAAGGCGAACGGTCGCAGTGACTTGGCGTTTCGCTTCCTCGACGCATACCTCCAATGCAGCGGCGACTACGCTGGCGTGGCAGTGCTGCGCTTCTACGAGGTCTACCGCGCCGTGGTACGCGCGCTGGTCGGCTGCCTGCGCCCCGCCGCGAAAGGAATGCCCGCGTCGGCCGCTGGCCCGGACTACCTTGCCTGCGCCGAGCGCATCGCGCAGGGCGGCAACGCACCGCGCTTGCTGATCACCCATGGCGTGTCCGGTTCCGGCAAGTCCACCGTGGCGCAGCAGCTGCTGGCCGCCGCCGGCGCGATCCGGCTGCGCTCTGACGTGGAGCGCAAACGGCTGTTCGGGTTGACCGCCCTGGAACGCTCGATCGGGCGGGCCGAAATCTACGCGCCCGACGCGACCGAGCGAACCTTCGAACGGCTCGCTCAGTGCACGCGAACGGCGTTGCACGCAGGCTACCCGGTGATCGTCGACGCCGCGTTCCTGCGGCGCGCCGAACGCGATGTGTTCCGCGCCCTCGCGGCGGAACTGCGCGTGCCCTTCACGATCCTGCATTGCACGGCCAGCGACGCGAGATTGCAGGAGCGGGTGGCCAAGCGCAGCACGGCGCGCGACGACGCCTCCGAGGCCGATCTGGCCGTGCTCGAACGGCAACGGGCGCACGGCGAGCCGCTGGACGGCGACGAACGCGCGTGTACGCTCGAGATCATGACCGACGACGCCGTGGATGCGGTCGTGCTGTGCGAGCGCTGGCTCGCGCAGGCTGAAGCGTCGTCCCGCCCATCACCCTCGGATTGAGCGCCCATGTGCTTCTCGGCTTCCGCCAGCTTCGCCGCCGGCACCTTTCTGCTCGGTCTGGGGACGCTGACGTGGAGAGCTGCGCGCCACCCGAGTGAACGCCCGTTCGCCGCCATTCCACTGCTGTTCGCGACCCAACAGTTCATCGAAGGCGTGATCTGGATGACGTTCAGCCACGAGGCAGCGGGTGTGAACACGGTCATGACCTATGCGTATTCGGTGTTCTCGCATCTCCTGTGGCCGGTGTACATCCCGCTCGCGGTGCTGCTGATCGAACCACCGGGCTGGCGCCGCCGAACCCTGGCGGCCTGCACCGCAGCCGGTGCAATCGTCAGCGCGTCGCTGCTGTTCTCGATCGCAGCGGGCGGCATCGTCGCGCTGCCGACCGGGCATCACATCGAATACGTCACGCCGCATTACTTCGCCCTCGCGACGATGGCGCTCTACTTGCTGTCGACGAGCGCCAGCCAGCTGCTGTCCACGCACGGCGCGGTGCGCGCCTTCGGCCTGCTCGCGCTGCTGTCTTTCGGGGCCGCCTATGTCGCCTACACCACCTGGTTCATTTCGGTGTGGTGCTATTTCGCGGGCGCGCTGAGCGCGGTCGTGCTGCTGCACTTCGTCGCGACGCCGGTTCGGCTGGAGCGGGCGCGGAGCTGAGCGGCGTGGGTTCGCAAGCCGTGGCGACGCACGGGTTCGTATCGTGAACCCGGTCAGTGCGGGCGATGGCCGTCGAAATGCACGTTCGCCTTGTGCCGGCGCAGGAGCGCAACGACGCCGATATCGCGCTGGCCGCCGAGCGTGCGCTCGAGTGGAACCTCATCGTGCCGGACAACCGCATCCAGCTCATGGTCCGGAACGGCTGGCTGACGCTGAGCGGCGAGGCCGCATGGGCCTGCGAGCGTGAAGCCGCCGAACGGGTCGTTGTTGAGCAGGCGCTCCCCGAGCGAATCCATGTCGAGGAGAAGGTGAAGGCGCCAATCAAATCCACACGACGCGTTCATCCGTTCGGTCAATGCGGCGCATCGCGTGGAAACGCTGGGTCAACCGACCGTGACGGATCGGTATCCGCACCCGACACTCACTGATGGCCGGGTTGTCGCGAGGCTCGGCCATGCTGTTTGCGCCAGCGCAAAGGCGGTCCGGCCAGCGGATGCGCCAATGCAGCATCGCGTTATTCACGGAGTCCTGCTTGGCCACACGAATCACTCCTCTCGCGCCTGCAGCAGAGTTGTCGGTGCACCGGCCGGGGTCTCGGGAACGTGACAGCAGCCCGTGGCTCGGTCGCGACAGCGTGCCGTCCGAGACCTTTCGATCGTTCCAGCAGCTCGAGCAGCGACTCACGCCCGCAGGATTGGTATCAGGGGCCGCGATCGCACCCGCGACAGCAACCGGCGCGTTGGCCGATTGGTGGGTGCATCTGCTCGCGTCGCCGGCAAAGCAATGGGAGCTCACGCAATTCGGTCTGCAGCAGTGGGCCCGCGCGTGGGGCACCGGTCCCGCGGCATCGGGCGACATCCAGCCGATGCCGCAGGACAAGCGCTTTGCCGATCCCGCGTGGCAGACGCCTCCGTACCGCTGGATCGCGCAGGCGTTTCTGCTCCAGGAGCAGTGGTGGCAACGTGCGACGACGGCGGTGCCGGGCGTTACTCGGCACCACGAGGCGATGACGAGCTTCGCGGCTCGCCAATGGCTGGACATGGGGGCGCCTTCGAACTTCGTCTCGACCAACCCTGTGGTGCAGCAACGCACCGCGCGCGAAGGCGGTGCCAATCTGCTGCGCGGCGCAGCCCATGCGCTTGAAGACGCCTGGCGCACCGTCGTTGATCTTCCGCTTGCAGGAGCCGAAGCGTTCGAGGTGGGACGCGACGTCGCCATCACGCCAGGTCAGGTGGTCTTTCGCAACCGGCTGATCGAACTGATCCAGTACGCCCCGACGACCCGCAGCGTGCACGCCGAGCCGGTGCTGATCGTGCCTGCATGGATCATGAAGTACTACGTGCTCGACCTGTCGCCGGGCAACTCGATGATCAGGCACCTGATCGACCAGGGATTCACGGTGTTCGCGATCTCCTGGAAGAACCCCGATGGCGCAGATAGCGATCTGGGAATGGACGACTACGAACGGCTGGGCCTGCGCGCCGCGCTTCAGGCGATCGACAGCATCGTGCCGGGCGCGCAGGTTCACGCGGCCGGCTACTGCCTCGGCGGGACGCTGCTCGCCATCGCCGCCGCGGGCCTGGCGCGCAGCAACCACGACACCCTGCGAAGCGTGACCTTGATGGCGGCGCAGACGGACTTCACGGACCCGGGAGAACTCGCGCTGTTCATCGACGAAGGCCAGGTCGCGTTCCTTGAAAGCCTGATGAGGCAGCGCGGCTACCTGGACAAGCGGCAGATGGCGGGCGCTTTCCGGATGCTGCGGTCCAACGATCTGGTCTGGTCGTATCGCCTCAGCAACCAGTTGCTCGGAGAACGCCCTCCGATGACCGACCTGATGGCATGGAACGCCGACGGCACGCGCCTGCCGTTGCGCATGCACTCGGAGTATCTGCGCGGCCTGTTTCTGAACAACGCGCTCGCCAGAGGTGAATGGATGGTCGACGGCAAGCCCGTGACCTTGCGCGACATTCGCGCACCGATCTTCAGCGTCGGCACGGTTCAGGACCACGTCGCCCCGTGGCGATCGGTCTTCAAGTTGCATGCGCTCGCCGACACAGAGCAGACCTTCGTGCTGACGGCTGGTGGTCACAACGTGGGCATCGTGAACCCTCCCGGTTCCGCGTTGTCGAGCTACCGACTGCGTCAATGGCGTCCCGGTGAGCGATTGTTGGGTCCCGACGAATGGCTCGCCCGGACCCCACCGGTCCCGGGATCATGGTGGGAAGCCTGGGTCGATTGGTTGACGCAGCACGCCACACGAAAGACTCGCCCGCCTCGCATGGGGGCCCCGAAGGTCGGGCTGGCGCCGATCGAGGCGGCGCCCGGCAGCTACGTGAGGCAGCGCTGAGGCCAGCAGCTTGATCCAACGCAAGCGTCCGCCGCGGCGTGCGCGGCACGATTCGGCCACCACGTCACGCGAGACCACACCATGAGCGCCCTTCGATCGATCCTTCTGCACATCGACGCCTCGCCACGCAGCCTCAGGCGTCTGGCGTTGGCCCACGAACTGGCTGCTCTGCATGACGCTCGGGTCATGGCCTTGTACGCCAGCACGCCGACGGCATTGAGCCTGCCGGTCATCATGGCCCAGGGCACCGAGGAAATGCTCCCGATGCTTCAGCAACTCGACATCGACTACCGTGACAACGCCAAGGCATTGTTCGATCGCTCGGAATCGACCGCAACGCAACCGTTTGTCTGGCGCGAACTGAGCGACGGCGCAATCATCCCTGGAGTCGCGCGCCACGCGCTTTGCACCGACCTCCTCATCCTCGGCCAGCACGATGCCTCCGACCCCTTGACCGTCGGCGTTCCGGCGGACTTTGTTCCGTCGGTGCTGCTCGCCAGCGGCCGGCCGGCGTTGGTGGTGCCGTGGGTCGACATCGGCACGACCTTCGGCCAGCAGGTGCTGATCGCCTGGAAGCCGACGCGCGAGTCCGCGCATGCGATCACGGCAGCGATTCCCTTCCTCCGCCATTCAAAACGCATTCACCTGACGATCGCGGATGAACGCGGTGCGATTGCAGAGCAGGCGACTGCGCTCGAGGCGTATCTTCGACTGCACGGTGTTCAGGCACCGATCCAGCACCATTCGTCCGTGCCTGCCGAGACGCCCGGTGACGGGCTGTTGTCTCTTGCCGCTGATGTTGGGGCGGACCTGCTCGTGATGGGGTGCTACGGCCACAGCCGTGCCCGCGAACTGGTGCTCGGCGGGGCGTCCCGCACGGTCCTGAAATCGATGACACTGCCGGTGCTGATGGCGCACTGAAGCGCAGCCGGCGCGAGTCGCCCACTGGCCGTATCACGCATCGTTTGGCTTGGACAGCAGCGCAACAGCCGGGATTGTGGCGCCTCGCCGCACTTCCTGCCCGGCAGCGCGGTGCCCTTGGCCGCGGCACTCATCGTGAGATGCGATCACCCCTGCCGTTCACGCTGAACACGCGAGCACCGAACCATGACCATTCGCCACCTCGAACGCCTGCTGGAGCCCGCATCGATCGCGGTCATCGGCGCGTCCGACCGCCCCGGCAGTGTCGGTGCCACGGTGTGGCGCAATCTTCGGGCGGGTCGCTTCGCGGGGCCGGTCCACCCGGTCAACCCCAAGCACGCCACGCTCGACGGTCGGCCAGTCTTCGCGCGACCAGCCGACCTGCCGCAAGCGCCCGATCTCGCTGTGCTGTGCACACCCCCCGACAGCATCGCGGGGCTGATCGGCGAACTCGGTCGGCTCGGTACGCGCGCGGCCATCGTGATGACCGCGGGGCTGAGTGCCGAACAAAGGCAGGCGACACTGGATGCCGCACGGCCGCATCTGTTGCGCGTCCTCGGCCCCAACTGTCTCGGCCTGCTCACACCGCACCTCGGACTCAACGCGAGCTTTGCCCACACCGACGCCCTGGACGGTGATGTGGCCTTCGTCTCGCAATCGGGCGCGCTCGTCACCGCGGTGCTCGACTGGGCCAAGACACGCCGGGTCGGCTTCTCGCACATGATCTCGCTCGGCGAACACGCCGACGTCGACTTCGGTGACCTGCTGGACTACCTGGCAAGCGACGGACGCACGCGCTCGATCCTGCTCTACATCGAATCGATCGAAGCACCACGCAAGTTCATGTCGGCCGCGCGCGCCGCGGCGCGCAACAAGCCGGTGATCGTCGTGAAGGCCGGCCGCGCCGGCAACGGATTGAAGGCCGCCGCTTCCCACACCGGGGCGCTGGCCGGCTCGGATGTGGTGATCGATGCGGTGATCCGACGCGCCGGCATGCTGCGCGTCGATACCCTGCAAGACCTCTTCATGGCCGCCGAGACGCTGGCGCGCTTCAGCAGCAACCGTGACGACGCGCTGACCCTGATGACCAACGGCGGCGGCGCCGGTGTGCTGGCCGCCGACGCCGCGGCATTGGCAGGCGTTCCGCTCCCCGATTTGAGCGACCGTGTTCGCAGCGAGCTCGATGCCGCGCTCCCACCGACCTGGTCGCACGCGAACCCGATCGACATCATCGGCGATGCGCCGATTCAGCGCTACACCGCGACGCTGCAGACGCTGCTCGCCGACCGCGACAGCGGCGCGGTGCTCTTCATGCACGCTCCGACCGCGATCGTGCGCAGCGACGACATCGCGCGCGCCTGCGCCCCGCTCGTGCGCCAGGCGCCGGGCCGCGTGATGGCCTGCTGGCTCGGGGACGCCGCGGTGGCCGATGCACGCCGCATCTTCGAGGAAGCCGGCGCGGCGGACTACGCGACGCCCGAAGAGGCGGTGCGTGCCTTCGCGATGCTCGCGACCTATCGCCGCAATCAGGCGCTGCTGTTGGAGGTGCCCGCCGCGCGCGAGAACAGGCCTCCCGACCTCGCCGCCGCACGTGTGATCATCGACGCGGCGCTCGCCGCCGGTCGCGGCATGCTGGACGAGTTCGAAGCCAAGGCGCTGCTGAAGGCCTACGGCATCCCGACCGTGCCCACGGTGGCGGTCGATCTCTCGCCCGGTTCGGCGACCGCTGCGGCGCGCGAGATCGGGTATCCGGTCGCGTTGAAGATCCTGTCGCCCGACATCAGCCACAAGTCCGACGTCGGCGGCGTGTGCCTGAATCTGCGCGACGGCCTTGAACTCGAACGCGCGATGAGCGACATGCAGGCTCGCGTGCGCGCCGCACAGCCGGGCGCGCGGATCACCGGCTTCACGATCCAGGCCATGGCGAACCGTCCGTTCGCGCAGGAGTTGATCGTTGGTGCGAGCATCGACCCGGTGTTCGGGCCGGTCCTGCTGTTCGGCCAAGGGGGCACCGGCGTCGAAGTGATCGCCGATCGTGCCGTCGCGCTGCCGCCGCTGAACCGCGTGCTGGCCAACGAACTCATCTCGCGCACTCGCGTGTCCAGGCTGTTGGCGGGCTATCGGGATCACCCGCCCGCCAAGCTCGACGCCGTCTGCGACGTGCTGATCGCCCTCTCGCAAATGCTGGCCGACTTGCCCGAGCTGGCAGAACTCGACATCAACCCCTTGTGCGCCGATCACGACGGCGTGATCGCGCTCGATGCGCGCGTGCGCGTGAGCCGCGGCGCGCTCGCGGGCGCGGCGCATTTCGCGATCACGCCCTACCCGGCCGAACTCGCGCGGACGGTGACCTGGCAAGGCGAACCGATCGTGGTCCGTCCCATACGCCCGGAAGATGGGCCGCAGCATCGGAGCTTTGTCGAGCAGCTGCGCCCGGACGATCTTCGCCTGCGCTTCTTCAGCGTGCGCAGGGAACTGCCTCGCAGCGAGCTCGCCCGCCTCACACAGATCGACTACGCGCGCGAGATGGCCTTCATCGCCATACGCACGTTGCCCGACGGCACGGAGCAGACCCTCGGTGTGGCGCGCGCCGTGATCGACCCGGACAACGTTGACGCGGAGTTCGCGATCATCGTCCGCTCGAACCTGAAGGGTCGCGGCCTCGGGCACCTGCTGATGCAGACGCTGATCGACTTTCTGACGCAGCGCGGTACACAACGGCTCGTCGCCCTGGTGTTGCGCGAAAACACGGCCATGCGCGCGCTGGCGTGTTCGCACGGATTCGTTCCGGACGAAGCCGGCTCCGACATCGATGCCCTTCAATTCGTGCTGACGCTGACATCTGCACAAGGGAAACTCAAATGAATCATCTTCTCCCGCGCGCCATGGGCGCTGCCTTGGTGTTGGGACTCTGCCTGGAGCACGCTCAGGCGGCGCCCGGGCTGACCACGGTCAATTTCGTGGATATCGGCGACAGTGTCAGCCAAGTGCTCGACACGAGCGGCTTGGCGTTCTCTACCATGATGATGGGTTCGGCTGCCATGCTGCCGTCGCCCCGCAACGCCAGCTTCGGCGCGCCGGCAAAGTTCGCCCGCCCAGAGAAGTTCAAGAGGGCGTGCCCAGGTGGCGGTGAGGTCACGATCGACGTGCTCGACGCCGATGCCGGCGGCGACCTGTCGGTCGGCGATCGCTTCAAGATCGACTTCAAGTCCTGCGTGATCGAAGGCGACACCGTCAGCGGCCACAGCGAGTTCGTGGTGGCCGCCCACCGCTTCGAAGGCATGAATGAGATCACCGAGCTGGACTTCCGTTTCGATGCGCTGGGGTCTGCCAAGATGCGGTGGACCGGCACGGCGCGCGCGGCCTTGCGCAGCGATCTGCGGCGCGGCACGGAATCGTATGTGGTGACTTACCGCGATCTGGCGGTCACCCGCGGCTCGCACGCGATGCGCTGGAGTTTCAGCGTCGACATGGTGCGGCCGCCCATCGGCAATCAGCTCGCCGGTGTCAAAGGCACGATGATCGTCGACGGATTGGCGTTGCAACTGCGCCAGGATGAACCCTTCGTGATCGCAGTCGACGGTCACCCGAGTTCCGGTCAGCTGACAGCGAGCGACAAACACGGCGCGCGCTTGCAGATCGAGGCACTTCGCCGTCGGTACGCCTATCGCCTTTTCCGTGCCAGCAACGGCGGAGAAACGCCCGATGCAGCATCGGAGAGCAAGCCGTACGGCAGTCGGTAGCGTGATGCGGTCGAGGCAGCCGTTGCATTCGCCGGGTCGGCTGCGAATCGTCGGTGACCTGCCGCAACAGTCAGGATCAGTCGATGCCTGACATGAAGCTGGTGCATCATTTCATCCGGAAGGACGACGTGCGCCGACGCATGTTGCCCATGAGGTGACTCCATGAAAGAGACTCACAAGATCAAGCACATTGGCTGGTTGCGCGCGGCCGTGCTTGGAGCGAACGACGGCATCGTGTCGACGGCAAGCTTGGTCATCGGCGTCGCCGCGGCCAACGCGACGCACGACAGCGTTCTCGTCGCGGCGATCGCCGGACTTGTCTCGGGATCGATGTCCATGGCAACGGGCGAGTATGTGTCGGTCTCGTCTCAATCGGACACTGAATCGGCCGCATTGAACGAAGAGCGTACCGAACTCGCCAGCAACGCCGAAGGCGAGCAGCGCGAACTCGCCGCAATCTACGTTCGCAGAGGCCTCGATCTGGCGCTTGCAAGGCAAGTGGCCGAGAAACTGATGAGTCATGACGCTCTCGGCGCCCATGCTCGCGATGAACTCGGCATCTCGGAGATCACGACGGCTCGCCCGCTTCAGGCGGCGCTCGCATCGGCGCTGAGTTTCGCCATCGGTGCGGCCCTTCCGCTCGCCGTCGTCGCTCTCTACGCGGGCCCGCGCCTCGCCGCGGCGGTGGCTGTTGCGGCGCTGGTCGCGCTGGCCGTGCTCGGCGCGCTGGCGGCCAAGACGGGTGGAGCGAGCCTCCTTCCCGGCGTCGTGCGCGTGACGTTCTGGAGCGCGCTGGCGATGGCAGTCACGTACGGTGTCGGCGCCTTCTTCGGAACCGTCGCCGCATGACTCTTCGCGCTCGAAGTCGTGCGGGGTTCCCGCGCCGCCTCAATCCGAATAGGCGAGCAGCCAAGCGATGCCCACGGCGACCGCCGCCGCGACCGCTGCGCCCGCCACCAGCACGGCCAGCGCAATCCACACCCCTGGGGCAACGTCTTTCAGCATCGGTGTCTCTCATCGCGCGGTCGGCCGCAGATGCGGAAACCTCCCGTGTAACGCGAGAGACCGCCCGCATCTCCGATAGCGCCTGCGTTGACTTCCATGCTGACGATTGAACGCGCACGCCGTCGCGAAACACTTGAGGGATGTCAATGGAATGGCGGCGAATCCGCTGCCGTTGACGCAGCACCGCCCCCAAACTTCAAGGAGAGGACACATGACCACACCGACCCGCGCCGACTCCGTCTGCTGCCTTGAGATCGGGGTGGCTTCGTCGCCTTGCGCCACATCAATTCATGCGCGATCGAACACCTGAACAATGGCCTGCAACCTTCAGGAGACCGCCATGACCTATCGCAGCCTTCTCGTCCTGCTCGACCACACGCCGTCTTGTGCCGCTCGCACCGAGTACGCGATACGCTTGGCCAAGGATCTCGACTGTCACCTCGTCGGCCTCGCACCGACGGACCTCATCGACCTGCCGGCGACGCCGAAGGCGGCGGCGTCGCTCATCGAGTGCGCCGCGCTGGTGTGGGATGCGCTGCGGGAACAGGCCGAACGGGCCGCGGACACCTTCCGCGATGCGTGTCATGCATCAGCCGTCAAGTCGTTCGAAGCAGTGATCGATGAAGCCGGCAAGGCCGAGTCGCTGGTGCGTCACGCGCGTTGCAGCGACCTGACCGTGCTGACACAGGCCGATTCTTCCTCCCCCAACTTTTATGCGACGAAAGACCTGGTCGAGAGCGTCATTCTGCACAGCGCGCGACCGACTCTTGTCCTGCCCTGCGCGGGCCGGTTCGAAAGCGTCGGAAGCCGCGTTCTGGTCGCCTGGAACGACAGCCGCGAGGCGGCCCGCGCCGTGTCGGACGCCCTGCCGATGCTGCAGCGAGCCAGCCAGGTGGAGGTTGCGTGCTGGAGTGAAGATTCCACGACGAAGGACGAGACCGTCCGCCCGCAACTTGATGCGCTGCGCAAGTGGTTGATGTGGCACGGCGTTTCGGCGCAGGTGCGAGTCGAGCCCGTCGGCGCGGGCATTGCGGACACCATGCTCTCGCATGCGGCCGACACGAATGCGGACTTGATCGTGATGGGCGCCTACGGTCACTCCCGCTGGTCCGAACTTGTGCTCGGAGGAGCGACGAGGGGCTTGCTTGCGTCGATGACCGTGCCGGTGCTGATGTCGCACTGACGGGCGACGCCCCGCGAAGCTGTTACGCTTGAATGGCTGGCTCACGGGGGCCGGTCCCCATCGGCTTTCAGCTTCAAGTCACCTGTGAGTCCCGCCGTCCATATCGCCATCCTCGACGACGAGGTCGACATCACCCTCCTGCTGGCCAACTACCTGCAGGGTCACGGCTACCGCGTCACTCAACTGCACGACGGGCGCGCGCTGATGGCGCTGATGCCCGCCGACCCGCCCGCCCTGGTGCTTCTGGATCTGGGCCTGCCCGGCGAAGACGGCCTCACGATCGCTCGCCTGCTGCGCGAACACTGGCGCTGCGGGCTGGTCATCGTGACCGGCCGGGGCGACTCGGTGGACAAGGTGGTGGGATTGGAAGTCGGTGCGGACGACTACATCACGAAGCCCTTCGACCTGCGCGAACTGGTGGCCCGCATCAAGGCCGTGCTGCGGCGCATTACACCGAACGAAGCCACCGGACCCGACGGCGTCACCCAAGCGGCATCGCCAGGCACGCTGCGCTTCGCCGGCTGGGTGCTCGACATCCCCGCGCGGCGACTGATCAACCCGCACGAACAGGACGTGACGCTGACCAGTGGGGAATTCGATCTGCTGTGTGCTTTCGCGAAACATCCGGGCCGTGTGCTCTCGCGCGATTTCCTGCTCGAGCAGACCCGCGGACGCGAGGCCGGCCCCTTCGACCGAACCGTCGACGTGCAGGTGGGGCGTTTGCGCAAAAAGCTCGGTGACGATGGCGACGATCCGAAGCTCATCAAGTCGGTGCGGAGCGCCGGCTACATCCTCGTCCCACCGGTGGCCACCGCTTGACTCGATGAGCATTCCCTCGCCCGCCGCGGCGGCGCCCGCCCTGCCCTCCGGAATCGACGAGCACACGGTGTTTCGTTTGCTCTTCTTTGCCTATCCGGACTCGATGCTGCTGGTGGACCAGGCCGGCGCCATCGTGCTGGCGAATCCATCCGCCGCAGAGCTCCTGGGCTACACGGTGAATGAACTGACCGGCCTGAACGTCGACGCCTTGGTGCCCGACGCCATCCGCCCGCGTCACGCGGCCTATCGCGAGGCCTATGGGCACGCACCGCGGGCGCGGCCGATGGGCACCCAGATGGAGCTTGTGGCCAAGCGCAAGGACGGCACCGAGGTGATGGTCGAGATCGCCCTCAGCCCCCTGCAAAATCACGGGAGTCCGCTGGTGGTCGCGGCGATCCGTGGCATCGGTGCCTATCCGCGCGTCAGACAAGCGCTGCAGCGGGCCCGTTACAGCGAGCATCTGGCGCAGTTGGGTCGTCTGGCGGTCGATGCCCGCGATCCGCAGGCGGTCGTGGATCAGGTCCCGGCGATCGCTGCCGCCGCGCTGGAAGTCGATGTGGCACGGGTCTTCCTGCTCGACGTCGATCGCACGGCATTGCGTGTCGCGAGCGGCGTGGGCGCAGTGACCGGCGAGGAGGTCGGCGCGCGCATCCCCTATCGACCCGACACATCGCCCGGTCTCGTGCTTTCGTCGGGGCGGCCGCTGGTGGTGTCGGACTATCGCAGCGAGCAGCACTTCATCGTGCCGCGAGCCTACCTCGACGCCGGGCTGGTCAGCGCGTTGGCGGTGCCCGTATCCGACCGCGGACGCACGATCGGCGCTCTTGCGGTCAGGTCACGGTCGCCCCGGCAGTTCGGTGACGACGAACTGCGGTTCCTCGAGTCCGCCGCAAGCTTGCTGGCCACCAGCCTGCAGCGTGCGCAGTCCGAGGAAGCTCTGAACCACGCTCAACGGCTGGAGAGCGTGGGCCAGTTGACCGGCGGCATCGCCCACGACTTCAACAACCTGTTGACCGTGGTGCAAGGCAATCTGCAGGTGTTGGACGAGCTCCCGCCCGACGCCGACGACGCGCGCCGAAAGCAACTGGTCGCCGCGGCAATGCGAGCCGCCCGGCGCGGCGCGGAGCTCACGTCGAAACTGCTCGCGTTCTCGCGGCGGCAGGTTCTGCAACCGGTGCAAGTCGACGTGGGCACGATGCTCCAGTCGCTCGCAGACATGCTGCGGCGCACGCTGGACCAGCGCATTCGAATAGAGGTCGACGTGGCCCTCGGGTGTCCGCCCGTGCTCGCCGATCCGGCCCATCTCGAATCCGCCCTGTTGAACATCGCCATCAACGCGCGCGACGCGATGGCCGACGTCGGCACCCTGCGCTTCCGCGCTGCGGGGTGCGCCGCTCTGCCCGCCGACATCCGCGCGGAACTCGAAGACCCCACTGCGCCGGACGACGGTTTCGTCGCCATCTCCATCGCCGACACCGGCAGTGGCATGCCCGATGAAGTCAAGGAGCGTGCGTTCGAGCCGTTCTTCACAACGAAAGAAGCAGGTCGGGGTACGGGCCTGGGGCTGAGCACCGTGTACGGGTTCGTCAAGCAATCCAAGGGTGCGATCAAGATCGACAGCGTGCCGGGGGCAGGCACCACGCTGACGCTGTACATCCCCAAGCCGCGGGACGTCGTCGCCCCGATATCGACCGCCGCCGATTCAAATGACGTCGTGCCGGTGGGCTTGGAAGTCTTGCTGGTCGAGGACGACGCGGAGGTGCGCGCGGTGGTTCGCACCTTTCTCCACACGCTCGGGTGCGAGGTGTCGGAGGCCTCGAGCCCCGAGCAGGCCCTGCTGGCCCTCGGACCCGATGCAAGGTTCGACCTGCTGCTCACCGACATCGCCTTGGGCTCGGGCATGCGTGGCACCGAACTCGCTGCACGCGCACAAGAACGCTCCCCCAACCTGGCCATTCTGCTGATGTCGGGGTTTTCGAGCGAGCTGCTCGATGCCGATCGCGATGCGCCCCCGACTTGGGAGCTGCTGCGCAAACCCTGTTCGCGCCAGGAACTCTCGAGGGCGATCACACGAGCGCTCGGCTCATCCGCTGCCACCGATCGGTGATGCCGCGCTGCCAGTCGACCGATCCTTTGGTGCGGCTTGCTCCACCTGGACCGTCCGCAGGCGCAGCGCGTTGCCAATCACGCTGACCGACGACAGCGCCATGGCGGCGGCGGCCACCACAGGCGACAACAGCAATCCGAAGAAGGGGTAGAGCACGCCTGCCGCCAGCGGGATTCCGGCCACGTTGTAGGCGAACGAGAGGAACAGGTTCTGGCGAATGTTGCGCATGACTGCGTGCGACAGTGTTCTCGCTCGAACGATGCCCATGAGGTCGCCCTTGAGCAGCGTGATGCCCGCGCTCTCCATTGCAACGTCTGTTCCCGTGCCCATGGCAATGCCGACCGTGGCGGCAGCCAGCGCTGGTGAGTCGTTGACCCCGTCGCCTCCCATGGCGACGACTCGTCCCTCTTTCATCAAGCGCTGTACGACTGCGACCTTGTCCTCGGGAAATACTTCGGCGACCACCTCGTCGATGCCAAGTTGCTTGCCCACTGCCTCGGCGGTCGTCTTTCCGTCGCCCGTCAGCATCACGATGCGGATGCCGGCATCCTTCAACGCCCGGAGCGCCTGCGGCGTCGTGGCCTTGATGGGGTCTGCGATGGCGACGAAGCCGGCGAGCTTGCCGTCGACGCCGACGAAGATGACGGTAGCCGCCCTGGAACGCTGCGCTTCCGCAGCCCGGTTCAGGGATGCCGAGTCGATACCACTCTCGGCCAGGAACTTCGCGCTCCCCGAGACGACCCGTTGTCCGTCGACCGTGCCAACCACGCCCTTGCCGACGGGTGAGTCGAAGTCGGTGACGGCCGACAGATTCAGCTTGCCCTCCTGCGCGGCGTTGACGATGGCCATGGCCAACGGGTGTTCACTGGCTCGCTCCACGCTGGCCAGCTTCTGCAGCACGTCGTCCTTGCTGAAGCCTGGGGCCGGCTCGATTTGAACGACTTTCGGGCGACCTTCCGTCAACGTCCCGGTCTTGTCGAGCACCAGCGTGTCGACCTTCTCCATGCGCTCGAGTGCCTCGGCGTCGCGAATGAGTACGCCATGCTGTGCGCCCTTGCCGACGCCGACCATGATGGACATCGGCGTGGCCAGACCCAGCGCGCACGGACAGGCGATGATGAGGACGGCGACCGCCGCGATGAGGGCGTAGCTGAACGCCGGCGCCGGACCCCAGACCAGCCACACGACGAACGTGAGAGCCGCAATCAGGATGACGACCGGCACGAACCAGCCGGCGACCTGGTCGGCCATGCGCTGGATGGGCGCGCGGCTGCGCTGGGCGGCGGCCACCATGTGGACGATTTGCGAAAGCAGCGTATCTGCGCCGACCTTCTCGGCGCGCATCACGAAGCCCCCGGTCTGATTGAGCGTCCCGGCGGTCACTTTGGAGCCGGCCGCCTTTGCGACCGGAATGGGCTCGCCGGTGACCATCGACTCATCGACATTGCCCCTGCCGTCGGTGAGTTCGCCGTCGACCGGGACTTTCTCGCCAGGACGGACGCGCAGCAGGTCGTTGACCTGGATGGCATCGACCTGAACGGTCTCGTCGGTGCCGTCGGCTTTCACCTTGACCGCTGTCTTCGGGGCCAGTCCCAGTAGTGCCTTGATGGCGCCCGATGTCTTCTCGCGCGCACGAAGCTCCAGCACTTGGCCCAGCAGCACCAGCACCGTGATGACCGCGGCGGCCTCGAAGTAGATGGCGACGGCGCCATCGGCCATGCGCAAGTTCGCAGGGAACAGCTGCGGCGCTACCGTGCCGACGATGCTGTAGAGCCATGCCGCACCCGTCCCCAGCGCGATGAGCGAGAACATGTTCAGGCTGCGGTTCTTCACCGATGCCGCCGCGCGCACGAAGAATGGCCAACCCGCCCAAAGCACCACTGGCGTGCCGAGCAACAGCTGAATCCAGTTGGACAGCTGCTGCCCGAAGAGGTGGTTCAGATTCGTGAGGTGGCCGCCCATCTCCAGTGCGAACACCGGCACCGTCAGCGCGGTCCCAATCCAGAAGCGCTTCGTCATGTCCCGAAGCTCGGGACTCTCGCCTTGGTCGGCCGTGGCAAGCACCGGTTCCAGCGTCATGCCGCAGATGGGGCAGTTGCCCGGGCCCAGCTGGCGCACTTGCGGGTGCATCGGGCAGGTGTACTCCACCTGACTCTGGTCGCCCGTGACTGCTGGTTTGGTGGCGGCCGGTGCATGCGAATGGTGACTGTGGTCGTGGTGAGCGCCATCCATCACCGTGCCGTCGGGCATGACGTGCTGCCCATGGCGGTGCTCGTGACCTTCGTGTTTCGCTGCGACCGCCAAGTGCGATGTGGTCGGTCCTGCCGTGGGGCTGTCATGCACGTGGTCGTGGTGCTCGGGACGTTCAGCTTTGGACGACGGCATGGCGCGCTCCTGTTCTTGTTCGAAGTTTCGACCCTGCCGACGTGGGAGGGTCAAGCACTGGCGGGGTGGCCCTACTGCCGGGTAGCGAGCGCGGCGACTGCAATCCAGATGCCCAGCATGGCGAGAAGCGCCCAGCACAGCCAAAAGAGGGCTCGCTCCCACCATAGAGGCGGACCGCCGCGGGCTTCCAGCCGGCACTTCAGCGTCATGCCGGCACCGTGCACGAGCACGCCTCCTATCAGCAGCGGAATGGCGTACGTCCGAAGCCACTCGGGCAACACGAGCGCCAGACCGGCCCCCAAGGCAATCGCACCCAAGCCTGACGCAAGTTCGGCTCGCTTGATGGCGCCCGCTGATGTACGAAGCACGCCGTGTCCTCGTGGAGCTAGCCTTGGTTCTTGTGGAACTTGGCGTGGTCGTGCTTCGCCCTGGCCTTCGCTCCGGACGCCGGCGCGGCTGCCGGGCAGGGCGACGTCTTTGCGCTCGGTGCATTGCGTTCGGCGCCATGGTCGTGCCTCGACCCGGCCTTCGTGCACCCCTTGTCCGTCATGCCTGCTGACATGGGGGCCGAAGCGGCGGCAGTGGGCGCCTGTTGTGCGAGCACCGAGCCGGCGGACACCAGGAAGGCAAGGGAGGCGGCGAGATTGCGTGCAGTAAACATGCTGTTTGGTCCTTGAAGTTGCGAGAGGTTGGATTCAATGTGTCTTGGCGGGGACGTCGTCGCCCGGCAGACGGTTGCCAATCCGAGGCCAGAAGCGCGGCGTCACTGCGGCATACGCGCGCCAGGCGTCGCCGAATGCCGCTTCCGAGTCGCGCTCCTCCGAGATGGCCAGGCGCACGTACATCACGACCAAGACCGGGAACATCGCCAGCGTCAGGAGCGTCGGCCACTGCAGCAGGAAGCCGAACATGATGAGCACGAAGCCGATGTACTGCGGATGACGCACCAGTCGGTAGGGACCCGTTGTGGCGAGTTCATGCCGCCGTTGCGCGTGATAGAGCACGTGCCAAGCCTTCGAGAGCAGCATGAAGCCGGCGAAGAGAACGACGACGCTCAGGATGTGGAGCACGTCGAGGTGCGGGTTGCCGTGCTGACCGGTCAGCAGCCACCACAGGTGGCCAGCCTCGTGACCGAACAGGTTGACGCCGGGGAACTTCGAGCCCAACCAGCCCGAGAACAGGTAGATGGTCAGCGGAAAGCCATACATCTCGGCGAACAGCGCGACGACAAAGGCCGAGTACGCCCCGAAGCTGCGCCAGTCGCGAAGAGTCGTCGGTTTGAAGAAGCTGTAGGCGAACCCGACGAAGATGACCGAGTTCAGTATCACCAGCCCCCAAAGGCCGTAGGCGCTGTCAACGGCGTTCATCGTTGCCTCGCTCACTGTGGCCGTGCCCGCCATGGTGGTGGCCGTGATGCATGAACATGTGCATCAGCGGGCACGCCAGCAGGATGGCATACGGCAGGACGCCCAAGACGTGGGCACGGTGTTCCGTGAACAGGAGGAAGCCGCCAACCGCAACAACGACGAGGAGTGCAACGCCCCCTCGCGAGCGCCAGAACGGTGGTGGTTCGTGGTCGCTGATGTCCATGACGGGACTCCAGTGCGAAGTTGCTCTACTTGGACGTCGGGGGCTTCATCCCCTCGCGGTCCATCATCATCTGCGTGGCCATGTCCTTCATTTCCATGCAGCGCGCCATCGAGTCCTTCGAGCCTGCACCGCCCTGCGCACCCGCGCCCATACCGGCACCCATGTCGCACATCATGGACATCCCGCCCCGCATGGCCTTCATGTGCTCGTCCATCAGCGCGGCCCGCTCTTGGGGTGTCTTTGCGGCCTGCATTTTCTGGTGCATCTCCCGCATCATCTTCATCTGCTGTTCGACCTTCGGCGCAGCCGGCACCGTGGCGGCTCCGGCCGGGTGATGGGCCGCGTGATCCTCGGCGCCGCCCTGCTTGGCAGGGGCCGCGCAGCCGGAAAGAACGACGACCGTCGTTGCCATCAAGAGAATGCGTTTCATGTTGGCCTCCGTTGTGATGAGACGAGCATGAAGGCGTCCCCCGGCTCTCGCGTTGATGCGCATCAAGTTTGCCGTTGAGGCAACACCTGTCTCACAGGCTCCAGCGCCAGTCCCGGACCTCGGGCATGTCGTCGCCGTGCTCACCGATGTAGAGCTTGTGGCGCTCCATCGTCGACCCGTACCGCGCGGTTGCCTGCGCCACCTGGCCGCTCAGGCGGGGAATGCGTTGAATGGCGTCGAGCGCGAGCCGGTAGCGGTCGAGATCGTTCAGCACGACCATGTCGAACGGCGTCGTCGTGGTGCCCTCCTCCTTGTAGCCGCGCACATGAATGTTGTCGTGGTTGTGGCGTCGGTAGGCCAGCTTGTGGATCATCGCCGGGTAGCCGTGAAACGCGAAGATCACCGGCTTGTCGGTGGTGAACAGCGCGTCGAAATCGGCATCCGTCAGCCCGTGCGGATGCTCGCCTTGCGGCTGCAGCACCATCAGGTCAACGACATTGACGACGCGGATGCGGATGTCCGGCACGTACGCGCGCAGCAGCGTCACCGCCGCGAGTGTCTCGAGCGTGGGCACGTCGCCCGCACACGCCATCACCACGTCAGGGTCACCCGCGTCGTTGCTCGCCCACGGCCAGACGCCGGCACCCGCGGTGCAGTGGCGTATCGCCGCCTCCATGTCGAGCCATTGCCACTGCGGCTGTTTGCCGGCGACGATCACGTTGATGTAGTTGCGGCTGCGCAGACAGTGGTCGGCGACCGAGAGCAGGCAGTTGGCATCGGGCGGCAGGTAGATCCGGACGATGTCGGCCTTCTTGTTCGCGACGTGGTCGATGAAACCGGGGTCCTGGTGCGAGAAGCCGTTGTGGTCCTGACGCCAGACGTGCGAGGTGAGCAGGTAGTTCAGTGATGCGATCGGCGCTCGCCACGGAATCTGCTTGCTCACCTTCAACCACTTGGCGTGCTGGTTCAGCATCGAATCGACGATGTGGATGAAGGCTTCGTAGCACGAGAACAAGCCGTGGCGGCCGGTGAGCAGGTAGCCCTCGAGCCAGCCTTGGCACAGGTGTTCGCTCAACACTTCCATGACCCGGCCGTCGGCGTCGAGATCGACATCGACTTCTTCGACATCCGCCATCCACTCTTTCTTCGTGACCTCGAACACCGCCTCCAGCCGGTTGGAAGCCGTCTCGTCGGGACCGAAGACCCGGAAATTGCCGTGCGCGAGATTGAGCTTCATCACGTCACGCACGAACGGCCCGAGGCGGCGTGTCGCCTCGGCCTCGACGCTGCCCGGCGCCGTCACCGCCACCGCGTAGTCGCGGAAGTGCGGCATCGCGAGCGGCTGCAGCAAGACACCGCCGTTGGCGTGCGGATTGGCGCTCATGCGCCGCCGCCCTGTCGGCGCCAACGCGGCCAACTCCTCGCGGAACTTGCCATGGCCATCGAACAACTCGTCGGGCCGGTAGCTCTTCAGCCAATCCTCGAGCTGGCGCAGGTGCTCGGGCGTCTTGATGCTCGCGATCGGCACCTGGTGCGCCCGCCACGTGCCCTCGACCGGCTTGCCGTCGACGACCTTCGGGCCGGTCCACCCTTTCGGTGTGCGCAGCACGATCATCGGCCAGCGCGGGCGCGGCACACGGCCCGCCGCGGCGACGGATCGGGCCTCGCGCTGGATCGTGCGGATCTTTGCCAGCACCGTGTCGAGCGTGGCAGCCAGGCGCTGGTGCACCACGGCCGGATCGTCGCCCTCGACGAAGTGCGGGTCGTGCCCGTAGCCGCGCAGCAGCTCGGTCAGTTCATCGCGGCCGATGCGCGCCAGCACGGTCGGGTTGGCGATCTTGAAGCCGTTCAGGTGCAGGATCGGCAGGACGGCACCGTCGCGCGCCGGGTTCAGGAACTTGTTGGAATGCCAGCTCGCGGCGAGCGGGCCGGTTTCCGCCTCGCCGTCGCCAACGACGCAGGCCACGATCAGCTCCGGGTTGTCGAAGGCGGCACCGTACGCATGTGCCAGCGAATAACCCAGCTCGCCGCCTTCGTGGATCGAGCCGGGGGTTTCCGGCGACACGTGGCTGGGGATGCCGTTCGGCCACGAGAACTGGCGAAACAGTCGCTCGATGCCGTCGCGACTTTGCTCGATCGCCGGATAGTGCTCGGTGTACGACCCTTCGAGGTAGCTGTTCGCGACAATGCCCGGACCGCCGTGACCGGGGCCGATCACGTAGATCATGTTCAGGTCGTTCTCGACGATCAGGCGGTTCAGGTGCACATACAGCAGGTTCAGGCCCGGCGTCGTGCCCCAGTGCCCGAGCAGCCGGGGCTTGACGTGCTCGAACGCCAGCGGCGATTCGAGCAGCGGATTGGCCCGCAGATAGATCTGGCCGACCGACAGGTAGTTGGCCGCGCGCCACCAGGCATGCATCTTTCGCAGCAGCTCAGGACTCAGGGGTTCGGACATGGTGTTCTCCGGGAAGGACCGATCTTGCTTCATTGCCAACCGTAGCGGCGGATGAAGAAGGTCTTCATGACGGTGATCAACGCGCAGTACGCCAGCACGATGGCCGCGAGGCATGCGAAATAGGCCGCGGGCAGCGCTTGCATCTTGAAGTACTCGGCCAGCGGCCCCATCGGCAGGAAGATGCCCACGGCCACGATCGCGAGCGTCGTCACGGTCAGCCCCACCGCCGCGCGGCTTTCGATCAGCGGCAGCTTCGGTGTGCGGATCATGTGCACGACCAGCGTCTGCGTCAGCAGGCCCACGACGAACCAGCCCGACTGGAACAGGGCCTGGTTGTCGATCGTGTTCGCCTTGAACACCCACCACATCAGCGCGAACGTGGCGAGGTCGAACAGCGAACTGATCGGCCCGAAGAAGACCATGAAGCGGCCGATTCCGGCCGGGTTCCACTTCAGCGGCTGGTTGACGAGTTCCGGATCGACGTTGTCGAACGGGATGCCGGTCTGGGCGATGTCGTAGAGCAGGTTCTGCGTCAGCAACTGCAGCGGCAGCATCGGCAGGAACGGCAGGAAGGCGCTGGCCACCAGCACCGAGAACACGTTGCCGAAGTTCGAGCTCGCCGTCATGCGGATGTACTTCAGCATGTTGCAGAACGTTGAGCGACCCTCGACGACGCCGTCGTCCAGCACCATCAGGCTCTTTTCGAGCAGGATGATGTCGGCCGCCTCCTTCGCGATGTCGACCGCCGAGTCCACCGAGATGCCGATATCGGCGGCACGCAGCGCCGGTGCGTCGTTGATCCCGTCGCCCAGGAAGCCGACCACATGGCCGTTGGCGCGCAGCGCACGCACGATGCGCTCCTTGTGCATCGGCGCGAGCTTGGCGAAGAGCTGATGCTGCTCGACGGCGATCGCAAGCTCGGCGTCGCTCATGGCCTGGATCTGCGCGCCGAGCAGCACGTTGTCGGTGGACAGTCCGACATGACCGCAGACGCACGATGTGACGAGTTCGTTGTCGCCGCTCAGCACCTTGACGGCAACGCCGTGACTCGCCAGCGCCCTCAGGGCCGGGGCGGCTGACTCCTTCGGTGGGTCCAGGAACGCGACGTAGCCGATCAGGGTCAGGTCGATCTCGTCGGCGACCGAGTACGTGGTCTGTGCCGGCGGGATCTCCTTCATCGCCACCGCCACGACGCGCAGGCCGTCCTGATTCAGCCCGCGCGTCACGGCCTGCACGCGCGCGCGCATCGCGGCGTCGAGCGGCAGGTCGGTCGCGTCCGGCCCGGCGCCGGACCGCACGCGACTGCAGGCCGCCAGCACCTCTTCGACGGCGCCCTTGCAGATCAGCTCGTGATGCTCGTCGCGCTCGGAGACGACGACCGACATGCGGCGGCGCTCGAAATCGAACGGGATTTCATCGATCTTGCGATAGTCCTGCGTCAGCTTCAGCTCGGCGGGCATCTCGACGTGCGCGAGCACCGCGCGATCGAGCAGGTTCTTCAATCCGGTCTGGTAATGGCTGTTCAGGAACGCGAAGTTCAGCACCTCGTTCGAGGGATCGCCGAAGGCGTCGATCTTGCGCGCCAGCGCGATCTTGTCCTGGGTCAGCGTGCCGGTCTTGTCGGTGCACAGCACATCCATCGCGCCGAAGTTCTGAATCGCGTCCAGCCTCTTCACGACGACCTTCTTGCGCGACAGCAGCACCGCGCCCTTGGCGAGCGTGGAGGTCACGACCATCGGCAGCATTTCGGGCGTCAGGCCCACCGCCACCGAGAGCGCAAACAGCAGCGCCTGCAGCCAGTCGCCCTTCGTGAAGCCGTTGATCAGCAGCACGATCGGCACCATCACCATCGCGAAGCGGATCAGCAGCCAGCTCACGCTGTTGACACCCGCATGGAAGGCGTTCGGCTCGGGGTCGCGCGCCATCACCGTGGACGCCAGCGCGCCGAAGTAGGTGCGGCCGCCGGTCGCGACCACCAGCGCGGTCGCCGACCCGGAGACGACGTTGGTGCCCATGAAGACCAGGTTGCTCTGTTCGAGCGGCGCCTCGGAATCGCCGCGGCGCTCGGCGAATTTCTCGACCGGCAGCGACTCGCCCGTCATGGCCGCCTGGGCGACGAACAGGTCCTTTGCCACGAGAACCCGGCAGTCGGCCGGAATCATGTCGCCCGCGGCGAGCACCACCAAGTCACCCGGCACCACCTTTCGGATCGGGATCTCGTGTGGCTTCGGCGCCCCTCGCGCGGCAGCGTTTTTCGGGGCCGCAGCGCGCCGAATGACGGTGGCGGTGTTGCTCACCAACGCCTTCAGGCTCTCGGCGGCCCGCTGCGAGCGTCCTTCCTGAACGAAGCGGATCAGGGTGCTGAGCCCGACCATGACGCCGATGACGACGGTGGCCTTGGTGTCCGCGCTCAGGTACGAGACCAGCGCCAACACCGTGAGCAGCAGGTTGAACGGATCCTTGTAGCAATGCCACAGGTGCAGCCACCACGGGCTTGCCTTCTCATGCTCGACGTCGTTGGCGCCGGCGTGTGCCAGGCGCGCGGCCGCTTCCCGGGTGCTCAGCCCGTCAGGGTGCGAATCGCGTCGAGCGATGGCCGCTGCGGCCGTGTCGTGCGCGGCCAGCAGCAGCGAACGAGCGAGCGCTTCGGGAGGCGGTGCCGCCGGGCCGTGCCCGGCGAGCGCGTCGACCAGCGGATGCCGACCGAAATGCCTGAGCGTGCGCCGCTGGTGCAGAACGGCAGTGAACCGGTGGGTCAGGCGGCTCGGAACTGCCCGCCCGCGGACGGTCACTGAAGCGTCGGCACCGGCGCGAGACATTGCTGCACGAAGGCCGACAGCGCGCGCACATCCGGTATCTGAACATCGCGGCGCCCCTTTTCAGCAAACGCGATGACATTGCCACGCGCAAGCTTCGACAAGGCCCGGCTCACCGATTCCAGCGTCATGCCGAGGTAGTTGCCGATTTCCGCCCGCGTCATGCGCAGCGTGATCTGGTCGGTGCGCAGGCCGCGCTTCGCAAGCGACTCGGCCCAGTAGCGCAGGAAGTCGGCCACGCGCGCGTCCGCGGGCAAGGTGCAGACCGACATCAGCGAGTCCCGATCGCGAGCGATCTCGCGGCTCATCGCTTCGTGCAGTGCCGTCAGCAACGCGGGATGGCTCGAGCACGCCACCAGCAGCGCGTCGTAGCGGATGGTCCAGACTTCGCCGGTGTCCATCGCGATGGCGTCGCAAGAGTAGTGACCATTGGCGATGCCGTCGAAGCCCAGCCAGTCGCCACGGAACTTCAGCCCCACGACCTGCTCGCGCCCGTCGGGTGACAGATTGACGATCTTGTTGAAGCCCGAGTTCAGCACATACAGATTGTCGAAACGTTCGCCCGCCTGATAGATCACGTCGCCGGCATGCACCACGCGACGCTGCGGCGCGAGCACCTCGTTCAGCAACGTCAGCGTCGCGACCATCCGCAGGCTGGCGTCCTGGTCGGCACTGGTGCCGCGTTCGGCTTTGACAGAACAAGTGTCGGCGCAATCGCGAACACGATTCGGTGTGGCGACAGGAAGGGCGGCATTGAGCATCTTGATCTCCTGGTGGCAGCGGGGCGTTCGATGCAGTCAATCCTGGGCGGCGTCGGGCAACGCCGTGACAACGGCGCGCGTCGCTCGGCAACGCTGCGTAAACAGTTTGTGTCCGGCGTGTATCGACGCGCGCTCCGATGGCCGGTCTTGATGAACATCAATGATCGGGCGGCCTGCATCGCTACGCTTCACATCACACCAAGGCGCTTGTCACGAGCGCTGCCCATGGACTCGACCCAGCCGCCCTTCGACCCCGTTGCCACCGAGAACCTGTCGCCGCGCGAACTGGCGACGCTGGTGGAAGACGCCCGCGCGCTTCAGCGCTCCGCCGCGGCGGGCGCGACGCCGCCATTGCTTCGGGGCCGCAGGTTCGGCCTGCTGGGCGCAGCCGGCGACGCGGGCAAGGACGACATCGCGCTGTTCGAACGGGCCGCCATCGAGCTGGGTGCGCAAGTGGCGCACATTGGCCCGTACCTGACGGAACTCAGCGAGCCGCGCGAGGTTGAACATACCGCACACATGCTCGGCCGGCTGTACGACGCGGTGGTGTGCCAGGGCATGGCCCCTGCCTTGGTGCGACGCCTGAGCGCCGAAGCGGGAATCCCCGTCTACGATGGCATCGCATCGCCGAGCCACCCGCTCGCCAAGGCCGCCGATCAGCTGGGTCCGGCAACCTCGGTGGCCGACAAACGGCGGTTTCTTCTGCAGGCGCTGCTGGTCCGAAACATGACGTGAGCAAGTCGGCGGCGCGCCCGGTGCCTGCTTCAGCGAGGCTCAGGACATCGAAGCGAGGATGCGTTGAACCTTTCCGCTGCGCCCGCCACGGCTCGGCTCATTGCAGTGGCACTCGATCCGCACGCCCGGCGCACCCTGCCCGGCGAGGAAGGCACCGAGGACGGTTCGAGCGTGCTGCAACTTCTGGTGCGCTGCACGTCCGCCCATGCGGGTGCGCAGCAGCAGTTCGCTCGGGCCTTGTTGAACCAGCTGAAAGTCGAACAAGCCGGCCTCGTCTTCGAGCACCGTGCTGATCGCCAGCGGCAACACGCAAACCGACCGGCCGTTGCGCGCCATGAGACGCAAGGTGTCGTCCGCACGGCCCTGCACATCGATCCTCGGCAGGGCCGAACCGCACGCGCATGCCTGCGCGTGCACCGTCACGCTGTCGCCAAGGTCATAGCGGATCAGCGGCTGCAGACGATTCGCCAGGTTGGTCAGCAAGGTGGTGCTGCCGGACTCACCGGCCGGCACCGGTCGGCCGCGATCGTCGACCGATTCGAGAATCGCCCAGTCGCTGTTCAGGTGCAGGCCACCGGCTCGGCATTCGGATGCAAGCGCCAGGAACTCCGACGCGCCATAACTGTCGGCAACCGGACTGTTGAACGTCTCCTGCACAAACCGGCGCATCGTCGGTGACAGTCCTTCACCGCCCGTCCACACCTCCTGCGGCTCGACCAGCAACCGCCCGGCGAGTCGCTCTGTCGCGAGCAGCACCGCCGCACTCGGATAAGTGGCCAGGACGGTGGGGGCCAGCGTGTTCAATCGAGCCACCAGTTCGGCCATCGGCTGCAGGAACGAAATGCTGTGGATCCGCGCCCCCAGCACCGGGTTGAGCCGCCGGAGTCGTTCGATTGACACGGTGCTCGCGAAGTGACCACCGATGGCGCCGACAAACGCGATCCGCTCGTGCATGCCCCATGGGTCAAGCATTCGCTGCAGCGGCCGCAGCACGGGTCGACGCAATGCCTCAAGCGCATCGTAGACGGCCATGGCTGCTGCATCCTGGACGAAGATGCCGGGTGTGCCGCTGCTGCCCGAACTCTCCCACACGGTGTAGCGGCCGAGGAACGGCTCACCGATGCACGCCGGATCGGCGGTGAAGGCGCGCAACGCACCGAGTCGCACGGCGGGGTCAGTGACCCAATCGTCGAACCGATCCATCAACTCGGCCTTGCGCATGACCGGCAACCGGTGCAATTCGAGGCCGGACAGATCGCGGCCTCGAAGTATCCGCCGATACAGTGGCGAGTCGCGCGCTGCCGAGGCAAGGAGGCCTCTCAGCCGCCCTGTCTGCCGCGCGGCAAGCGCGGCGCTATCCGCAGTCGACGCCGCCACCACATCGGCCGCGACGACACACGAGCGCCAAGCATCAAACGACGGCAACATGTGATCTGACCCGGAAAGGCATGGGCGCGTTGGATTCGGTGGGCAGCGGCGATTCCACCCTCAGCCCTTGCTGAAGCCGACCGTCTGCGATAGCAGCACGTCGTGGTCGTGAGACAGGCCGAGCGCTTGTGCGATGGCCTCACGGTCGATCCAGGCACGCAACACGGTGGACAACCCCACGCTCGCGGCGAACAGATAGACATTCTGTGCGATCGCGCCCGCCGCCACACTCGAAAACGACGTCCGTTGCGCCACCGGCACCTGCCTCATCCGCGCATGATCGGCCAGGTACACGAGATCCAGCGCCGCCTCGTCGACGAAATCCTGGTAGCCCGTCACTCGTCGCACGTCCTGCGCGCAGATGAGCTGCAGGGCATGCGAGTCCGGATCGAAGCGATACGCACCGTGCGGCAAGGCGACCACGACGTCGATCTCGCGCACGCCGAGTGCCGATGGGGCGGTACGGCCACCGTCGCTGCGATTGACACCATCAGCGGCCCACAGAAGCGTCGAGAGCATGGGCAGGGGCAGCGCGTCGCTGCGGTATTCGCGCGACGAGCGACGCTTCCCGAGCGCCTCGAGCAGGCTCGCGCCGCCACTCAAGTCCGGCGGTGGCAACTCGATGACGTTCACCGCGTCGCCGATCGATGGCCGAGGTCGCAGCGCGCCCATGGCGCCCAGCACGATCTTGCTCAGCGTGCTCATCACAGTGCGATCGGTTGTTGCATGCCGGGCGTGCCATGCGGGAGGAAGATCGGCCGGGGTCGAGCGGGCCGGATCGACGGCCGCTCGGCACCCTCGCGCGCGATACCGCTGCGCAGCGCACCTGCCAGAACACTCAGCTGGGCGGCGAGTGCCTCCAGCACGTCATCGGCCGAGACGAATCCAGTCACCTGTCCTTCCTGTCCCGTGACGAGCAGACGCCGCACGCCGGCCGCCTGCATCATCGAAACGGCCGTGGCGATGCCGGCGGTGTCGGGGACCGAGGCGAGGTTGCGGCTGGCCAGCTGACCCACCTTGACGTCGGCGGGGTCCAGGTCGCGCGCCAGGATCTCGATGGCAATGTCGCGGTCGGTGATCAGGCCGACGACCTGTTCGTATCCGGCGCTCGCGACCGTCACGGCCAATGCGCCCACATGATGCTCGCGCATCTGCACGGCAGCGTCGCGCAGCGAGGCGCCCGAGTCAATCGCGATGACCTCGCGTTGGCAAATGGTGGCAATCGTCATGACGGCTCCGGAAGTGAAGAGGCTGAAATGAAATCATTCGATCACCGTTGTCCTGCCCTGCGCTTGCGCTGGATCAGATCAAGGCGACCAACGATGTCGCGCAACCAATGCTGCCGGTGCGGCAGCAGCACCTGCAGGCGATCGTGGAGGATCGCCTTGGCGAGCGTTACCTGCGACTGGACGCCGACTTGCCACCCGAGGCGGGCTTGGGCATCGACGTCGCGACACCAGAGGCAATCGCTACGCTGCGCAAGCCCGCTCGCGACACACGGCGGAATGCGGACCCGCAGCGCCCGGCCGCACTCCTATCGTGAACCCGCCAGCGCACGCTCGGCGACGAGCTGGCAGCCTGCACAGCGCCGAGCGGCGGGCTGCACCCGAAGGCGCGGCAGCGGAATCGGGTCGCCGCAATCCGCGCAGTTGCCATAGGTACCGGCGTCGAGGCGCTTCAACGCGGATTCAACCTGAGCAAGCTCGTCGAGGTCGCGTTGCTCCTGCACATCCCCAATGCTTTCGAGCTGCTGCTGCATCGCCTCGTCCTTGCGATCCGCGACTTCATGCGCACCCGCGCCACCTGACTCGATTCGGGCTTGTCGCGCAGCGTGAACCTCGGCGCGCAGTTCCACCAGCCGGTAGTTCAGCATGTCACGCAATGACTTCAAATGGGTTTGGGTGGCGAGATCCATGGATCCTCCGGCAGTTTGTGGCAATTCTCGAATCCCGGTCGACGCAGGCGCTTGATGCGCGTCAAGGTGGGTGCGACACAACGCGTCGCGTCTTGCTCATCCTGTGATCTATCGCAAGCCGCGCCACGCCCGGAGACGTAAATTGAATCGTGGCGTGGCGGTCCCAGCTTTGGCGCCCCGAGCCGCGTCCATACCACCTGCGACACGAAAGGAAGATCATCATGAGAACGGATGCCGATCTGAAGCGAGATGTGACGGCTGAACTGGCTTGGGATCCGACCGTGGAGTCCACCGCCATCGGCGTGGCGGTCAAGGATGGGGTCGTGACTTTGACCGGCCACATCGACACGTTCGCGCAGAAGCACGCAGCCGCGCGTGCCGTGCGGCGGGTGGCGGATGTGAAGGCCATCGCCCTCGAACTCGACGTGAAGCTCGCGGCCGATCACAAGCGCAGCGACACCGACATCGCTGCCAGCGCCGAGCACGCGTTGAAGTGGAATACGCTCGTGCCGTCGGACAAGATCAGGCTGACGGTCGATCACGGTTGGGTGACGCTGCGCGGTGAGGTCGATTGGGAATTCCAGCGACGCACCGTCGAGAAGGCGATCCGACCGTTGATGGGCGTCCTGGGTATCGGCAACGAGATCACACTGCGCGTCCGGCCGCTGGCCGAGAACGTGTCCCGCAAGATCGGGGAGGCGCTGACGCGGCAGGCAGAGCGCGAAGCCAGGCACATCCATGTCAGCGTGGACGGCTCGACCGTGAGACTCGTCGGCCAGGTGCATTCGTGGCAGGAGCGCGATGCGGCCCAGGGCGTGGCTTGGTCTGCGCCCGGGGTGCGAGCCGTCATCAACGAGTTGAACGTCGAGCAGTGAGCGAGACGGCATTCGTCGATTCTCGACGAACGCCGAGGATCATCGGTGAGCCGCGACCGGGCGCTTGCGGCTCAGCGAATTTCGGCCTGCGTCATCGTCCGCACCGACTCGGCCAACAGGTCCGTCACGTCGATCGCGTTGCTCGGATGCGGCAATGTGTTGCAGCTCACGATGCGTGCCGCACCTGCCGCCTGCAACCGCGCGAAGGCGTCGCCGGCAAACAGAGCATGCACACCGACGCAAACCGGTGCAGCGAAGCCCTCGGCGCGAAGCCTGCCCACGGTCGCGGCCAGGGTCTGCCCGCTTGAAACGATGTCGTCGACCAGGACCGGTGTACGACCTCGAAGCGCCTCAAGGTCCGGGAGCGTGAGTTCCACGCTGCGATCGCCGCTGCGATGCTTGCGCAGGACGGTGTAGGGACAATCGACCAATGCAGCCACCTCGGCCACCCACTGCGTGCTCTCCTCGTCCGGCCCGACGAGGTGCGGCCGCTCGACCTGCGTTTGCACCCACGCGGCGATGGCCGGTGCGCTGCGGACCACCGCAGTCGGGACGTCATAGATCGCGTCCAGGGAGGCAATGCGATGCAGGTGCGGGTCCACCGTCACCAGCCAGGCGAACGCCGTCGAAACGAGCTTGGCGAAGCTGCGCGACGCGACGACCTCGCCCGGGCGAAAGCGCGTGTCTTGCCGCATGTAGGGCAGGTAGGGTGCAATGAGGCCGACACTGGCGGCGCCCAACTCGCGCAGCGCATCGGCGAGAAAGAGCAGGCCAGGCAACTGTGGATCGGGTTCGCGCAACTGGGCAACGACTGCCATGTGCCGCCCCTCCACAGCATCGACCACCCGAAGGTAGATCTCGCCATCGGGAAAGCGTCGGCTCTCCAGACGACAGCGCGCGGCGCCGAGCCGCCGGGCGATCGAATCGCCGCAACGCTCCGAACCCGGAAAGGAAACGACCTGAAGGCTCATCAGGCAGGCTCCGTGCTGCGATGCGCCTTGGGAGCGGCCCGGCGGCTCATGGCCGATCGATCTCCACGATGGGCCGCTGCATGTCCACGTACGCCAGTGCATAGGCGAGTTCACCCGGCGTCTGCGCATGCAGCGTGAACAGCGGCTGGTCGATCGCGACGCTGTCGTCGAGCCGGACGTGGATCACGGCCCCGGCGGCGGCGTCCTGCGGCGCGCCAGCCAGTTTCGCGGCGCGTGCCAGCCGGCGATTGTCGATGGCTCCGATCCGGCCGCTTCGCGGTGCCGCCACCACTTGTTGAAAGGGCGCCCGCGGTGGCTCGCGCATGCCACCCTGGGCCTCGCAGATCGCAATGAACTTGTTCAGCGCCTGACCGCTGTCCAGCGTCCGCGCGGCCAGCGCATGGCCGGTACCGGCCGTGGCGCGGCCGGCCATCTCGAGCACCGCGCCGGCAAGCACGAGCGCCCGTTCTCGCAGATCTTGCGGCGCATCGACGCTGCGCTGCAGCACCGCCATGACGTCCATGGCCTCGAGCGCCGGACCGATGCCTCGGCCTACCGGTTGTCGACCGTCGCTCTGAATCACGCGCACCTGCAGCCCGACGGCGGCACCGACTGCGATCAGGCTGGCGCCCAGCGACTGCGCCGCCGCCTGACTGCGCACCTTCGCGGTCGGACCGACCGGGATGTCGATCACGACGCGCTCCGAGCCCGCAGCCAGCTTCTTCGACAGTACCGACGCCACGAGTTGCGCCTCGCTGTCCAGGTCCAGCGGCCGCTCGACACGGATCAGCACGTCGTCAGCGGGGCTCAGGCGTGCAGCCCTGCCCCAAGCAATGAAGCCACCCTCGCGCTCGACGATGCGGCGCATCGCTGGCACGTCCAGGTTCACCGGTGCGAGCGTCTCCATCGTGTCTGCCGTGCCGGCCGGAGACGTGATCGCGCGCGACGACGTCTTCGGCATGATCACGCCGCAGGCGGCAACGATGGGCACGACGATCATCGTCGTTCGGTTGCCGGGCAGGCCGCCGACGCAGTGCTTGTCCATCACCGGCGACATCGGCCAATGAATCCGCTCGCCGGCATCGACCATCGCCCGGGTCAGCGCCACGATCTCCTCCGGATCGAGCCGACCACCGGCGCACGCGGTGACGAAGGCAGCCAGATGCAGATCGGACATGCGACCGTTGCCGACATCGTCGATCAATGCACGCATCGAGGCGTAGTCGAGCTTGCGCCCGTAGACCTTTGCACGCAGGAACTTCAGCGACTCGAGTGGTTTCGCGTGGCGCACGATCACCGGCTCGCCGCCTTGCAAGGCGAGCAGATTCCACGCGGCGTCGGACAGTGCAACCTCTTCGGGCCTGAGCCAGTCGGCCTCGACGCGGTGCAGGATGGCGAGCGCTTCGCGGCCGTTGGCAGTCACTTCCACCTGCGCCTGGGCTTCGAACCCCTCGGCACGACAGACCGCACAGTCGCTTCGCATGTAGACGACGGGCTGCTGGTACGTGTCGATCCCGGCCTGGCGGGCCAGCAGGCGCCCTTGGCCGGGGGCCATTGCAGCAGGCTCAGGGACGCCGGGCATCACAGCTCGACCGTGTCGCGGTACTCGGGCACCGAGCAAGGCCAGTGGTGTCGCTCCTCGATCGCCTGGCGCAACGCGTCGGCTGCCACCGGCTCGCCGTGGGTCACGAACACGCGCTGCGGTGCGGACGGCAGCGCGCCGATCCAGGCCAGCAGCTCGTCCCGATCGGCGTGCGCCGACAGCGAATCGAGCTGCGCCACCTCGGCCCGAATGGGCACGTACTGGCCATGGATCTTCACGCTGCGCGCTCCGCTGACCATGGCCGCGCCGCGTGTGCCCGCCGCCTGGAAGCCGGCGAAGAGGATGCTGTTGCGCTCGTCGGGTGCGAACGCCTTGAGATGGTGCAGAACGCGCCCACCCGATGCCATGCCGCTGGCCGAAATGATGATCGCCGGAAAGCGCATGTCGTTCAGGTGCTTGGACTCCTCCACGCTGTTGACGATGCGTGCGGCCGTGCACATGGCCTCGCACTGTTCCGGCGTCAGGCGATGTTCGGCGCGATGCTCCCGATAGATGTGGGTCGCATCGGCGGCCATCGGGCTGTTCAGGAACGCCGGGAGGTCGGGAATGCGATGTTGCTGTCGCAGCAGATGGAGACAGTACATCAGCGCCTGCGCGCGACCGATCGCGAACGACGGGATCACGGTCATGCCGCCGCGTGCTGCAGTCCGGTTGATCACGGCCGCGAGTTCTGTCAGCGGATCGACGTCCGCGTGTGCCCGGTCGCCATAAGTCGATTCAATGATGACCGTGTCGGCCGCGTCGGGCAGCGCAGGCGGCGCCATCAGCAGGTCGTTGGCACGGCCGAGGTCACCCGAGAACAGGATCGAACGGCCTTCCCATTCGACCCGCACGCTGGCAGCGCCGAGCAGGTGGCCGGCGCGACGCAGCTGCACACGAACCCCCGGGATCGGCTCGAAGCCCTCGTCGAATTCGCGTGACGTGAAACGATGCAACGCTGCTTGGGCATCCTGCTCGGTGTAGAGCGGCAGCGCGGGATGGTGCTTGGAGAATCCGTGTCGGTTGGCGAAGTCGGCCTCCTCCTCTTGCAGACGCCCCGAGTCGGGCAGGATCAGGCCACACAGATCGCGTGTGCCAGAGGTGCAGTACACGCGGCCACGAAAGCCGAGCTGCACGAGCCGCGGGATGAAGCCGCTGTGGTCGAGGTGCGCGTGGGTCAGGACGATCGCGTCGATCTCCGACGGAGCCACGGGGAAACTGTCCCAGTTGCGCAAGCGGAGCTGCTTCAGCCCCTGATACAAGCCGGCATCGACCAGCAGACGTCGACCCTCGTGCTCCAACAAATACTTCGACCCGGTCACGGTGCCGGTACCACCCAGAAACGTCAGTCGCATTTGCAGTCTCCTTCGATCGCACGCAGTGTTCGACGATAGGGTGATCGGCGTTCGACGGCTTGATGCGCATCAACGCGCGACGTTCGATCAGGCATGATCCTTGAATGATCGCCCATCGACTGCCCGCAGATACCTCAACATGCATCGACGCCCGCACGTGTCGCGACCCCGCCGGCCGCGTCTCGACATGAAGGCCGGATCGGCCGCGCAAATGGATCGCGCCGGTGCCCCAGCGCTTCTTCAGCAGTTGCTTTCGCTCGCCGCCGATCCGCATCGCGAGCGGATCTTCTTGTCGGATCTCTTCGGTGCCATGAGGGAGGGTGCCGTGGTCGTGTTGGTTCTTCTGTTTGCGTTGCCGAACGTGGTGCCGGTCCCACCGGGCACCTCGGCGATCCTCGGCGCACCTTTGTTGTTCCTGACGATCGAATGGATGCTCGGCACGCGACCTTGGTTGCCACGCCTGCTTGCACGACGCTCGGTGGCGAGGACCACTTTCGCCTCGATGTTGCACCGGGCGTCACCTCTGCTCAGGCAAGCCGACCGGCTGCTGACACCGAGATTTCAGACCCTCTCCGGCCCGCTCCCCCAGCGGCTCATCGCCGGACTGTGCGTCATGCTCGCCATGATCATTCTGCTGCCGATACCCTTCGGCAACATGTTGCCGGCATGGGCACTCAGTATCCTCGCGCTCGGAATCCTTCGCCGCGACGGTCTCTGGATTCTGGTCGGCATCGCGACGGGTCTCGCATCCATCGCCCTGGTCTGGGGTGTTGCCTTGTCCGTCGTCAGCGGCGTGGTGGAGTCCCTGCAGCGTTTTCTCGGGTGAGGTGCATCGGGCGCCCGTCAGGCCGCGCCGCCTTGATCACGCACCCCGCTCCCGCGACAGGCCGAGCGGCGCGGGACTTTCGCGTGACGCAAGCAATCGCCACAGGGCCCAGCCCGCGGGTGCGCTCAGCAATCCAAGCACCCAGCGGGCGTCCGGCATGGCCGGAAAGCCAAAAGCCTCGTTCACGCGCGGAATCAGCAGCACCGCCGCGCCGAGCACACAGACACCGAGCAGCAGGGCCTCGAAGGCGGCGTTGACGCGCGGCGCGCGACGAAATCCGCCCCGAAACCATCGCAGCATCACGAGGTTTCCGATCACGATGGTCGCCACGCCGGCCAAGCGCAAGGCCTCGTCCGACCATTGCTCCCGGCGCCCCAGCCACTGCACGAGCACGACGGCCAGCAGCGCCACGCCGCCGACCGCCAACGCCCGCACCACGGCACCGGCGCTGAACAGGTGCGAATCGGCGCGGCGCGGCGGCACCTGCATCCCGTTGCGCGCCAATGGCTCCGCCTCGAAGACCAGCGAGCAGGCCGGGTCGATGATCAGCTCGAGCAAGACCACGTGGATGGGCAGCAGCAACACCGGCCCACCCAACAGCGGCAGCAACGCGAGTCCGACGATCGGCACGTGCACGGCGAACAGATAGCCCATGGCCTTTTGCAGGTTCGCAAAGATGCGCCGGCCGGCGCGCACCGCATCGACCAGTGACGAGAAGCGATCGTCCAGCAGCACGATGGCCGCGGCCTCGCGGGCGACATCGGTGCCGCGCCCTCCCATCGCCACGCCGACATCGGCGGCGCGCAGGGCCGGTCCGTCGTTGACACCGTCGCCGGTCATTGCGACGACGTCGCCGCGACGTTGCAGCGCCTGAACGATCCGCAGCTTCTGTGCCGGTGCCACCCGCGCAAAGACCGCGACGCGAACGATGGCGACGTCGAGCTGCGCCTCGTTCAACGCGTCGAGCTGGGTGCCGTTCAGTACCGCGTCGGCGCCCTCGCCCGTCACCAGCCCGGCGTCGCGGGCGATCGCCAGCGCCGTGGCGGCGGCATCGCCGGTGATCATGACGACGCGCACGCCGGCGCGGCGGCAGTCCTGCAAAGCGTCGGCGACGTCGTCACGCAACGGGTCCTGGAACGCGACCAGGCCGATCGCCTCGTAGCCCGCTTCGGGCGTCGCAACGCCGTCCGGACAACGCGTGCGGGCAACGGCGATCACGCGCAGCCCCTGGCGGGCCCATGACTCGGCCTGTTCGGCCAGTCGCTGCAGCCGCGTCGACCCGTCCGCACAACGCGCCAGCACCGCCTCCGGCGCGCCCTTGACGACGATGAGGAGGCGATCGTCGCCATCGACGCGCCAGCTCTGACGCATGAAGGGCCGGCCCGGCACGACGCCCTCGCGGCGCTGCAACTGTGCCGCACCGGTCAGCAATTCCGGCGCCGGCAAGAGCCTGAAGATGGCTTGGTCCATCGGCTCGATGCCCTCTTTGACGCTCGCCAGCGCTGCGGTCCGCAGCAGCGCGTCGAACTCGGCCGAAACCGCATCGCCTGGCGCCCGAAGCGCCCCGGTCTCGCCGTTGTGCAAGGCCGCGACCTCCATGCGGTTGCACGTCAAGGTGCCGGTCTTGTCGACGCACAGCACGGTCGTCGTGCCCAACGTCTCGATCGCCTGCGGTTGGCGTGTCAGCACCTGGGCCTGTGCCAGGCGCCATGCGCCCAAAGCCAACATCACGGTCCAGACCACGGCGAACTCCTCCGGCACGATCGACATCGCCAGGGTCAAGCCGACCAGCAAACCGGCCGTCCAGGATCCTTCGCGCCAGGCGAACACCACGGCTGCGAGCACGCAAGTCAACAGCGCCAGCATCGCGACGCCTCGCACCAGGCGCGTCAGTTCGCGGTGCAGACGGCTGCTGCGCGGCGGCACCGAGGCCATCGACTTGCCGATCTTCCCGAGCGCGGTATGCACGCCCGTTTCGGTCACGGTCGCGACGCCATCGCCCTGGACCACCAGCGTGCCGGCGTGCAGACGGGTGGCGGGCGAATCGGCCGTTTCGCCGTCTTTGTCGACGGGCACGGACTCGCCCGTCAGCAGCGACTCGTCGACACGCATCGAATGAGACCGGACGAGCTGCGCATCGCACGCGAGCCGATCGCCCTCCTGGACGATCAGTCGATCTCCCGGCACGAGTTCCTGACTGGCAATGCGCTTGACGACACCGTCTCTGACCACGGTGCTGCGCGGACTCGACAGATCGCGCAACGCCTCCAGAGCGCGCTGTGTGCGCAGTTCCTGGTAGACGGAGATGGCCGCCACCACCACGACGGAAAGCCCGAGCGCCGCGCTGTCGAACAGGCTGCCGAGCATGGCGTACAGCAATGTGCAGGCGAGCAGCAGCAGCACCATCGGCTGCGCCGCGACCGACAGCACGAGTGCGAGAGGCGTCTTGTGCTCTGGCGGCGGCAACCGGTTCAGGCCCGCGGTCGCCAAGCGAACTCGGGCTTCGGCCTCGCTGAGACCTGAGGGACCAGAAGCGTGGACCGGGCTCGCTTGCTTCTCGGGGCGCACATCGTTCCGGCCATCCGCCGTCGCCATCGTCGACGGCCGAGCACTGTTCATCGAATGAGCAACACCGGCAGCTTGGAGCGCGCCAACACACCACTCGCGACCGAGCCGAGAATCATGCTGCCCAGCGCCGTGTGCCCGTGCGAGCCCATCACGATGAGGTCGTATTTGTCTGACTCGGCCATCCGGGCAATCTCGTCGGCCGCATGGCCGTGAACGTGCACCGCTCGATACGTCCAATGCTGCTGGTCCGCAAACGCGCGCACAGGCTTGAACACCTGCTCGGCCTGCTCGTCGTAGTAGCCGTCGAGCATGCCGCGCTCGAGAAAGCGAGTCACGTGCGCAGGAATGGGAGCGACCGCGGTGAAGAATGTGTAGTCGTGAGCTGCGCCCAGCAACTCGTCATGCGCGGCAACATAAGCCAGCATCCGTTTGGTGTAGTCGCTGCCGTCGACGGGCAAGAGAATCTTCATGAGTGCTCCGATTCAAGAGGGCTGATTCAGCAATGCTACGCGGTGTCCCCTCGCACTTGATTGATCGGCGCCAAAAACTCGCCCATGCGAGGTGCGCCCGTGATCCTCCGTTCAGCCTGACGCCACGATTCCAGGCGCACGCACGAGCAGCACCGGAACCGGGCTTTCGCGCAACACGAGCTCTGCATCACTGCCCAGCGTGAGGCGCGTCAAGCCGCGGCGCCCGTGCGTCCCCATGACGATGAGTTCGGCGGCCGTGCTCCTGGCCTCTCGAAGGATGGCCTCGTGCACCTGCAGGCCGGGATCGCAACTGACCCGCCCCTGCGCGGTCACGCCTTGCGATCGGGCCCGCTTGACGGCCTCGGGCACGAGCCTTTCGCCCGCGATCCGCCAGTCCTCGACAAGCTGCTCCGCGGGGGCATAAGTCGACACCGCGGCGGCGAGCATGCGGGCGTCGACAACGTTGAGCACGTGCAGTGTCGAGCCGAGTTGCCGTGCAAGGGCAATGGCCTCATCGAGACCGCGCTCGGCGACGCTGCTGCCGTCGATCGGTACGAGGATGCGCATGTACATGGTGGTTCCTTGGGCCCGGCAGCAGATTGCTGGCGCAGTCTCGACCTGGCCCGACACAACGACCTTGCGTTGGCTCAAGGTCCCGGGTGCAGCCTGTGGCTACATTTCTCTTGACTTGCGTCCGCGCGGGTGTGACATCAAGTCCTTCCGCGACAAGCCTCAACCGGAGAGCGAAGATGACCAGCGGAGCCCCGCCCCCTGAAGCCTCGATGCGCGACGACCCGACTCACCTTGGGAGCAACTGGGCTTCTGCCCTCGCGCTGAACGCGGTGAGAGTCCAGCAACTTCAGATTGACACGATGCTTGCCTGGCAGGCGGCGGCGATCGCGATCAACGGGGAAATTTGGGACGAGTGGCGGTGCCGATTTGCGGGTGGCGTGCCCATCGACGGGTAGTTGGGTGGTCCCGCCCATTCAAATCGCTTGACGCAAATCAAACGGCCAAGCAAGCCGCTTCGCAACACTGGCCGGCATGGTTTCAAAACGCGTGAGCTGTCTTCTCGTTTGTCTGTCGCTGACCGGTTGTGCCCAGATGCTGCCGCGAGGACACAGCGAAGGGCCTTCACCATTCGACAGTTTTGAGGCGGCCGCCGCGGCGTTCGACAAGATCGTCAGTTACAGAACAACGGTCGACGACCTCAAGGCACTTGGGTTTGACCTGAAGGCCAGTTCGAATCTGACAGTGATTCCGTACCCGCAACTGACGGCGCGTTTGTCGCCCGATCCCGGCGTGCCCTTCGAGACGCTGGACCCCGGCATCCGCGAGTGCATCCTCGCGCATCAAGGCTGCCAAGCGTACGAGTTTCATCTGGCTCGCGAGACCAGCCGTCATGAGGGCAACTTCTTCCTCGACTTCCTGAACTTCCGCCGCACGGTGCGGGTCAGCGGTTGGCGTTTCAATGGGCTCGTTGCCGTGCGCGATGGCGTTGTTCTCTTTCAAAGCTACGGTGGCGAGCCGCGCAACGATCGCACGGAGCGACGGGTGAATCCGCTGGGCCCGCTACAGCCGGCCGGCGAAGCTGTCGGCGGTTTGATCAGGCGTTGACCAAGCGGCCATCTGCACTGGCGACGGTTCTGGCGCACACAGAACCTGCCTGTTCCCGAAGCCGGGTCCCGGCTTCTCGATGCGCTGGCGTGGTCGCTGCTGCAACCGCTCGTCGCGCGGCGCGTCTTGGCGCAGTTTGGCGGTCGCTGGCTTGGGCCTCGCGCTGCTCCAAGGCCACGCGTCACAATCCGGACGCCCGTTTCGGCGCACAAATCGAGGCGCTGTATCGCCACTGACGCCGGTTGCCGCACATGCCCGGCAACGGCCTCCAGCCACCTTCGCACGAAGGACGGGAGCCATGCGCCTGCCCGCCTCAGCGAGGCCGGTCCTCCCAGTCCACCCATGGGACCGCGTGAGTCTTGACATACGAACTCACGGCCTCGCCGATCGTCGCGAAGAATCGATCCTCGCCGAGCCTGCAGAACAAGCCGAAGCGCTTGAGCTTGTCCTTGACGGGATCCTTCATCTCGGCAAAGCACAGCTCGATGCCCTCTGCATGCAAGGCATCGTCGAGTTCGTCGAGCATGTCGGCGGCGGTGACGTCGACGCTGGTGATCGGCTCCGCGCCGACGACAAGCCGGCGCACCGGCGCCGGCGCTGCCGCCAGCGCGTCCGTCACGCGGCTTCGAAACTGTTCGGCGTTGGCGAAGAACAGCGGCGCGTCCCAGCGGAACAACACCAGGCCGGGAACGATGCGGGCATCGGGATGGCGGGCGACGTCGTGATAGCCCTTGATGCCGTCGACCCGGCCGAGCACGGCCGAGTGGGGACGCCAGCCATCCCACAGGAACTCGATCACGGCCGCCACGATCGCAAGGCCGATGCCCGCAATCGCGCCGAGAACGACCACGCCGACGAGGCAGCCGACCGAGAGCCAGAACTCCCAGCGTTGAATGCGCCAGATTCTGCGCAGGTCGGCGATCTCGAACAGCGAGACCGCCGAGGCGATCACCACGGCGGCCAGCGCCGCGGTCGGCAAGTTCCCGAGCAGGTCCGGCGCGAACATCAACAATGCCGCCACCGCCAACGCGCCGACGATGCTGGCCAGTTGGGTCTTGGCGCCCGCGGTCTTCGCGACCGGCGTGCGCGAGGCACTTGCACTGACGGGAAAGCCCTGAAAAAGGCCAGCCGCAAGGTTGGCCGCACCGAGCCCCACCAGTTCCTGATTGGGGTCGACGAAGGCACGCTCGCGTGCGCCATAGGTGCGCGACAGCACGCTCGTGTCGGCCGACGAGACCAGCGCAACCGCCAGACCGCCGAGCAGAACCGGGGTGATGTCATTCGCCGTGATGGCGGGGAAAGCGAATGCGGGCAGTCCGCGAGGCAGCGCGCCCAGCACCGGCACGCCGGCGCGCGCCGCGAGGTCCAGCAGCGTGACGACGAGGGTCGCGCCGGCGACCGCGACCAGGACCGCCGGGATGCGCTTGCTGCGGCCCAACCACCACAGCGCGGCCAGCGTACCTGCGCCGAGCGCCATCGATGCCCACTGTGCCTTGCCGTCCAGTACGGCCATGGCAAAGGCTCGCGCTGTGCTCAAGGGTTCCTGCACCTCGACCGAGAAGCCGAACAGCGCCGGTAGCTGGCTGATGACCAAGGTCAGCGCAATGCCGTTCATGTAGCCGTAGCGAATCGGCTTCGAGAGCAGCTCCGTGATGAAGCCCAGCCGGGCAACGCCGGCCAGCGCACACAAGGTGCCCGAGACCAGCGCCATCATCCCGGCCAGAGCGACCGCGCGCTGCGGGTCGCCCGCAGACAGCGGCAGCACGACACCCAGAGTCAGCGCGACGAGTGAAGAATCGGGCCCCAGAACGAGCACCCGGCTCGGACCGAACAGCGCATAGGCGAGCAGTCCGAAGATGGTCGCGTAGAGGCCAGTGATGGCCGGCACACCGGACGCAACGGCGTAAGCGATGCCGACCGGGACGAGAAGCGCGGCAAGCACCATCCCGGCCACGATGTCATGGCGCAGCCACGCGACCTCGTAGTGGCGCAAGGTCTGCAGCCCCGGAAGCCAGCGCATCCAGCCCGACTGCTGCGAGCCTCGTCCCGGGCGGGAGCCCGAGCCCGATTCTGATGGCACCGACGGCGAGTGTGGGTCGATCATGCGCGGTCGAACCCATGCGATCCGGTCGAACCGAGCGAGACCGGATCGTCGCGACATTCCGGCAGCAGCGCGGGCTGCGCTTCCCTTCCCCCTTCGATGACTCGCTTCAAGCTCACCTCCGATGACATGTCGCGACCAGCATACGAGCATCGACGTTTGACGCAATCTCGGTGTGCAGCCTTGCGCCGGCGCAAACGCCAAGAAGTGACTGGAGGCCGCGCGCGCCGACAAGGTCCGTATACCGGCGCCATCAACCCTCACTCAAACCGCCTTCGATCTACCCGACGATCTCGATCATTTGCCTCAACCGCAACCCACCTCGCAAACTCGCGTGGATGTTGGCCTTTGGCCGCTAAGAGAGGGATGTGCGCGAGACGCAGTCGCGAGGATGAGGAACAGCAAACGCTGTTCAAGCCTTCCCCAGCTCCGAGAAAAGAAAACGGGTTGCAGCATTTCTGCTGCAACCCGTTGATTGTGTTGGCGGAGTGGACGGGACTCGAACCCGCGACCCCCGGCGTGACAGGCCGGTATTCTAACCAACT
>JAZJZJ010000007.1:0-1518 GCA_040389925.1 Pseudomonadota bacterium
ATGAGCATGTTCAACAAAGTCACCAAGACCTTCCAATGGGGTCAGCACACCGTCATCCTCGAGACCGGTGAAATCTCCCGCCAGGCCGGCGGCGCGGTGATCGTCAACATCGAAGACACCGTGGTGCTCGCGACTGTCGTCGCCGCCAAGAACCCGAAGCCGGGCCAGGATTTCTTCCCGCTGACCGTCGACTACATCGAGAAGACGTATGCGGCCGGCAAGATTCCCGGTAGCTTCTTCAAGCGCGAAGGCCGCCCGAGCGAGCTCGAAACGCTGACCTCGCGCCTGATCGACCGCCCGCTGCGCCCGCTGTTCCCTGAAGGCTTCTACAACGAAGTGCAGGTCGTCGTGCACGTGCTGTCGCTGAACCCGGAGGTCTCGGCCGACATCGCCGCGCTGATCGGCTCATCCGCCGCGCTGGCGATCTCGGGCATCCCGTTCAACGGCCCCATCGGCGCCGCGCGCGTCGGCTACGTCAACGGCCAGTACGTGCTGAACCCGGGCAAGACGCAGCTGCTCGATTCGAAGATGGACCTGATCGTCGCCGGCACCGAAAGCGCCGTGCTGATGGTCGAGTCGGAAGCGCAGCAACTGAGCGAAGAAGTCATGCTCGGCGGCATCGTGTTCGGCCAGGAGCAAAGCAAGATCGCGATCAACGCGATCCATGAGTTGGTGCGTGACGCCGGCAAGCCGGCCTGGGACTGGAAGCCCGCCGCGAAAGACGAGCCCTTCATCGCCAAGGTCGCCGCACTCGCCGAAGGCCCGCTGCGCGAGGCGTATCAGATCCGCTCGAAGCAGGCCCGCACGCAAGCCACCCGCGCCGTCACGGCCGCGACCGTCGCGTCGCTGCAAGGCGAGGGCGTGGTCTTCGACAAGGTCCACCTCGACAACGTGCTGTTCGACATCGAAGCGCGCATCGTGCGCAGCCAGATCCTGAGCGGTGAGCCGCGCATCGACGGTCGCGACACCCGCACCGTGCGCGCGATCGAGATCCGCAACAGCGTGCTGCCGCGCGCTCACGGCTCGTCGCTGTTCACGCGTGGCGAGACGCAGGCGCTGGTCGCTGCCACACTGGGCACCGCGCGCGACGCGCAGCGCATCGATGCACTGGCCGGTGAGTTCACCGAGCACTTCATGATGCACTACAACATGCCGCCGTTCGCCACCGGCGAAACCGGCCGCGTGGGCACGCCGAAGCGCCGCGAAATCGGCCACGGCCGCCTCGCCAAGCGCGCGCTGGTTGCGGTGCTGCCGAGCCAGGCCGACTTCCCGTACTCGATGCGCGTGGTGTCTGAAATCACCGAGTCGAACGGCTCCTCGTCGATGGCCTCGGTGTGCGGCGGTTGCCTCGCGCTGATGGACGCCGGCGTGCCGCTGAAGGCGCACGTGGCCGGCATCGCGATGGGCCTGATCAAGGACGGCGCCAAGTTCGCCGTGCTGACCGACATCCTCGGCGACGAAGATCACCTCGGCGACATGGACTTCAAGGTCGCCGGCACGACCGCCGGCGTGACCGCG
>JAZJZJ010000008.1:0-11014 GCA_040389925.1 Pseudomonadota bacterium
CGGCCTCGGTGCCGGCGTGGCCGCCACCGACCACGATCACGTCGAATTCCTTCGGGAACAACATCGTCTTGCCTATTTTTTGAGCAGACGAGATTGTAGGCAGCCTGCGCCGTCGCGTCAGTCGAAGGGGCGCAACATCTCGGTGTGCGGAATGCCGTCTTCCAGGTACGGCGCGCCGACGGCGGTGAAACCGAATGCCGCGTAGAAATGCTCCAGCCGCGTTTGCGCCGAGATGCGGATGCCTTGGTCGGGAAAGGCCGCGCTGCAGTGCGCGACGGCGCGCCTGACCAACTCGCGCCCAAGCCCGGTTCCGCGCGCGCTGCTCGTCGTGATCACGCGCCCGATCGACGGCTCGGCGTATTTGCGGCCCGGGTGCACGACGCGCGCATAGGCGAGCGGCACGGTGCGGTCATTCGACCAAGCGGCCAAATGGAACGAATCCGCGTCGACGCCGTCCGCGTCGAGGTAGACGCAGTTCTGCTCGAGGGCGAACACGAGCTGGCGCGCCATGTAGATCGCCTGCAGCTCGAACGCATCGAGCTCGTCGAAGCGGCACCAGCGCCACGATGGCGGGGAAGGGGTCGTCGCCATCTCACCGCACCGCTGCGCTGCGCAAGGTGCGCGCGACGAACCACACGCCGCCGGCCGCCAGCAGCGCGCACACCGCCATTGGCACCGCGAGCTGCGCCAGCGTGAAGGCCTCGCCGCGCAAAACATGCGTCATCAACACGTTCTGCGCCAGCGCCGGCACCCACAGGTACCACGGCGACTCTTCGCCGAGGCTGAACACATTGATCAGCGGCAGCAGCGACGCCGCGAGCATCACGACCGTGGTGCCGGCCTGCGCCTCCTTGAAGGTCTTGCAGCGGATCGCCACCGCCATCAGCAGCGCAGACGCGGCCGCCGCGAACGGCAGCAGCACGACGAGGAACAGCAGCACCTCGCGCACGCCGTACTGGAACATCGCCGCCAGCGTGTCGCTGCGCAGCAGCCACTGGCCGGGCAGGAAGCTGAAGCACGCCAGCACCGCGATCAGCATGCCGACGCTGGCGACTGCGCCCCACTTGCCGAGCACCAGCACCCAGCGCTCGGCCGGGTTCATCAGCAGCGGCTCGAGCGAGCCGCGCTCGCGCTCGCCCGCGGTCGTGTCGAGCGCGGCGTTGAGCGCGCCGGTCAGCACCGCCATCAGCACGAAGAACGGCAGCATGCCGGTGATCTGGGTCGCGCGCGTCTGCGTGCTGGCCAGATCGCGATCGGCCACGCGAACCGGCTCGAGCGCGTCGGGCGAGACACCACGCAGCGCCAGCGTCAGCGTCGCGCGCTCGCGGCTGAAACCCGAGAGCAAGCCCGAGATGCGCCCCGCGCTGGCCTGCGAGCGCTGGTTCGCGCTGTCGGAAACGATCTCGACGATCGGCGCGTCGCCGCGCACCAATGCCGCCTCGAAATCATCCGGCACGACGACGACCGCGTCCGCCAGCTTGGCCTTGCGCAGCAACTGCTCGTAGCCGGCCGGCGCAGGCTTCACGGTCCAGGTTTGGCGCGCGAGGAAGTTGACCAGGGTCGGCGCGCGCTCGATGCCGGCGACGACGACCTCGCGCTGCTCGGCGTTTGCCTCCAGCGAGGCCACCAGCCCCGAGATCGCCAGCAGCACCAGCGGGCCCATCAGCACCGACGAGGCGAGCACGGTCAGCAAGGTGCGGCGGTCGCGCAGCGCGTCGATGATCTCCTTGCGGTAGATCGTCAGGATCGTCATGAGCCGGCTCATGCAGTCGCTCCTTGCCGGGCCTGCTCTTCGGCGAACGCAAGCTTCACGAACGCCTCCTCGAAGTCTTCTTCCTGGGTCTGCGCCAGCAGCTCCGGCACGGTGCCGGTCGCGACCGTGCGGCCGTGCGCGACGACCACGACGCTGTCGCACAGCCGCTCGACCTCTTGCATGATGTGGGTCGAGAACACGATGCACTTCGCGCCGCCTGCAGGCGTGCGCAGCCAGCGCAGGCTCTCGCGCAGCGCGCGCGTGGCGAGCACGTCGAGGCCGTTGGTCGGCTCGTCGAGCACGATGTTGGCCGGGTCGTGCACCAGCGCACGCGCCAGCGCCGTCTTCATGCGCTCGCCTTGGCTGAAGCCGTCGGTGCGGCGGTCGAGCAGGGCGCGCATGTCGAACATGTCGGCCAGCACCTCGGCGCGGGCGTTGGCGGCGTCATGTGCCATGCCTTGCAGCCGACCGTAGTAGACGATGTTCTCGCGCGCTGTCAGCCGCGGGTACAGGCCACGTGCATCCGACAGCACGCCCATGCGTGCAAGCGCTTCGCGGGGGCGAGCGCTCACATCGATGCCATCCACATTGATCCGCCCGGCGTCGGCCGGAATCAGCCCGGCGAGGACGCGCAGGCACGTCGTCTTGCCGGCGCCGTTCGGGCCGAGCAGGCCGGTGATGTGGCCATCGGGCGCGTGCAGGTTCACGTCTTTCACGGCCTGAACGATGCGTGGCGGCGGGCGCTTCAGCGCGAGCTTTCGCTTGCCGCCGGCCGGTGCGCTGAACGACTTGGCGAGGTGCTCGATGCGGATCACTTTGCAGCATCCTTTGCGTCCGCGTTCGCCAGGTCGATCGGGCGGAACACGCCGGGCCGCGGGATCGCCTTCAAACAGCTCGCGTCGACGGCCGTCGCGGCGCCGTCGTCGGCCGTGTCGATGAAGCGGTACAGCAGATCGCGCGCGCAGCCGATGCCGAGCACGCTGTGGCCGGCGTTCGGCACGACCACCAGTTGCGCCGCCGGCCCGAGCGCCCTCGCGACGCGTGCGGCATGGCGCGGCGGCGTGGCCGGGTCGAGCCCGCCGCTGAGCAGCAGCGCGGGCGTGCGCGATGGCGGAATCGAATAGAAGGCTTGCGGCACCGCGCCGCGCGGCCACTCGGCGCAGACGCGCTGGTAGATCATCGCCTGAGCGTTGCCGAAGTCGGCGCCGGGTGGGTCGGTGGCCTTCGCCATCCGCGGCGCGTCTTCGGCGCAGACCACCGAGAAATGCATGCCCATCGCGAGCCGCAGCCCGCGGCGCGAGCCGAGCAGCGAACCCATGCCGACGAGGCCCTCGACGCGCCCCGCCGCGGCGTCGGTGATGGCCGCCGGCAGGGCCGCTGCCATGGCAGGGTTGTAGAGCGCGCCGCGCACCGCGCCGAGCACCATGTCGCGGGTCAGCGTGAAGTGTTCGGGCGTGCCGCTGAGCGGGTGCGGCGCGGTCGCCGGCTTCGGCAGGCTGGCCAGCAGCGCGGCCCAGTCGGCGCGCAGCTTGGGATAGGCGTGGGTGCACGCGGCCTGGGCTTCGCACGCCGCGAGCAGCGCATCGAGCGCGGCCTGGCCATCGGTCGAGAAACTCGCCGGCAGGATCATGTCGGGCGGCGCAACCGAATCGAGCACGGCGCGCCGCACTGCCTTCGGAAACTGCCGCAGGTATTCGAGGATCGCGCGCGTGCCGTACGAGACGCCGACCAGGTCGATCTGCGCCGCGCCGAGCTGCCGGCGCACCGCGTCGAGGTCACCCATTGCGAGCGTGGTCGTGAAGAAGCCCAAGTCGCTCGGCGCCTTGATGTAAGGCTTTTTCAGCAGCGCGGCCTTGCACTGCATCAGCCGCTTGATCTGGGCGTCGTTGTCGGCCTGCTCGCCGAGCGACTCGCGCTGGGCCGCGGGGCAATCGAGCGGCGCGCTCTGGCCGGTGCCGCGCTGGTCGACGAACACGATGTCGCGCCGGTTGTTGAGGCGGCTGAACAACGGCATCACCTGCGGCGCGACGTCGATCGCGCTCTGGCCCGGCCCGCCGGCGACCAGGAACACCGGATCGGGCAGCTTGCGTCGCGCCATCGCCGGCACGACAACGTAGTGCACCTCGATCTTCGGGCCGTCAGGCCGCGCCGGGTCGAGCGCGCGCTGCACCACGCCGCATTTCACGCTGTTGCGCAGGCCGGCGACGCGGCAGTCGGTCAGCGCCTGGGCTTGGGCATTCGCAGCACCGGCAACCAAGCCCAGCGCGAGAGCGGCCGCCGCACGCCCGCCGCGCATCATTCGCCGAGCAGGCGCTTGATCTCGCCGCTCTTGATGAGCTTCTCCAAGTCTTGCGCGCCGCCGATCAGGTTGCCCTTGACGAACACCATCGGAAAGGTCGGCCAGCCGCTCCAGGCTTTCAGCGCGCCGCGGGGCCGCCATTCGCTGAGGTAGCTGCCGTAGCCGAGGTAATGAAACGGAATCTCCGCCTCGCCGAGGATGCGGCGCGCACGCCGGCACCACGGGTTGCCGGCCATCCCGACGACGAGCACCGGATTCGACAGCGCCGCGGCGTTGACGTTGTGGACGATGTCGACGTGCAGGTTTGCGACCGTGTCGCGGATCGCGGGGTGGAGGCGGGATTCGTCGAGCGTCTGACGGGGCATGTTGTCGGCCTTCCGTGTTCGGAAAGCCGACAGACTAGCCTATTGCATCTTCAACGCGCTCATGCCGCCAACGCGCCGCGCTGGAAGTCGGCCACCGCCTGATGAATCTCGGCGGTCGAGTTCATCACGAACGGGCCGTACTGCGCGATCGGTTCGTTCAGCGGTGCGCCGGCGACGAGCAGCACGCGCGCGTCGGTCTCGGCGCTGAAGCGTACGCCGTCGGCCTCCGCATCGTTCTTCAGGATCGCCATGCGCTCGCTCTCGACCCGCGACGACGAACCTGCGCCGATCGTCACGACGCCGCCGCCGTAAACGTAGGCGAACGCGTTGTGACCCGCCGGCAGCAGCGCATCGAACGACTGGCCGGCCGGCAGCACGATGTCGAGCACCAGCGGCTCGGTCGTCGGCCGCGTCACCGCACCGGCGACGCCGAGCGTCGTGCCCGCGATCACGCGCACCTGCACGCCGCCGGCCAGCGTGACGACCGGCACATCGGCCGGTGCCACGTCGCGGTAGGCGGGCGGCTGCATCTTGTCCTTCGCGGCGAGATTGACCCAGAGCTGGAAGCCGGCCATCCGGCCTTCCTGCTGCTCGGGCATCTCGGAATGGATGATGCCGCGCCCGGCCGTCATCCACTGCACGCTGCCGGGCTCGAGCAAGCCGACGTTGCCGACGCTGTCCTGGTGGCGCATGCGGCCTTCGAGCATGATCGTCACGGTCTCGAAGCCGCGGTGCGGGTGGCTCGGGAAGCCGCCGATGTAGTCGCTCGCGGCGTCGCTGCCGAAGGCATCGAGCATCAGGAACGGGTCGAGGCGTTTCTGCAGCGGCTGGGTCAGCACGCGCGTCAGCTTGACGCCGTCGCCGTCCGACGTGGGCTGGCCACGCACGAGCTGCTCGACCTGGCGCGAGCGCCGGACGACAGGGGTTGATGAACCGGTGATCGGGAGGGTGGTGGTGTTCATGGCTTGAATGTAGTGCCAGCGCCGCGCGACGGAAGGGCGGTTCACTGCACACACCCTTCAATCCGCTTGAACACTCGCGCCACGCGGAAATCCGGAACGCGGTGTAATGGCGATCCCCGACTTCCGACTCCCGATTGACTCCCATGAAGCTCTATTACAGCCCCGGCGCCTGCTCGCTCGCCCCGCACATCGTCCTGAACGAGTCGGGCCTGCCGTTCACGCTCGTCAAGGCGAATCTGAAGGCGCACCAGCTCGAAGACGGCAGCGACTACTACCAGACCACTTCGAAAGGTCAGGTGCCGCTGCTCGAACTCGACAGCGGCGACCGCCTCTCCGAAGGCCCGGTCATCACCCAGTACATCGCCGACAAGGCGCCGGCGAAGAAGCTCGCGCCGGCCAACGGCACGATGGAGCGCTACCGCCTGCAGGAGTGGCTGAACTTCGTCACCAGCGAACTGCACAAGGGCATCGGCGGGCTGTTCAACCCGACCATGCCGGAAGAGGGCAAGGCCGTGATCCGCGCCAGGGCCGCCGACAAGCTGAAGTGGGTCGACCAACAACTCGAAGGCAAGCAATACCTGATGGGCGACGCGTTCACGATCGCCGATGCCTACCTGTTCACGGTCACGAACTGGACTGGCCACACCGGCATCGACATCTCGGGCATGAAGAATCTCGGCGCGTTCCAGGCGCGCATGGCGGCGCGCCCGGCGGTGCAGGCGGCGCTGAAGGCCGAAGGCCTCCTCAAGTGACCACGGCGCAAGGCCTGCTGAAGTGAAGACCGCGGCGCGACGGTCCATCAGCGCCGCGCTGCTCGTGCTCGCGGCGTTCGATCTGTCGGCGGCGCCGCTGGCGCGGCCGGAGGTCGGACGCCAGACCGCGGAGTTGTGTGTCGCGACCTTGCCGAAGCCGCCCAGCTGCGGCCCGGCGCAGGTCGATCTGCGCGCCGATGGCACGATGCGTTTGCGCGTCGACGACGTCGTCTACAGCATGAAGCTGCACAGCAGCCAGGTCGAGATCGTCGTGATGCACAACGTCGTGCAGATCGACGAGTTCACCGCGCCCTACGAGTGGGTCGGCAACACCTTGCAGTTCAAGGACGGCGACCGCAACTCGCGCTACGAAATTCGCTTCACCGATCGCAAGCGCTGAGGCGAGCTACCAGCGCTCCATGTACGGGCGCAGGTCGAGCTCGAAGGTCCACGCATCGCGCGGCTGCATGTGCAGGTGCCAGTAGTTCTCGGCGATGTGCTCGGGGTTCAGAATGCCGTCCTGCTCTTTCAGCGCGTAACGCTCGGGGAAGCTGCTGCGGATGAACTCGGTGTCGATCGCGCCGTCGACGACGACGTGCGCCACGTGAATCCCCTGCGGCCCCAACTCGCGCGCCATGCTCTGCGCCAGCGCCCGCAACGCGTGCTTCGCGCCCGCGAACGCGGCAAAGTTGGCGTTGCCGCGCAACGCGGCGGTCGCGCCGGTGAAGATGATCGTGCCGCGGCCACGCGTGACCATGCGCTTCGCCACTTCGCGCCCGTTCAGAAAGCCGCCGAAGCAGGCCATCTCCCAGATCTTGAAATACTTGCGCGCGGTCTCTTCGAGCACGCTGCACGGCACGTTCGCGCCGATGTTGAACACCAGCACCTCGATCGTCCCGATCTCGCGCTCGATTTGCTCGACCAGCGCGATCACTTCCTCTTCCTTGCGCGCGTCTGAGCCGAAGCCGCGCGCCTGGCCGCCGGCCTCGCGGATGCTTTGCAGCAGCGGCGCCAGCTTGTCGGCCTCGCGCCGCGTCACGCAAGCGGTGTAGCCGCCGGCCGCGAAGCGCTTCGCGATTCCGCCGCCGGTCGCGTCGCCGGCGCCGATCACCAGTGCCACCTTGTTGTTCGGGTTCGTCGCCATGGCTCGCCTCCGTGTATGAACTTACGATGATGCACGATGGGAAAACAGGTCGAGTTCTTCTTCGATGTCGGCAGCCCGACCACCTACCTCGCGTGGACGCAGCTGCCCGCGCTCTGCGCACAGGTCGGCGCCGAGTTGGTCTACCGGCCGATGCTGCTCGGTGGCGTGTTTCAGGCCACCGGCAACGCCTCGCCCGCGACCGTACCGGCGAAGGCCCGCTACATGGACGCCGACATGGCCCGCTTCGCGCGCCGCTACGGTGTGCCGCTGGCCTCGAACCCGTTCTTCCCGATCAACACGCTGCTGCTGATGCGCGGCGCCACCGGCGCGCAACTGCGCGCGCCCGAGCGCTTTCAGGACTACCTGCGCGGCGTGTTCCACGCGATGCGGGTCGCGCCGCAGAATCTGAACGACCCGGCCACCGCAGCGCAGGCGCTCACCGCGGCCGGTTTCGATCCGGCCGAGGTGATGGGTTGGGCCAACGACCCCGAGGTCAAGGCCGCGTTGCGTGCGACCACCGAAGAGGCGGTGGCGCGCGGCGTGTTCGGCGCGCCGACGATGTTCGTCGGCACCGAGATGTTCTTCGGCCAGGACCGGCTCGATTTCGTGCGCGCGGCGCTGGGCTGAAAGCTCGGCCCGGTCCGACTGGTGTTAAAACAGCGCCTCGTCCAACCAACCGAGACAGACATGAGCGCAGACAGAGACCGCGGCACCCGCCGAGAAAAACAGAAGCGGGCGAAAGACCAGAAGAAGGCCGCGAAGCAGCAGCGGCCGGCCCCGGCCAAGCAAGCGGCTGCCTGATCACACACCCGCGCGCCCCGCGCCGCCCCGCTTGGGGTCACCCCAGGTGCGCGGCGGCCAGCAGGGCCTTCGTGTAGGGCTCGCGCGGCGCGTCGAACAGCGCTTGCGCTTCGCCCTCCTCGATCACATCACCGTTCCTCATCACCATCACGCGATGCGACATCGCGCGCACGACTGCGAGGTCGTGGCTGATGAACACGTAGCTCAGGCCGTAGTGGCGCTGCAGTTCGGCGAGCAGCTTCAGCACTTGTTGCTGCACTGAAACGTCGAGCGCCGAGGTCGGCTCGTCGAGCACCAGCACCTCGGGGCGCAGCACCACCGCCCGCGCGATCGAGATGCGCTGGCGTTGCCCGCCCGAGAACTCGTGCGGGTAGCGCTGCAGCACGTTCGACACGCCCTTCGCGTCGCTCAGACCGACCTCGTCGAGCATCTCGAGCACGAGCTTGTCGCGCGCCGACTTGGTCAGCTCCGGCCGGTGCAGCGCCAAGCCTTCGCCGACGATCTGGCCGACCGTCATGCGCGGGCTGAGTGACGCGAACGGATCCTGAAACACGACCTGCATCCGCTTGCGCATCGCGCGCAGCGCGGTGCGCTCGGCGTTGTCGATGCGCTGGCCGCCCATCTGCACTTCGCCGGCCGAGATCGTTTGCAGCGCGAGCAGCGCCATCCCGAGCGTCGTTTTGCCCGAGCCCGACTCGCCGACGATGCCGAGCGTCTCACCACGCTTCAACTCCAGCGTCGCGTGCCGCACCGCCTCGAACACGCGCTTGCTGAACCAGCCTTGCGGGATCGTGAAGTTGACGCCGACGTCAACGCCCGCGAGCAGGATCGGCGCATCCGTCGGCAGCGGCTGCACCACGCGCTGCGGCCGGCTCGCCATCAGTTTGCGGGTGTAAGGGTGCTGCGGCGCGCCGAACACCGTGGCGGTGGCGCCGATCTCGACCAGCTTGCCGCGTTCCATCACGCCGACGCGGTGCGTGAAGCGCCGCACCAGGTTCAGGTCGTGCGTGATGAACAGCAGCGCCATCCCCATCTCGGCCTGCAGCTCGTCGAGCAGCGCGAGGATCTGGGCCTGAATGGTCACGTCGAGCGCGGTCGTCGGCTCATCGCAAATCAACAGCTTCGGTTTGCAGGCCAGCGCCATCGCGATCATCGCGCGCTGGCGCTGGCCGCCCGAGAGCTGGTGCGGGTAGGCGTCGATGCGGCGCTCGGGCTCGGGGATGCCGGTGCGCCTGAGCAGGTCGATCGCGCGCGCGCGCGCCTCGTTCTTGCGCAGGCCTTCGTGCAGCTCCAGCACCTCGCCGATCTGGTTGCCCACGGGGTACAGCGGGTTCAACGCCGTCATCGGCTCCTGGAAGATCATCGCGATCTCGGCGCCGCGGATGCCGCGCATCTCGCGCTCCGACTTCTTCATCAGGTCGGCGCCTTCGAAGCGGATCGCCCCGGTCGCGACCGCCGCATCGACCAGCCGCAGCACCGACAGCGCGGTGATCGACTTGCCCGAACCCGATTCGCCGACCAGCGCGAACTTCTCGCCCGGCGCGATGTGGAACGACACGTCGTTGACCACGGTGCTCGCGCCGAAGCGCACCGTCAGGTGCTCGACTTCCAGCAGGTTTTTGATGTTGCTCATGACTTGCGCGTGTCGAAAGCGTCGCGCAGCGCGTCGCCGATGAAGGTCAGCAGCACCATGGTCAGCACCAGCACCGCGAAGGTCGGGAAGATGATCCACCAGGCATCGAGGCTCGCCTTGCCCTGACGCAGCAGTTCGCCGAGCGACGGCGTGTTCTGCGGCACACCCAGGCCGAGAAAGTCGAGCGAGGTCAGCGCGATGATCGCGGCACTCATGCGGAACGGCAGGAAGGTGATCACCGGCGTCAGCGAGTTCGGCAGCACATGGCGCCAGATGATCTGGCCGTTCGACAGGCCGAGCGCGCGCGCCGCCTTGACGAACTCCAGGCCGCGATTGCGCAGGAACTCGGCGCGCACATAGTCCGACAGCCCGAACCAGCCCCACAGCGACAGCAGGATCAGCAGCAGCAGCAGCGAGGGCTCGAAGATCGACGCGAAGATGATCAGCAGGTAGAGCTCGGGCACCGCGCCCCAGATCTCGAAGATGCGCTGCAGGAACAGGTCGGTGCGGCCGCCGAAGTAGCCTTGCACCGCACCGGCCAGCACACCCAGCACCGTGCCGACGATCGTCAGCGCGAACGCGAACCAGATGCTGACGCGAAAGCCGTAGATCAGCTTGGCGACCATGTCGTGCGAATCGGTGTCGGTGCCGAGCAGGTTCTGCGCGCTCGGCGCCGAGGGTGCCGGCGACTTCAGGAAGTAGTCCTGCGAGCGGTCGGAGTGCTCGTTGAGCGTGAACACGGCCCAGTTGCCCGGCTTCGCGAACTGCGCACGGATCAGCGGGTCTTTCCAGTCGGTCGGCGTGCCGAAGTCGCCGCCGAAACGGGTTTCGGGCGGGTTGCTGACGAACGGGAAGAACAGCTCGCCGTCGTAGCGCGCGACCAGCGGCCGGTCGTTGCTGACGAGCTCGGCCACGCTCGCCAGCAGCAGCAGCACGCCGAAGATCCACAGCGACCAGTAACCCAGCCGGTTGCGCTTGAAGCGCGCCCACGCGCGCTGATTGGGCGACATCGGCACCGATGCCGGCGGCACTGGCGCGTCGGGCGCGATCACGGGAACGAGAGGGGTCGGAATCGCGCTCATGCTCATTTGCCCACGCTGGTGAACTGCACGCGCGGGTCGACCAGCAGGTACAGCAGGTCGGCGACGAGCTTGACGACCAGCCCGATCAGCGTGAACAGGTAGAGCGAACCGAGCACGACCGGGTAGTCGCGCCGCACCACCGACTCGTACGACAACAGCCCCAGGCCATCGAGCGAGAACAGCGTCTCGATCAGCACCGAGCCGGCGAAGAACGCGCCGACGA
>JAZJZJ010000009.1:0-10635 GCA_040389925.1 Pseudomonadota bacterium
TCGACCCGCAGGAGCGGGCGCGCGGCATCACGATCAACAGCGCCGCGACGACCGTCTTCTGGCACGGCACGCAGATCAACGTGATCGACACGCCCGGCCACATCGACTTCAACATCGAGGTGAACCGCTCGCTGCGCGTGCTCGATGGCGCGGTCGTCGTGTTCGACGGCGTCGCCGGCGTCGAGCCGCAGACCGAAACCAACTGGCGCCTCGCCGACAAGTACCACGTGCCGCGTCTGGCCTTCATCAACAAGCTCGACCGCGTCGGCGCTGACTACCTGCGCGTCGTGCAGATGCTGCAGGAGCGTTTGGGCGTGCACCCGCTCGTGCTGCAACTGCCGATCGGCGCCGAGGACACGTTCCGCGGCGTCGTCGATCTGGTCGAGCAGCGCGCGCTGCTGTGGAGCGGTGTGGCCGGCGATCCGGTGCAGGTGGCCGCGATTCCCGACGACCTGCGCGAGCAGGCCGCGGCGTATCGCGCGCGTCTGGTCGAGGCCGTCGTCGAACAGGACGACACCTTGCTGCAAGCCTGGCTGAACGGCGTTGATGACAACTGGCCCTCGGCGGATCGCCTGCGCGCGGGCATCCGGCAAGGCACGCTCGCCGGTGCGTTCGTGCCGGTGCTGGCGGGCTCGGCGTTCAAGAACCGCGGCGTCGAGCCGTTGCTCGACGCGGTGGTCGCGTACCTGCCCGCGCCCGGCGAAGTGACTTGGCAAGAGACCGGCGACGACACGCAACCCGCAGCCGACCCGGACGGCCCGCTGGCCGCACTCGCGTTCAAGGTCGTCACCGACGATCACGGCACGATGACCTTCGTGCGCGTGTACCGCGGTCGCCTGCGTGCGGGCGACACGGTCTTGAACACCAGCACCGGCAAGACCGAGCGTGTCTCGCGGTTGTACGAGGTGCATGCCGACAAGCACGAGGAGCGCGCGCTGCTCGAGGCCGGCGACATCGCGGCCATCGTTGGCCTGAAAGACACGCTGACGGGCCAGACGCTGACCGCCAACAGCGCGGCCGATCGCGCGCACCCGCTCGTGCTCGAGCAGATCACGATTCCCCCGCCGGTGATCGACGTCTCGATCGAACCGCGGACGCAAGCCGATCAGCAGTTGCTCGGCAAGGCACTGCACGCGCTCGTGAAGGAAGACCCGAGCCTGCGCGTGCGCCAGGACGCCGAATCGGGCCAGACGATCCTGTCGGGCATGGGCGAGTTGCAGCTCGAAGTGACGGTCGAGAAGCTGCGTGCGAAGCATCATGTGAACGTCGGCGTCGGCCGGCCGCAGGTGGCCTACCGCGAGACGATCACGATACCGGCCGAGGTCACGCATCTGCACAAGAAGCAGAGCGGCGGGCCGGGGCAGTTCGCGCAGGTTACGTTGCGCATCGCGCCGCTGGCGCGCGGCGAAGGCGTGCGTTTCGCGAATGCGAGCGTCGGCGGCGCGATCCCGCGCGAGTACGTGCCGGCGGTCGAGGCCGGCGTGCGGCGCGCGGCCGAGGCGGGCGTGGTCGCGGGCTTCCCGCTGGTCGACCTCGAGGCGACGCTGCTCGACGGTGCGTTCCACGAGCGCGACTCGTCGACGCTCGCGTTCGAGCTCGCGGCGGTCGCGGCCTTCCGCGAGGCGGCGGCGCGCGCCGATGCGCAGGTGCTTGAGCCGGTGATGGCGGTCGAGGTGATCACGCCGGTCGACTACCTCGGCGACGTGATCGGCGACCTGCACCGCCGCCGCGGCTCGGTGCACGGTCAGCAGCCGCGTGGCAACGCCGTGGCGGTGGAAGCGCAGGTACCGCTGAAGGAGATGTTCGGCTACATCGGCCACCTGCGTGCGATCTCGTCGGGCCGCGCGCAGTACTCGATGCAGTTCGATCACTACGCGGTCGCGCCGACCAGCGTGGCGGCGGAGTTGCTGGCGGCGTAGTCCCGCTCCTACCGGGTGCGCCGCCGGCCGCCGACAGACCTTGCCTGCGTGCGTGGAGAGACTGCAGATTCCACGCACCGGAAGGAGAAAGACCATGTTGCGAAACCTGAAGGATTTGCAGGGCTACGCGCTGCGCGCGACCGACGGCGATGTCGGTACCGTGAAGGACTTCTACTTCGACGATGAGCGTTGGGTCGTGCGCTATCTGGTCGTCGAGACCGGCACATGGCTGGCGAGCCGCCAGGTGCTGATCTCGCCGGTCTCGCTCGGCGTGCCGAACCACGACGAGCAAGTCGTGCCAGTGTCGATCACGCGCGAGCAGGTCAGGAACAGCCCCGACATCGACACCGACAAACCGGTTTCGCGCCAGCACGAGGCCGACCACCTCGGCTACTACGGCTACCCGGCCTACTGGGACAGCGTCGGCATCTGGGGCGCCGGCGGCGTGCCGGGGATGACGATCCCCGAGGCCGGTCTCGCGCCGTCGAGCGTCGACGCCGATCGCACGGTCGCCGCCAACATCGCGGCGCAGCACCGCAACGACGACCCGCACCTGCGCGGCTGCAAGTCGACCACGGGTTACCACATCAAGGCGCAGGACGGCGAGATCGGCCACGTGCAGGGCTTCATCGTCGACGAGCAGAGCTGGCAAATCCGCTACCTGGTGGTCGACACCAGCAACTGGTGGATGGGCCATCAGGTGCTGGTCGCGCCGCCATGGATTCAGGAAGTGAGCTGGGCCGACAAGGTGGTGGCGGTCAACATGACGCGCGACGCGATCCGGAACGCACCGGAGTGGAATTCATCGCTGCCGCCGGACCGCGCACAGGAGATCGAGACCTACAAGCACTACGACCGTACCGGCTACTGGTGATCGACCAAGGGTTGCAAGCGCAGTTCGCTCGCGAAGCGGCGTGACTCGCCGGTGATCGGGTCGACGAAGGCGAGGTTGCGCGCCAGCAATTGCAGCGGGCGCGCAGGGTCGTCGGTGTTCGGCGGCAGCAACTCCGGGTAGATGCGATCGCCGGCGATCGGAATGCCGAGCGCGGCGCAATGCACGCGCAGCTGATGGCGCTTGCCGGTCAGCGGCGCGAGCCCGTAACGCGCCCTGTCGCCGTGCCGCTCGATCAAGCGGACATCGGTGTGCGCATTCGGCTCGCCCGCAACCTCGCACATGCGCATGAAGTGGTTCGGGTCGTCGACCAGCCGGCTGTGGCGACTCAGCGGCAACGCGAGATCGGCGCGCCACGCCGCCACGCATTCGTATGCCTTCGTGACCGCGCGATCCGCGAACACGCGCTGGTACGCGCCGCGCGTCGCCGGATCGATCGAGAACAGCACCAGCCCCGCCGTCTCGCGGTCGATGCGGTGCACCGGCGCGAGCGTGTCGATGCCGAGCTTGCGCTTCAGGCGCACCAGCAGCGTCTCGTGCAGGTGATCGCCCGAGGGCGTGACCGGCAGGAAGTGCGGCTTGTCGGCGACGACGATGTGCGCATCCTGAAACAGCACGACCTCGTCGAACGGCACGCGCGGCTCGTCGACCAGCGAGCGGTAGTAGTAGACGCGCAGCTGCGGTTGGTGCGGCCGTGTCGGTGTGACGGGCACGCCGTGTTCGTCGACGACCTCGCGCGCGGCGATGCGCCTGGCCCAGACCTCGGCGGCAACGGCCGGAAAGCGCGCCACCAGGCACTCGGAGATCGTCGCCCACGGTCCCGGCGGCAGCGCCACGCAACTCGGACCGACGCCGTCGCGCGTCAGCAAGGGCAGGGCGCGACGCGCGCTCACGTGGCGGCGAGCCGCTGCGCGCGTTCCAGGCGCCAGGCTTCGTCCGCATCACCGGCGTAGACGTCGGCGGCGCTCGTCCCGGTCTCGTTCAGCTGCGCATCGAGCGCGATCCGGTTGTCGAACACGAAGCACTCGCCTTGCCAGTCGGTCTGTGCATCGGGCGTCTCGGCGAGGTAGCGCAGGATGCCGCCTTCGAGCTGGTGCACATCGAGATCGAACGCGTCGTGCATCCACGCGGCGGTTTTCTCGCAGCGGATGCCGCCGGTGCAGTACATCGCGACCTTTTGCCCGCGCGCCTTCCAGCCGGCCACGTGGGCCGCGACGAAGGCCGGCAGGTCGCGAAAGTTGCTGACCTGCGGGTCGACCGCGCCGCGAAAGTGCCCGAGCCGAAACTCGAAGCTGTTGCGGTTGTCGATCACGACCACGTCGTCGGCATCGAGCAGCGCGCGCCACTGCGCCGGATCGAGCTGGATGCCGGGCCGGCCGACCGCGTCGACACCATCCACGCCGAGCGGCAGCACCTCGGCGCGCACATGCACCTTGATGCGCCGGAACGGTGGCGTGAGGCAGGCGCTGCGCTTGAACGCGATGCCGTTGAACGCGCCGTCGAAGCGCTCGTCCTCGCGCAGCGCACGCTCGAAACGATCGAGTGCATCGGCATCGCCGGCAAGCATGCCGTTGAGGCCTTCGTGCGCGACCAGCACGGCACCGAGCAGGTCGCGCGTGAGCTCGCGCAAGGCGGCGGCGATGCGTTCGGGCGCCGCGAGACGCACGAAGCGGTAGAACGCGATATGAAACAGGGCAGGGGCGGTCGTCATGCGGCCCGCATTGTCGCGCGCCATGAGGTTCAGAGCAGCGGCGCGAGCAGATCGCGCAAGTCCTCGGCGCTGAACTTCACCGCTGCCGCGGCGTCGCTGCCGAGCACGCCCTCGGCCAGCGCTGCCTTGCGCGCCTGCAGCGCGAGCATGCGCTCCTCGATGCTGCCTTCGACGACGAGCTTGTAGACGAACACCGGCTGGTCCTGGCCGATGCGGTGCGCGCGGTCGGTGGCCTGGCGCTCGACGGCCGGGTTCCACCACGGGTCGAGGTGGATCACGGTGTCGGCAGCGGTGAGGTTCAGGCCGACGCCGCCGGCTTTCAGGCTGAGCAGGAAGATCGGCGCCTCCTTCGCCTGGAAGCGCTTGACGACCGCGCCGCGCGTGCGCACCGGCGTCTCACCGGTCAATTCGAGAAAGGGCAGTTCGAGCGCGTTGAGCTCGGCCGCGACCAGCGCCAGCATCTCGGTGAACTGCGAGAACACCAGCACCCGCCGGCCTTCGGCGACGAGGTCCGGCAGCATGTCGCGCAGCCATTCGAGCTTGGCGCGCGGCATCGTCACGGGCAACTTGCTGCCCTTCACGAGATGCGGGTCGCAGCACACTTGGCGCAGCTTCAGCAGCGCGTCGAGGATCGAGATCTGCGCGCCGTTGAAACTCAGGCGCGCCAACACGCGCCGCACCTGCTCGTCGGCGGCGACGCGCACGCTCTCGTACAGCGCGCGCTGCGCGCCCTGCAGCTGCACGAGGCGGATCACCTCGGTCTTGGTCGGCAGCTCGCTCGCCACATCCTCTTTGCGGCGGCGCAGGATGAACGGCCGCACGCGCTGCGCCAGCAGTTCGGCGCGAGCTGTCTCGCCGTTGGTCTCGATCGGCTTGCGCCACAGGCGCGTGAAGCTGCGCGTGTCGCCGAGAAAGCCGGGCATCAGGAAGTCGAAGTGCGCCCAGAGCTCGCCGAGGTGGTTCTCGAGCGGCGTGCCGGTCACGCACAGGCGGTGCCGCGCATTCAGGCGGCGCAACGCGGTTGCGGCGCGGCTCGCGGCGTTTTTGACCATCTGCGCCTCGTCGAGAATCAGCAAGTGCCATTCGTGCGCTTCGAGCGCCTCGATGTCGCGCCACAGCAGCGGGTAGGTCGTGAAGACCACATCGTGTTCGGCCATGCGCGCGAACTCGCGGGCGCGGTCGGCGCCCTGCAGCGTGAGCACGCGCAGGCCCGGCGCGTTGTGTGCGGCTTCGGCCTGCCAATTGGCGATCAACGAGGTCGGCAGCACGACGAGCGCCGGAAGATCGAGCCGGCCCGCGTGCTTCTCGACCAGCAGATGCGCGAGCACCTGCGCCGTCTTGCCCAGCCCCATGTCGTCGGCGAGGATGCCCGCCAGCTGGTGCTCGCGCAGGTACTGCAGCCATGCGAGGCCGTGCAGCTGGTACGGCCGCAATGTGAGGCCGAGGCCTGCGGGCGCATCGACCGCCGGCGGCGTGCCGGCAGCGCGCAGGCGCTTGGCCAGCGTCGTCAGGCCCGCATCGCCCTGCAGTTGCCAGGCACCGTGCGGGCCGGCGCGCACGGCTTGCGTGTCGAGCAGCGTCAGACGCATCGCCTCGATGCGCTGCGCCTCCCAGGTCGACAGGCGCAGCGGGCCGTCTTTGCGGCGCGGATCGGTCAGCAGATCGAGCATCGCGCCGACGATCGCCTTCAGCGGCCCGGCCGGCGCCTCGATGCGCCGGCCGCCCGGCGCGCGCAACGCGATCAACGCGTCATCGGCCATCGCCTTGACCTGACGCGCATCGAGCCAGCGGTGGTCGCGCTTGAGCAGATCGGCGAGCAACGGTGCGAGGTCGAGTGTTTCGCCGTCGACCTCGACACCCAAGCTCAGCATGAACGAACCTTCGCGCACCGGCTGGCGCAGCGCGGTGACGCCCGCGGGCGCGTGCGCCTGCGCGTCGCCGCTGACCGGGTCGATCACGAGGTGCCAGCGCTCGACCGGCGCGCTCAGGTGCGCAAAACCCGGCTGCACGATCACCGACCAACCGGCGGCGCGCAGCCGCGGCACCTGCTCGGCCCAAAAATCGCCGAACTGCGACTCCTCGGCCAAAGCCCATAGCCCGGTGTGGCTCGCGCCGGCCTCGCGGTCGCGCCACTGGATCGCCTGCGCCGGCAACGGGCGCAGGCCGCTCTCGATCAGCGCATCGCGCGCATCGGCTTCGGCCGCCAGATCGCGTTGCAGCAGCACGCGCTCGCTCCACGCGCCGCGCAGCAGTTGGGTGGGCTTGGGGCGCGCGCCGAGCACGCTGGTCGGCGCGGTAGTCTCCCAGTGCAAGCCGCTGGCGAGGGTGTAGGTCCAGTCGATGCGCGCCGCGCTGAGTTGCGCGCCGCGCGGACCGAAGCCGTTCATCGCGCGCAGGCCGAGCAGGCCGTCGCCGCGGGTCAGCGTCTGCAGCGTGAGCCGTGGCACGAGTTCGCCCGGCACCGGCGCGTCGCTGCCGGTGTGGGTCGTCGGCGCGATTCGCTTCGTCGGCACGACGACCGGCGGCTCACGCAATGTCGCCATCACGCGCGCCGCGTCTTCGTCGTTCAGCGTCGGCAGGCCGCGCAACTCGGCCGCATCGGCACCCCGGCGCAGCGCGGCCAGCCAGAGGCGGATCGCCTCGTCGCGGGTCAACGTGGCTTTCAGGAAACGGTCGCGGCGATGGTCGCGGCGATCGCTTCGCCCATCGCGGTCGTCGACGCCGTGCCGCCGAGGTCGGGTGTGTGCGGGCCCTCGATCAACACGGTCTCGATCGCCTTGACGATCGCGTCGTGCGCGTCGCGGTGGCCGAGAAAGTCGAGCATCAGCGCGGCCGACCAGATCATCGCGACCGGGTTCGCGATGTTCCTGCCGTAGATGTCGGGCGCCGAGCCGTGCACCGGCTCGAACAGCGACGGGAAGTTGCGCTCCGGGTTCAGATTCGCCGACGGCGCCAGCCCGATCGTGCCGGTGCAGGCCGGGCCGAGGTCGGAGAGGATGTCGCCGAACAGGTTCGACGCCACGACCACGTCGAAGCGGTTCGGCTGCAGCACGAAGCGCGCCGACAGAATGTCGATGTGCTGCTTGTCGACCGTGACCTCCGGGTAGCCGGCCGCGACCGCATCGGCGCGGCCGTCCCACCACGGCATGCTGATTGCGATGCCGTTCGACTTGGTCGCCACGGTCAGGTGTTTGCGCGCGCGCGAGGTCGCGAGCTCGAACGCGTACTTCAGCACCCGGTCGGTGCCGTGCCGTGAGTAGACCGACTCCTGGATCACGATCTCGCGCTCGGTGCCGGCATACATCACGCCGCCCAGATTGGTGTATTCGCCTTCGGTGTTCTCGCGCACGACGAAGAAGTCGATGTCGCCGGCCTTGCGGCCCGCGAGCGGGCAGGGCACGCCCTCGAACAGCCGCACCGGCCGCAGGTTGATGTACTGGTCGAACTCGCGCCGGAACTTCAACAGCGAGCCCCACAGCGAAACGTGATCGGGCACGGTGGCCGGCCAGCCGACGGCGCCGAAGTAGATCGCGTCCATGCCGGCGAGCTGCGCCTTCCAGTCGTCGGGCATCATCTGGCCGTGCGTTGCGTGGTAGTCGCAGCTGGCCCACTCGATGTGCGTGAATGCGAGATCGAGATCGAAGCGCTTCGCCGCGGCGGCCAGCGCACGCAGGCCTTCGGGCATGACTTCCTTGCCGATCCCGTCTCCGGGGATCACGGCGATCTTCAGTTGCTTGGACATGGCGCTCGGTTCGTTGCAAACGGAACGCCGATCGTAGCGGCTCAGCCGGAACGCACGCCCGGGCACAGCACGCCCTCGAACACCGCGCGCACGTACAGATCGGCCGCGACTGCCGGCGTCACGCCCGGCACCCAGCGATGCAACTCGGCCGCGGCGTTGATCGCCGCGACCGTCGTCTGCGCCGCAATCGCCGGATCGAGCGGGCGCACCGAGCCGTCGACCATGCCGTCGACGAGGACACCGGTCATGCGTTCGGTCAGGCGCCGCAGCGTGGCCTGCACGTGCTCGCGTTGCGTGGTGTCGGGCAGCGCCGAGGTCGCGGTCGCGCGCAGCAGCGGTCCGTCGGCCGAGAGCTGATAGCGCACCAGCGCGCAGGCCGCCGCGCAAGCGCGGCTCCAGCCGCTGCCCGGGCCGGTCTCGGCGCGGATCAGCGCTTGGCGCATCACCGCGAACGTGCGCTCGAAGCAGGCCGAGATCAGGTCGAGCTTGTTGTCGTGGTGGTGGTAGAACGAGCCCTTGGTCAGGTTCAGCCGCGCCGAGATCCGGTCCACCGACGCGCCCCGGTAGCCTTGCTCGTTGACGAGCACGGTCGCGGCGCGCAGGAAGGCCTCCGAGGTGCCATCGGCGCTGGCAGTCGGGTGCCAGTCTTCGTCGGGCGGCGACCAGACCGAGCCGGCACCGGCGATGCCATGGACGACGATGTCGCTGACGCGATCGGCGATGCGCGCGTAGCCGGTCGGCTCGACGCGGTCGATCCACGGCCCCATCCAGTTCGCGATCGACAGCACCATGTGGGCGCGCGCGTTCAGATCGTCGCGACCGAGGTGGGCCGTCTGCGCGCCGCTCAACAGCCCGCGCACGCGCCGGAACATCGCGGTATAGGCATCGAACAGTTCGCCGAGCTGCGGTTCGGGCAGCGCGCGGATGTCGTTGAACGCGATCAGCGGCACGTGCCGGCCTTCGTCCATGTCGGCCAGCAGCTGCGCGTGACCGCGAAAGAACGCGCGCACGCGCTCGGGCACGTCGGTGCCGGTGGCGGTCGCTGCAACGGCGACGGCATCGAAGGCGGCGATCGAGCGCAGCAGGCAGGCCTTCGCGAGGTCTTCCTTCTTGCGGTAGTAGTAGGTCACGCTGTTGGTGACGAGGCCGACGCTGCCCGCAATGTCGGCCAGCGTCGCGCCCTTCAAGCCGTGTTCATTGAACAGCAGCGCGGCCGCCGACAGGATCGCCTCGCGCTTCTCCTGAAAGCGCAGAGTGGCCGGCACGGTGCCGCCGATCAGCACCGTGGTCTCGCTGAATAGAACATAGGGTATGTACCTAATATTGGCGCGTTGTATCTGCAGATTCTGCGTCCAGCGCCCCTGTTTCGAAAATAGGGTTTGCCAGACTTCGGGCGCTTCTGCTAACGTTGATCGATCGCCAATGCAGCCGGCAGAGCTGCCAAAGGAGACCGATGTCACTGTTCTCGCTCGACGGCAAGGTCGCCGTCATCACCGGCTCGTCACGCGGCATCGGCAAGGCCATCGCCGAGCGCATGGCAGAGCAGGGCGCCCGCGTCGTAATCTCGTCGCGCAAGCCCGAGCCGTGCGCCGACGTGGCCGCGGCGATCAACGCCGCGCACGGCGCCGGCCGCGCGATCTCGATCCCGGCCAACATTTCGTCGAAGCACGATCTGATGAACCTCGTGGCCGAAACCACGCGCCAGTTCGGGCAGATCGACATCCTGGTTTGCAACGCCGCCTCGAATCCGCACTACGGGCCGATGGCCGGCATCGAAGACGACCAGTTCCGCAAGATCCTTGAGAACAACGTGATCGCGAATCACTGGCTGATCAACTTCGCCGCGCCGCAAATGCTCGCGCGCAAGGACGGCGCGATCATCATCGTTTCGTCGATCGGCGGGCTGCGTGGCTCGAACGTGATCGGCGCATACAACGTTTCGAAAGCAGCCGACTTTCAGCTCGCGCGCAACCTCGCGGTCGAGTACGGGCCGAGCAACGTGCGCGTCAACTGCATCGCGCCCGGTCTGATCAAGACCGACTTCGCGAAGGCGTTGTGGGAAGACCCCGAGGCGCTGAAGCAGCGCACCGCAGCCACGCCGCTGCGGCGCATCGGCGAGCCGGATGAGATCGCCGGCGCGGCGATCTTTCTCGCCTCGAAGGCCGGGTCGTTCGTGACCGGGCAGGCCATCGTCGTCGACGGCGGCGTGACGATCTGACAAGGAAGACAGCGATGAACAGCACTTGCGTGACCCTGACCCTCGACGGCGAGATCGCCGTGATCGCGATGAACAAGCCGCCGGTCAACGGCCTGGGCTTCGAGCTGCGCAGCGGCATCGTCGACGCGATGCTCGACGTCGTGAAGGACGTTC
>JAZJZJ010000009.1:10645-30998 GCA_040389925.1 Pseudomonadota bacterium
GCGCGAACGCCGCCGTCAAGGCGATCGTGCTGACCGGCACAGCACGCGCGTTTTCCGGCGGCGCCGACGTGACCGAGTTCGGCACGCCGAACGCCGCGCGCGAACCGAATCTGCTCTCGGTGATCAAGGCGCTGGACGCGAGCGAGAAACCGATCGTCGCGGCGATCGCCGGGCAGTGCCTGGGCGGCGGGCTCGAACTCGCGCTCGGCGCGCACTTTCGGGTCGCGTTGGCCGATGCGTCGCTCGGCCTGCCGGAAGTCAAACTCGGCCTGCTGCCGGGCGCCGGCGGGACGCAGCGGCTGCCACGCCTGATCGGGCTCGAAGCCGCCTTGAACATGATCGTCTTCGGCGCGCCGGTGGCGGCCGCGAAGTTCAAAGGCACGCCGCTGATGGACGCGGTCATCGAGGGCGATCTGCTCACCGGTGCGACCGCGTTCGCGCGCAAGGTCGTCGCGCAATCGTTGCCGATGAAGCGTGCCCGCGACATCAAGCTGCGTGAGCCGAACGCGCAGGCGCTGCTGCAGTTCGCCCGCAACACGGTCGCGGCGGGTGCGAAGGGTTTCCCGGCGCCGCTGAAGTGCGTCGACGCGATCGCGAATGCGGTCGGCAAGCCGTTCGACGAAGGCCTGCGCCTGGAGCGCGAGGCCTTCATGGCGCTGATGATCACGCCCGAGTCGCGCGCGCTGCGCCATGTGTTCGCGGCCGAACGCGCCGCGGCCAAGCTGCCCGGCGTGCCGGCGGACACGACCCTGCGAGACATCAAGACTGTCGGCGTGATCGGCGCCGGCACGATGGGCGGCGGCATCACGATGAACTTCCTGAACGCCGGCATCCCGGTCGTGCTGCTCGAGATGAAGCAGGAAGCGCTCGACAAGGGCCTGGCGACGATCCGCAAGAACTACGAGAACTCGATGAAGAAGGGCAAGCTGACGCCGGCCCAGGTCGAGCAGCGCATGGCGCTGGTCACGCCGACGCTCGCGTACGACGGCTTCAAGGACGTCGATCTCGTGATCGAAGCCGTGTTCGAGAACATGGACGTGAAGCAGACCGTGTTCCGCACGCTCGATGAGGTGTGCAAACCGGGCGCGATCCTCGCGTCGAACACCTCGTACCTCGATCTGGACAAGATCGCCTCGTTCACAACGCGCCCGCAGGATGTGATCGGCTTGCACTTCTTCAGCCCGGCGAACGTGATGCGGCTGCTCGAAGTCGTGCGCGGTGCGAAGACCGCGCCCGATGTGCTCGCGACGGCGATGGCGCTGGCGAAGAAGATCAAGAAGGTCGCGGTCGTCTCCGGCGTGTGCGACGGCTTCATCGGCAACCGCATGCTGGCGCGCTACGGCGCGGCCGCGAACGGCCTGATCAATGCCGGCGCGCTGCCGCAGCAGATCGACGGCGCGCTGCAGAAATTCGGCATGGCGATGGGGCCGTTCCGCATGGGCGATTTGGCCGGCTTGGACATCGGCTGGGCGACGCGCAAGCGCAAGGCCGCCGAAGCCGGCGTCGAGATGAAACCGATGGTTGCCGACAAGCTGTGCGAGGCCGGCCGCTTCGGCCAGAAGACCGGTGCCGGCTGGTACCGCTACGAAGCGGGCAAGCGTGATCCGATCCCCGATCCGGTGACCGAGCAACTGATCACGCAGTACCGCGCTGACGCCGGCATCACGCCGCGCAAGGTGAGCGACGACGAGGTCGTCGAACGCTGCATGTTCGCGCTCGTCAACGAAGGCGCGCGCATTCTCGACGAAGGCATCGCGGCACGCGCGAGCGACATCGACATCGTCTACCTGAACGGCTACGGCTACCCGCTGCGGCGCGGCGGGCCGATGCTGTACGCCGATCTGATCGGTTTGCCGAACGTGCTGCGCGCGCTGAAACGCTTCGCCGCCGAGCCGGGCGCCGATGCGTCGTGGCAACCGGCGCCGCTGCTGGTCAAGCTGACCGAGTCCGGCAAGAACTTCAACTGAGGCGCGCGAACATGAACAGCGTCGTCACCGAAGAGCGACTCGCGTTGCCGCACGCGCACCGGCAGGTGGCGTGGGCGGCCGCCGGTCGCGCCCAGCCCGGCCTGCTCGACGACGAACGCGCCACGCTGCACGCCGGGCCGTGGTTCAACGAACTGCCCGGCCCGTTGCGGGTCGCGATTCTCGGCAGCGCGCGGGTGCGGCTGGTCGACGCCGGCACCGTGCTGGCGCGCCGCGGCGACACCGCCTCGGCCTGGATCGGCGTGGCGCGCGGCGCGTTGCGGCTGGGCACGCCGCTGGCCGACGGGCGCGACTTCACGCTCGATTTCGTCGGCCCCGGCCAATGGTTCGGCGACATCGCGCTGATCGACGACCGCCCGCTCGAGCTCGACGTGCTCGCGCACGTGCCGTCGAAGCTGTTGTTCGTTTCGAAGGCCGATCTGCAACGGTTGGTGGCCGCGTTCGGCGAACTCGGCCCCGGCCTGCTGCAGCTCAACTGCCAGCGGCTGCGCCACATGTTTCGTCGCTTCGAGGAACTGCAGACGCTGCCGCTGTCGCAGCGCTTGGCGCGCCAGTTGCAGCGGCTCGCGCACCAGTTCGGGCGGCCGGTCGGCGAGGGCGTGCGCATCGACCTGAACCTGTCGCAAACCGACTTGGCTGCGATCGTCGGCGGCAGTCGTCAGCGCGTGAACCGCACGCTGCGCCAGATGCATGTCGAAGGCATCGTGCGCCTCGGCGAGACGCGGATGGTGGTGCGCGAGGCCGGCCAACTCGCGGCGGTGGCCGAGGGCCGGCATCTGCTTGCCGAAGTGAGCCATGCAGCGGAGCCGCAGACCGCCTGAACCCGCGGTGCGCTGCAGGAGGCGATCGAAGCTGAAGTGACCCGCCCCGGGATTCGTGGAGGCTGTTTGGTTCAAGTCATGCCGCCACCGTGGCGACCTGACCGTTGTCGCAGTTGTCGCCCTTGCTGCCCACCGACGGTTCGACGCGGGCCTCCGCCACGCGTTCGCTGTGTCGAATGCTGACGTCGAGCCGAGTAGGTCGCGTCGAGCCATCCCGGTTCGATCAAGCCGAGGGTTCCAGCGGCGGCGACTGCTACGGCCAACGCCCAGATCATCAGCCGCGACCTGCCTCCGCAAGTGAACCAGTCGGCCAGTGTCCCCATGGTGCAAGAGCGTGTGGCCTGTGCCACGGCTCCTGGAGCGACGCGAGGCAACAGTCCGCCCCGGATCACGGTCTGCGTGGCGGTCGTCCAGTGTCTGCCGCAGTCATGACTCGCAAGTCGTCTCGAGCGGCGACGTCGGCCTGAACAGGACTGGCGCAGGCGAGGGTTTGTCCCGGCTCGAGCAAATCGTAGTTCACTTATATTAGGCAAGCTGTATAGACGAATATGAAGTTCTTGGCCTCGTCCCGCGATGGAGTCGCGTCGCGGTCGTTGCGGTTCGACAGGAGACAGTTTTTGGATTCCACGCGCCATCCATCCGGCCGCCTGCTCAAGGCGCCCGAGAACTTCCTTGACGCGGACGGTGTGCGGCAGGTGTTCAGCGAGGCCGGGGCAGGTCGACGGGACTTCATCCGCAAGGCCTTTGCTGCGGCGGGAGCGGCTGCAGCGGTGCCGCTGGTCCGCGCCCAATCCAACCCCGTTGCTGCCGACGTGGGCGACCCCAACATCCTGGAGTTGCCCGCACACTCGCGCGGTCTTGGCCAGCCGGTCGCGACCGAGGGCTACGGCAAGCCTTCGAAATTCGAGGTCAACGTCCAGCGCCGCACCAGCCCCGGTCTGACGCAGACGACGCAGGCCTCGGTCTCGTTCGCGCCGCTGCAGTCGCTGTTCGGCATCGTCACGCCCAGCGGACTGCACTTCGAGCGCCACCACCAGGGCTGGTGGGATATCGACCCATCCAGGCACCGGCTGATGATCAACGGCTCAGACGACAAGATCCTGAGCAAGCCCATGGTCTTCACCATGGACGAGTTGATGCGTCTGCCGACGGTGAGCCGCTTCCATTTCATCGAGTGCGGCGCCAACACCGGCATGGAATGGGGCAACGTGGCCGTGCCCACATGCCAATACACGCACGGCATGCTCAGCTGCAGCGAGTTCACCGGCGTGCCGCTGAAGATCCTGCTCGACATGGCGGGCGTCGACCACAAGCGCGGGCGGTTCGTGCTCGCCGAAGGCGCCGATGGTTCGTCGATGACGCGCACGGTGCCGATGGAACTGATTGAAAGTGGCGAGGTCATCGTCGCCTACGGGCAGAACGGCGAGATGCTCCGACCGGAGAACGGCTATCCACTGCGGCTGGTCGTTCCGGGTGTGCAGGGCGTGAGCTGGGTCAAGTACCTGCGCCGCATCGAGGTCGGCGACATGCCCTACGGCGCGAAGGACGAGACCATCCACTACCTGGACCTGATGCCGGGTGGCCAGCATCGCCAGTACACCAGCACGCAGGAATGCAAGAGCGTGGTCACGACGCCCTCGGGTGGGCAGGTGCTGTTGGACAAGGGCTTCTACAACATCAGCGGCCTGGCGTGGTCGGGTCGCGGCAAGGTGAAGAAGGTCGACGTGTCGGTGGATGGCGGACGCAACTGGCGCACCGCACGGCTTGAGACACCGGTACTCAGCAAGTGCCTGACGCGCTTCAATCTCGACTGGGTGTGGAACGGCAAGCCGGCTCTGATCCAGAGCCGCGCCATGGACGAGACCGGCTACGTGCAACCCTCGACGAAGCAGCTGCGAGCGGTGCGCGGAACGCGCTCGATCTATCACAACAACTCGATGCAGAGCTGGCTCGTGCAGGAAAGCGGCGAGGTGAAGAATGTTCAGCTCTCGTAAGGCCGCCAAGGTGGCTCTGGTGCTGGCGCTCAGCGCTGTCGGTGCGGTGCAGGCGCAAGTCAGCTATCCGGGCGTGGGTCGCCCAGCCACCCCGAAGGAAGTCGCTGCGTGGAACATCGATGTGCGCCCCGACTTCAAGGGCCTGCCGCCCGGTTCAGGTTCGGTGGCTCAAGGCATGGAAGTGTGGGAGGGCAAATGCGCCTCCTGCCACGGCGTCTTCGGCGAAAGCAATCAGACCTTCTCGCCGCTGGTGGGCGGCACCACGGCAGACGACATCAGGACCGGTCACGTGGCTCGCCTCAATGATCCGGCGTTTCCTGGCCGCACGACGCTGATGAAGGTGTCCACCTTGTCGACGCTGTGGGACTACATCAACCGGGCGATGCCCTGGGCCGCGCCCAAGTCGCTCAAGCCGGACGAGGTGTATGCCGTCACGGCCTACCTGTTGAACCTGGGCGGCATCGTGCCCGACAACTCGACCCTGTCGGATCGCAACATTGCCGAGGTGCAGAAGCTGCTGCCCAACCGCAACGGCGTCACCACCGACCACGGACTGTGGCCCGGCGCCGCTGCCAGCAAGGGTGGGTTGGGTAACGGTGGCACGCCGGACGTGAAGGCCGTCGCTTGCATGAAGGACTGCGCGTCCGAGCCCAAGGTGGCGTCGTTCCTGCCGGACTTTGCGCGCAACCAGCATGGCAACCTGGCGGAGCAGAACCGCAGCGTCGGCGCGCAGCACGGCGCCGACACAACCAAGCCGCCGGCGGCCAATCCGGCGGCAGCAAGGCTCGCCTTGGGAACGCCTGCGTCGACCGTGCCGACGGCCGGCGGGGCCGCATCGGCCTCGGCTTCAGCACTCACGCAAAAGTATACCTGCGTGGCGTGCCACGGCATGGAGAACAGGATTGTTGGCCCGGGTTTTCGCGAGGTCGCCAGGAAGTATGGCGACCGCACCGACGCCGTGGCCTACCTGTCCGGAAAAATCCGCTCCGGCGGATCGGGGCAGTGGGGAGCGATTCCGATGCCCGCGCAGTCCCTCAGCGAAGCCGACGCACGAGTCATCGCGCAGTGGCTCGCGACGGGGGCGGCGCCGTGATCGTCGTCGCCAATCCCTCTTGGGGATCGCACCCATCGCCATTGAGAATTGCTCCATTGGCATTTACAGATAAAGACTGGAGAACCTTGATGCACACCCGCAGAGAAATGCTCACCCGCTCGGCCCAGGTGGCCGGCATGCTCGCCGCCCTTGGCATGCTGCCCGGCGTCGTGCACGCGCAGGCCGCTGGCTACAACACGGCAGCCTTCGACGCCAAGACCATGACCGATCTGATGAAGGCGCTGGGAAGCTCGGCGCCCGTGGAGAGCAAGGACGTAACGATCACCGGCCCGGACATTGCGGAGAACGGCGCCGTGGTGCCGGTGGGCGCAGCCACATCGTTGCCGGGTGTCAAACGCCTGCTGCTGCTGGTCGAGAAGAACCCGGCGATCTTGTCGGCGATGTTCGACGTGAGCGATGCAGTGGAGCCCAACTTCCTGACGCGCGTGAAGATGGGCCAGTCGTCCAACGTCTTCGCCGTGGCGATGATGGCCGACGGCAAGGTGCTGTACGCCGCCAAGGAAGTCAAAGTCACGCTGGGTGGTTGCGGCGGCTGACACGCCTGCCTCACCCGAACCGAAACACCTGAAGGAGATTGAACATGGCAGATCCGATGCGCATTCGCGCGCAGGCCGCTGGCGACAAGGCGACCGTCCGCGTGTTGATGGCCCACGAGATGGAAACCGGCCAGCGCAAGGACGCAGCCGGGAAGACCGTTCCGGCCTGGTACATCCAGGAGGTGACCGCCCAGCTCAATGGCAAGACGGTGCTGACGGCCCAGTGGGGCCCGTCCGTCGCGAAGAACCCGTTCCTGCAGTTCAACGTCAAGGGCGCGAAGGCCGGCGACAAGATCGGCGTGGCCTGGGTGGACAACAAGGGCGACAAGCGCACCGACGAAGCCACGGTGTCCTGACCGTTTCGTCCATCACAAGAACACAAAGGAGACCCTATGCGCAGCACCCTGACCGCCGTCACCCTGTTGGCCGCTTGCGTGGCTGCCGCTCCCACCATGGCCCAGCAGAAATCGGCTTCGGATGGCATCGCCGAGTACCGCGCCATGCTGGCCGACGGCAACCCGGCCGAACTCTTCGAGGCCAAGGGTGAAGACCTCTGGAAGAAGAAGCGCGGCCCGAAGAACGCATCGCTGGAACAGTGCGATCTGGGCAAGGGGCCCGGTATCGCAAAGGGTGCCTTCGTCGAGCTGCCGCGCTACTTTGCAGATACGGCGCGCGTGCAGGATCTCGAATCGCGCCTGCTGACATGCATGGAGCGCCTGCAGGGCTTCGACCCGGTGGCCATTTCGAAGACGCCCTTCGGACGGGGCGAGCAACTGACCATGGAGGGATTGACGGCCTGGATCTCTGCAGAGTCCAGGGGCATGAGATTCAATCTCTCGCAGGCTCACGCCGACGAACGCAAGACCTTCGAGCTCGGCAAGCGGGCGTTCTTCTATCGCGGCGGCCCCCATGACTTCTCGTGCGCTTCGTGCCACGGCCAGCCCGACAAGCGCATCCGCCTGCAGGACCTGCCCGACCTGACCAAAAACCCGGGCAACGGTGTTGGGTACGCAGCCTGGCCTGCGTACCGCGTCAGCAGCGGTGAGATGTGGAGCATGCAGCGCCGCCTGAACGACTGCTTCCGCCAGCAGCGTTTCCCGTACCCCGGTTACGCGTCGGAGGTGACCATCGCGCTCGGCGTCTACATGGGCGTCAACGCCAAGGGTGCCGAGTCCATTGCACCGGCCCTCAAGCGCTGAAGGAGCACCCCATGACCAACCACAAGAAGACTCTCTTTCTCGCAGCCGTGGCCGCCGCCGTGCTGATCGCCGGCTGCGCTGCCATGGAGCCAAAGCCCGATTACGACACGCTGGTGGCGCAGATGATGACCGACTCGTTCCGCGACGAAGGCATCGCCAAGGTCGACCGCTTGCAGCAGGACCCCTCGAACGCTGCCTGCTCCAAGGCGCTGGGCGGCAGCCCGCCAGAAGACGTTGCCGACGCGATCCAGCAGGCCGCACTGAAAAGCGTGCGCGTGCCGGCCGATGGCAAGTTCATCGGCGACTGGCGCGCGGGCGAAAAACTGGCCCAGAACGGCCGCGGCATGACTTGGACCGACAAGTCCGCGGCGCCTGCTGCCAACGGCGGCAATTGCTACAACTGCCATCAGATCACCAAGGCCGAAATTTCCTACGGCACGATCGGTCCCAGCCTGTACCAGTACGGCAAGAACCGCGGCGTCACGGATGCGGACAGCCCGGCGGCCAGGCCGATCGTCGAATATACGTGGACCAAGCTGTGGAATGCCAAGGCCTACAACGCCTGTTCCGGCATGCCGCGTTTTGGTCACGCCGGCCTGCTCGACGAGAAACAGCTGAAGGACCTGATGGCGCTGATCCTGGACCCGAAGTCACCCGTGAATCAGTAGGCCATGAACCTCTCGAAACGCGAGTTCCTCCAGGTCCTGGGAGCGGCCTCTGCCGCCGGCCTGAGCCTGGGGCGTTACGCCAACGCCGATGCGGCCACTGCGCAGCAAGGTCTGTACGACTTGCCGCGCTTCGGAAACGTGTCGCTGCTGCACATGACGGATTGCCACGCGCAGTTGCTGCCCATCCACTTCCGCGAGCCCAGCGTCAACATGGGTGTGGGCACGATGCAGGGTCAACTTCCGCACTTGGTGGGCGAGTCGCTGCTGAAGGCCGCGGGCCTGCAGCCGGGCAGTGGGCAGGCCTTTGCCTATACCTGCCTCGACTTTGACCAAGCGGCTCGACGCTATGGCAAGGTCGGTGGCTTCGCGCAACTGGCGACGCTCGTCAAGCAGCTGAAGTCCAGTCGGCCCGGCGCGCTGCTGCTCGATGGCGGCGACACTTGGCAAGGCTCGGCCACCTCGCTGTGGACGAATGCACAGGACATGGTCGACGCCTGCAAGCTGCTGGGCGTGGACGTGATGACCGGGCACTGGGAATTCACCTACGGCATGGACCGGGTGAAGGAAATCGTCGACAAGGACTTCAAGGGCCGGATCGAGTTCATCGCACAGAACATCAAGACCAATGACTTCGGCGATCCGGTGTTCAAGCCGTATGTGATGCGCGAGATCAACGGCGTCCAGGTCGCCATCATCGGCCAAGCCTTCCCGTATACCCCGATCGCGAACCCGCGCTACATGGTGGCCGACTGGAGCTTCGGCATTCAGGACGAGAACATGCAGAAGGTGATCGACGAAGCGCGCGGGAAGGGCGCGCAGGTCGTCGTGCTGCTGTCGCACAACGGCATGGACGTGGACCTGAAGATGGCCTCGCGCGTGCGCGGCATCGACGCCATCTTTGGCGGCCACACGCACGACGGGGTCCCGGTCGCGATACCTGTTGCAAACGCAGGCGGCAAGACGCTCGTGACCAACGCCGGCAGCAACGGCAAGTTCCTCGGCGTGATGGACTTCGACGTGAAGGGCGGCAAGGTGGCGGACTTCCGTTATCGCCTGCTGCCGGTCTTCGCCAACCAGTTGAATGCCGATCCCGCGATGGCAGCGCTGATCACCAGGGTGCGTGCGCCGTATGAAACCAAGCTGGCCGAGAAGCTCGCCATCACGGACGGCTTGCTGTATCGCCGCGGCAACTTCAACGGCAGCTGGGACCAACTCGTCTGCGACGCGCTGATGGACGTGCAGGGGGCAGAGATCGCCTTCTCGCCCGGTTTCCGCTGGGGCACCACGCTGTTGCCGGGCGACGTGATCACGCGCGAACTGATGATGGACCAGTTGGCAATCACTTACCCCTACGCCACGGTCAACGAGATGACCGGCGAGACGATCAAGACCATCCTCGAAGACGTGGCCGACAACCTGTTCAATCCCGACCCGTATTACCAGCAGGGTGGCGACATGGTGCGCGTGGGCGGGCTGGCCTACACCTGCAGCCCGGCCGAGAAAATGGGCCAGCGCATCACCGACATGCGGCTGAGCGGCAAGCCGATCGAAGCCGGTCGCAAGTACAAGGTGACGGGCTGGGCGCCGGTGGCTGAAGAGGCGCGAACGGCGCCGGGCAGCAAGCCGGTGTGGGACGTCGTCGAGGGCTGGCTGAAGTCGCAGCCAGGCGGCCACGTGAAGGCCCGCAGCATCAACACGCCGACGCTGATGGGCGTGCAAGGCAACCCCGGCATCGCCAAAGGCTGAGCCTCATGAGCACCTCATTGCGTTCAAACCTTGGTGTTGTACTCTCGTCGGCGTGTCTCGCGCTCTTTGCGGCACCCGTGTCAGCCCAGCAGGCGACCTACGCCGTCAAGCTGTTGACGCCGGAAGTTGCCTTGACCGCAGCCCAGGCAGCGATGGCGCACTGCCGAAAGGCCGGGTATCAGGTCGCGGTCGCGGTGGTAGATCGATCGGGCGTGCTGCAGGTGCTGTTGCGCGACCGGTTCGCCGGCGCCCACACCGTGGATGCAGCAACGCAAAAGGCCTGGACGGCGGCCAGCTTCCGCATCCCCACGACCACCCTCGCGACAGAATCCCAAGCTGGCAAACCCATGAGCGGCATCCGCCAACTCCCTCACGTGATGGCCATCGGCGGTGGCCAGGTCGTCGAGGCGGGTGGCAGCACGCTGGCCGGCATTGGTGTCTCTGGCGCGCCGGGCGGTGACGCAGACGATGCATGTGCCGTGGCCGGCCTGAAGGCCATCGCCGACGCGATCGAGTTCTGAATCCTGGCCCCCGCTGCAGCCAGCATTGCCCTGCCGCACGACCCCGGCCTGTTGCTCGCCCACCCGAAGGAGACCTCGATGAACTTCCGCCAACTGTTCGCCTGTGCCGCACTGATGCTTGCCACGACCTTGACTTGGGCGCAGGACAAGGTCGTGTACCACGTGAGCGATACCGGGTCGCAGGCGCTCGGCGGATTGCGCAACGTGCGCAACCACTTGGACACCGATCCAACGGCCAAGATCATCGTCGTCACGCACGCGCAGGGTGTGGACTTCCTGATGGAGGGTGCCAAAGACAAGAACGGCAGCCCTTACGCAGGCCCGGTGTCGGCATTGAAGAGCCGGGGTGTGACTTTCGAGGTCTGCGAGATCACGCTGAAGACCCGCGGCCTGAAGAAGGACCAGTTCCTGCAAGAGGCCGACTTCACGCCATCGGGCGTGGTCCGGCTGGCCAAGTTGCAGGGGCAGGGCTACGCGTACATCCGACCGTGAATCCGGGGCATCCGGCAGCCTGCAGAAGTTCGTCCACGGCTATTGCCGGAAGTCATCGTCGTGACCGTCCACACGGCACGCAGCGACGGGATGCCTCTGTGACTTCGCTTCGGGTGTTTCTGACCGCCCTGGTCCTGTGCTCGTTCGGCGCCGCACGGGGGGCAGAGTCTGTCGTGCGCGCCGAGCAGGTCGCCGATCGGGTCTGGTTCGCGCAGGGTGTGGCGGCGCTGGGCTCGCCGGCCAATCGAAACTTCATCTCCAACGCCGGCTTCATCGTCACCGACGACGGCGTGGTCGTGGTCGATGCCCTGGGCTCACCGGCGCTCGCAGAGGAACTGCTGGCTGAAATCCGGCGCGTCACTTCGCAGCCGGTTCGCCATGTCATCGTGACCCACTACCACGCGGACCACATCTACGGCTTGCAAGCCTTCAAGGCGGCGGGCGCCACGATCCTGGCGCACAGTGCCGGGCGCGAGTACCTGAACTCGGACACCGCACAGAAGCGGCTGGATGCCAGCCGCATCGAACTCGGCCCCTGGGTCGATGACAAGACTCGCCTCGTGCCCGCCGATCGCTGGCTGGACCAAGACGAGACGCGCCTGCGGGTCGGCTCGTACGACATCCTGATCCGCCATGTCGGCCCCGCGCACACGCCCGAGGACGTGGTGGTGTTCGTGCCGAAGCTGGGCGTCCTGTTCTCGGGGGACCTGTTCTTCCGCGGGCGCATCCCGTTCGTCGGTCAGGCGGACAGCCGCCTGTGGGTCGCCTCGCTCGAGCGCCTGATCGACTACAAGCCGCGCGTTGTGGTCCCCGGGCATGGACCGCCGTCGACCGACCCGATGGCCGATCTGGTGATGACGCGTGACTACCTGCTGTACCTGCGCCAGACGATGGGCGAGGCTGCGCACAACCTCGAGCCCTTCGAGGACGCCTATGCCAAGGCGGACTGGTCGCGCTTTGAGGCAATGCCGCTGTTCCGCGCTGCCAACCGCATGAACGCCTACAACACCTACCTGCTGATGGAACAACAGGACGGCAAATGAAGGTTCAGCGGGTCCGACGCCTCGTGCTGGCCGGTCTCGCGCTGGCATGGGCGCGCGGCCGGTAGGCGGCCGAGGTTCCGGCCGACCTGCGCGGGACCATCCCGTGACCGTCGATGACCCTGCTGCGCGGGGAGACGCGTGTTGCGCTTGCCGCACTGGCGCGACCGGCGGCCTGAGCGAGCCGCTGGATTCATCGCTGAGTACGAATAAAATGCTGAACGAATGGGTCAACCGTCTGGAGCCGCGACATGGAAGAGGTGAGCAGTCAAGACCGCGTCTTCGAGTCCGCGGCCGAGCTCTTCGCCGTGCTGGCGACGCCGGTGCGACTGAAGATCATCAGCGCCGTGTGCCAGCAGGAGAAGAACGTCACCGAGCTGCTGGCCCTGATCGACACCACCCAGCCGAACATGTCGCAGCACTTGGCGACGCTGTACCGCAGCGGGGTGCTGTCCAAGCGGCGCGTGGGTACCCAGATCTACTACCGTCTGCAGAGCGAGCGCGTGGCCATGCTGTGCCGCGCGGTGTGCACCCAGGTCGCGATCGAGCTGGACAGCGGTGCCGAGGTGGAGTCTTCGGATCGGCTCGTACCCTTGGCGCATCGCTGAGGGACAGTCAAGCACGTCGGCAACCCAAGCATGTTTCAACAAAGGTTGTTGAGCCCAGTTTCCCCTGCCAACGTGCCTTCTTTCAAATCAAAGGGTTAGCTGCGTGCATACCTTGGAATGCAAACTAACCCATGCACAAGCTGTGTGAGTTGCAGGCTAATTTCTGCAACGCCGTAAGTTATTGATTTCATTGCTTGATTTTGAGAAGGTGCGCGAAGGCATGGTCGCTTCGTCTGGCACGATTCCCGCGCGTGATGCCTTTATAGTGAATTATAGTTAGCGAATACCAACTTTTGTACCAAGAAACTTGGTGGCAATGCCATCGACGTCGCACTCCCCTGGAGCCTCATGAACTGCTCTGACGCCCGCATCAATGTTGTCATAATTAAAGTGCTACTTTAATTATGACGTTCAAGCTATTGTTGTTAAACAGTTATATTCGCCAACAATAATTATTGAGCCGGGACGTAACTTCCAATAAGCGGCGGTAGGGGGAGGGGCGTGTATCCTGCATGGATGCCCAAGGACAGTTCCGAGGACCAGACGACGCCAGCGGACGCATCGCCATCCGCTCACTTGGTTCCGTCCGGTTCGGCCGCTCCCGACTTCGTCTTTGAGCCACCAAAAGTCCAACTCGACCTCCAGTCCGTTGACTTAGAGGTCTCATTGGCGGAAGGCGCGCCGGAGGGCCTGCTCGACCTTGAGCCAAGGAGCGTTGGCCCAGACGGAAAGTCTCACTGTCTTCTGCAGAACGCCGGCGCCTCGCGAGCAGCCGAGGATGGCGTTGCAGCCGCCGTCGTACACACCCCTCAGGAACGTTGGCTTGCCGACAACCAAGACGCGCTGGCAAGCTCGAATGCGTTCGTCGAGCGGCACGGGCTACCGCTCAGTGACTACGGGCGTACCGTGCCGGCGGTTGGCCGACGTGACGACTGAATGCCGTGCTGAAAGTGCTGGCCGAGCCGTAGCCCACGCGCTCTGCGACCTCGGCCAGGCTGAGGTCATTTCTGCGTAGCAAGTCCTTGGCAAGTGCCATTCGCCACACCTGAAGATATTCCATCGGAGGAACGCCCACCGCGCGGCTGAAGCGCTCGAAGAACGCCGAGCGCGACAGGGCCGCCTCTTTCCCTAGCTGCTCGACAGTCCACGAACGTGCAGGGTCAGCGTGCATCTGGCGTATCGCCGCCGAAAGGCGGGCATCAGCGAGCCCGCGCAGAAGCCCGGGCGAGGCGGTTGCCCCCGTCGCCGAACGAAGTGCTTCAACGAGAAGCACCTCCGCGAGGCGCGTCAGGACGAGGTCGCGCCCTGAGCGATGTTCACGCGTTTCCTCACCGACCAACTGCACCATGATGGTCAGTCGTCGCTCCCCTCGGATATGCACCAGTTGCGGCAGCAGCGAAACAATCAGCGCGGCATCTGGCGACCCAAAGACGAAGTAGCCCCCCAGTAGCCGCACGTCGGGCGGACCGTCTTGTGTGCCGTGCCGAAGCTCTTCCGTCAGCGAAGCGGAGACGGATGGGTCCATCTTCTTCGGCTTCACCGGCTCGAACCCCGACATCGTGAAGCCGGGCGTCGCCGGCATCAGGACGAAGTCACCTGCTTCCAGCGTCAGCGGCTCATGCCCGTCGACCATCAGGCGACACGCACCCTCCAGCACCGCACAAAAGCTAGGGTGGCCAAACTGCTCGTAGCGGACGGCCCATCGACCCGCGCCGCTGATGCCTTTGGAGAACACGGTGCCGGGCTGCAGCAGCGTGATGGCCTCGGAGAGTGGGTCTGCCAATCCAGGACTCCTGCAAACTAATTGTGGACTGATGATTGTAGATGGTCCTGCGATTGCGACCTATCGTTGCGACTCTGGAAACCAATCAAAGACTGCTATGAAAACCGTTCTGATTACCGGCTGCTCTTCAGGCTATGGCCTTGAAACCGCGCGCTACTTTCTCGAGCGTGGCTGGAAAGTTATCGCCACCATGCGCACCCCACGCGAGGACATCCTGCCTCCGTCCGACCGCCTGCGCGTGCTGGCCCTGGACATCACGCATCCTGAGAGCATCTCGTCGGTCCTCGATGCCGCTGGCCCCATCGACGTTCTGGTCAACAACGCCGGCATCGGGCTGTTCGGTGCCTTCGAGGCCACTCCGATGGCAACGACGCGCGAGGTCTTCGAGACCAACACGTTCGGTTCCATGGCGATGACGCAGGCCGTCATCCCGGGTTTCCGCAGCCGCAGGTCAGGGACGGTCGTGAACGTCACCTCGAGTGCCACGCTGGCGCCGTTCCCGCTGGTGGCCGTCTACACGGCAAGCAAGACCGCCGTCGAAGGGTTTACCGAGTCGCTGGCCTTGGAGCTGAAGGCGTTCAACGTGCGGGTGAAGTTGGTCGAACCCGGCTACGGCCCGAGCACGCGCTTTGCAGCGAACGGCGGGTCTCGCATGGAAGGCATGCTTCCAGAGCAGTACGTCGCCTATGCGCAGAGTGTCTTTGCCGGGTTCGCACAGCTTTCAGCGGTGACCAGTCCTGTCGACGTGGCCGAGGCCGTTTGGCGGGCCGCCAACGATGCCTCGGACCAGCTCCGCTTTCCGGCGGGTCCTGACGCGGTGGCGTTGGCCGAGGCCGCATGACAGCCACCGCGCTTGCTGGCCATTCCACATTCAGGAGGGACCAAATGAAGGTGTGCAACTTCAGGTATCTGGCTGCCCTAGCGGCGTCCGCGCTCTGCGCCAGCGTCATTGGTTGCGGCAGCATCTCGCCAGACAATGATGCGCCGCAGTTGACTCCGAGGTTCCCGTCGGACGTCCAAGCCTCGGTAGCACGGCTGGACGGTGCAGCGCATCGTCCTATTGTCGGGCTCGTGCTCGGCGGCGGGGGGCTGCGCGGATTCGCACACGTCGGTGTCTTGCGCGCCCTCGAAGAAGCTGGCATCAGACCGGACATCGTCGTTGGAACTTCAGCGGGAGCTGTGGTCGGCGCGGCGTATGCCAGCGGAAAGTCTTGGTCGCAGGTCGACGAAGCGGCGCGTGGCGTCAAGCTGTCATCGCTGTTGGACTTGACGTTCAGCACTGGCGGCGTCATGCGTGGCGACAACCTTGCCAGGTGGGTCGACTCAGTGACGGGCGGGGTGCCCATTGAAGGGTTCCCCGTTCGATTCGCAGCCGTGGCGACCGACCTTCAAAGCCAGCGTGCGGTGGTCTTGGACAGAGGAACAGCTGGTCGCGCAGTCCAGGCGTCAGCCGCCGTCCCGGGCATCAACGTGCCTGTTGCCTACCCCGGCGGTCATTTGGTCGATGGCGGCGCTTCCAGCCTGGTGCCGGTGCGCGTTGCCCGCGCAATGGGGGCGGACATCGTGATAGCGGTCGATATCTACTGCAACGAGCCTCCGTCGGGCGGGCTTGCAGCGCCCGCGGTCATCTTTAGCGTCATGCACAGCCAAAGCTGCCGCATCGCCGAATCCGAGATGGCAGAAGCGGACGTTCTCATCGCGCCCAGCATCGGGACGCTCAAGATGTCGGAGAAGCTGCAGCATCAGCGCGCCATGGAGGCCGGTTACTTGGCTGCGCGCGAAAAGCTGCCGATGGTCAGTGCGAGAGTGGCGACGTTTCGTATCGCTAGTTCGCTGTAGGTACGCCCCGTGCATTGATGCGCTTTACGGCCCGCTATTCTTCCTGCCGTAACAACTTCATTTCTGTGGGCCATGAATGATGGCGAAAGCGAAGTCAACGAAGCGTCACCTGCAGACGCATTAAAGCCCTCCGAGCCGCTCTCGCGGGAACGGCTCTACGAGGTAGTGTGGCGCGAACCCATGCTTCGAATCGCGGAGCGTCTTGGCGTGTCGTCCAGCTACATGGCACGCGTGTGCACCGAGCTCCGCGTGCCACGGCCGCAACGCGGCTACTGGGCGCAACTCGAGGTCGGAAAGGCGCCCGACAAACCTGCGCTGCCTCCGTCGCGTCCTGGCGACGTGGTCGTTTGGAGCGTCGGCGGAACGTTCACGACCAGGCAGCCGATAGTCGCTCGGGCAACGCGTTCCGCCGAGGTTTCGCCAATTCCGAAGTTTCGAAAGCCGGCATTCGACAAGCCGCACGAGCTACTGGTCGGCGTCAAACCGTTCTTCCTGAAGACTCGCACCAACGGTGAGGACGGCCTCCTGCGGCCGTTCAAGCGTCTGCTGGTCGATGTGGTGGTCTCGGAGGCAACTTTGGACAGCGCCCTCGACTTTGCGAACCGTCTCTTCCAGTCGCTCGAGGCGAAGGGGCACCGCGTGTGTCTCGCGCCCGGCAATACGCGCATGAGAAGAGCAGAGTTTGATGTGCGCGAGGCGGCGCCAACGACACATTACTACCCGCGCCCGTGGGCGCCGGACCGGTCGACTGTGACTTACGTCGGGACGTTGCCTATCGGCTTGACGCTGTTTGAAATCGCCGAGCGCATAGAAGTCGTTTACGTCAAGGGCGACTACATCCCTGTACGCAACCTGACCGCAGACCAGTTGCGGCGCTACAAAGAGCCGTACCACTGGCGGACCCACAAGTACTACGCCTCCGGACGCCTGTGCCTGCAAGCCTACTTTCCAGATTGGCGCGCACCTTGGACTAAGCAGTGGCGCGAGAGCAAGCCCGGACAGCTGGCGACACTGATTCTCCAAGTAATCCGCGAGGTCGAAGGCATCACGCCTGACCTCACCACCCGCCTTGCCGAGGCCGAGAAGAAGGCCGAAGTGGAGCGCATTGCCAGGGAGGAGCAGCGCCAGCGGGAGCGAGAGGAGGCAGAGCGGGCGAGACGCATCAAGGCGCGCCAAGAGGCAAGACAGGACATCCTGAATGCGATTGCGGGTTGGGACCAGGCCATGCGCATTCAGGCTTACTTTGCGGCGGCGGAAGGTGCAATCGGAGGCCTCTCCGAAGCCGAACAACAACTCGTCAGCGGAAGGCTCGAAGAAGCGCGTGTCCTCATTGGTGCGGTCGACCCTTTGGCGCTCTTGAAGCAGTGGAAGACGCCAGACGAGCGGTAGCAAGACGCCACGTCGAGATGGGTCGTGTCCTGCAGTTGGGGTCAGCCATCCGCAGGCCGCTTTGCCGGCCAAACGATGGGGCGACCTACTTCGTCTAGATGCTCGGACGCAAAAGCTCTTGCTGCGGCGAGGTGTGCATCGGTGAGGAAGCGCCAGGACTCGGTCAGCCGGGCAAGTGCGAGGCCCTCGTCGAGCGAAGCCAGAACATTTGCAACCGGTACGCGAGTGCCGACGAAGAACGGCGCTCCTCCCATAGCGGTCGCGTCGACGGAGACGAACGGCTCAGATGGTTGCTGGGAAAGCCGACGCAAGCTACACGGACGAGCCGGAACTCCGACGGCAGAGGCGTCAACAACATAGGGGATGGCGACACTCGTTGGCGCGCGCTACAAGCAGTAAAGACTCCGGTGACTGCAATGCGTCGTACCTTCCTGCTCTTGATGTTGTCTGCGATGGCGATGGCCGGCTGTTCAACGCCATATAAGTCACCAGTGTTCGCAGCGAAGGACGGTGGGGCCACCACGTTCAATGGAATCGCCGACATTCTGGAGAAGGACAAAGTCCTCGACGTCCTGTTCGTCCACGGGATGTGCACGCACGACGCGGACTGGGCCAAGGGGGCCGTGCAGAACGTCTATTCGGCACTTGGCGGCAACGGAGCAGCGGTCAACTTGTTGCCTGTCGCCGTCGACGGTACAGGCATCGTCCTTTACCAGCAGACCCTGGAAACAGGCCGCGGCAAGCTACGCGCCAATGCCATTCTTTGGTCTCCGCTGACCACGCCGCTGAAGGCGCAACTTTGCTATGACCAGACCAACAAGTCAGCCTCTTGCCCGCCTGCTGAAGCAGCAAAGACGTACCCATACCAGCGCGCGACCCTCAACCGAATTCTGAAAGACACCATCCTCGACGATTGCCTGTCGGACGCGATGATTTACCAGGGCAGGGCTCGCGACGACATCAACATGCAGATGCAGCAGGCGGTGCTGCAAGCTGTCGCGACGTCGGGCGGTGCCGCTAAGGTTGCGAGCAACGCTGCGGCCGCGGCGGCCGTGCCGCAGTCTGTCCCGCTCGTCGTGGTCACAGAAAGCCTGGGAAGCAAGGTTGCGTTCGACGCGCTCTACAAGCTGTCGACCAAAGGAGAGACGTCTGCAGCCGGTGCAAGGACCTGGGACCGCATCACCCAGATTTTCATGGGTGCGAACCAGTTGCCCATCCTCGCGTTAGCCGACAAGAAACTGGACGGCACCTTTGCCTTTCGCTCTGACTCCAGAGGATATCCAGAGGACCCTATCAGTGCACTCATGTCGGCGAGACGCGGCACGATGAGTCTGGTGGATGGAGAGGCCCAGAAGCTGCCGCAGGTGGTGGCGTTTACGGACCCGAACGACCTGTTGTCGTTCATCCTCTCGTCCAGCCCTCATGCTGCCGCAGCGGGGTACCCCGTGGTGGACGTCATCGTTTCGAACGACAACACGTACCTCGGGGTGGCAGAGCTGCCGACGACTGCCCACCTGGGCTATCGAACCAACGAGGCCGTGAGAAGCCTCATTGCGTGCGGCAATCCCAAGAGCGCGGCCTGCAAATGAGGAAGCGCCAAGGCTTGCTCTTCCGCTGCGTCCGCCGTTGTCAGCCCGTCTTCTGTTCTTTCACCAACCGAACGACCAACCATGGCCAATTTCCTTCTTCCACTTTCAGGTGACGTCAGCCAGACCATCAACCCTTGGACGTGGTTCACCAAGGTAGTCGGTGGTCAGTTTGGCTTCATCAACATCAATCTCGGGAAGTCCACTGACCCCGAGCTGGAGCAGCAAATCCTGGACGACGTGGGAAGTTACGGACGGCAGCTGGGGCAGCTGGGAGATGCGCTCGAAGCCGTGCTCGCACATATGAAGACCGACACATGGGACGACGAGGCCAAAGACGCGGTGACGGCGTTCAGGTTGCAGATGTCCGCGGTGAAGCGGCTGAAGGCGGGGCGCAAGCGCGCGAGGCACTGAACCGCGCGCCGCAGTGACCATCTCGGCAGTCCGCAGAGGCGAGTTCGAAACGGATGAAGAGCGAGGTTGCTCACCTCCCGCATCTCAGACTATGCGAGTCGCAGAAGGTGGCCCGAAGTTGCTCACCAACAACGTCATCAGCCGGTCTTGTGCGCGAGTCTCGAGCAGACCTTCGCAGCCGTCGGTCAGAACCAATTTGTCACGGCGCACATCGTGCGGCCAGAGGATATCTTCATCATCTATGGCAATCCACTGCGCAGGGCGGCGCCATTCAACGTGTGCAGCGACGATTTGCGATTTGTTCATTCGCCAGTAGTCCTCGCCCGAGAACGCTATCGACCGTGTGGTGCCACTGCGGGTGACTACTCGGCGTCTGGCTTTGTTGGTGAGGTCGTCATACGTGTAGCCGTCCACGCGCTCAGCAAGGGCGGGCCCTAGCCGCTCAAGTACCGACTCGAGACCATTTGCCCACGGCTGTGTCGACGTCAGCACGATGCGCACGTCTGGCCAGCGCTGCAGTGCTGCCTCAAGAACCGGAACACCTTCGTACTTGGTGTGCCCGTCGTAAGCGTCCGGCAATCTCGTCTTGACGACGGCGCAGTGCTCAGGTCGGCGCGG
>JAZJZJ010000010.1:0-18151 GCA_040389925.1 Pseudomonadota bacterium
CAGCATCAGCACGATGCTGCAGAAGAACACCGCGACCGGTGTGGTCCAGGCCATCCACTCGAACATCACACTCTCCCCATCGCGAAGCCCTTGGCGATGTAGTGGCGAACGAACCAGATCACGATTGCGCCCGGCACGATCGTCAACACGCCGGCCGCGGCGAGCACGCCCCAATCCATGCCCGAGGCGCTGACGGTGCGCGTCATCACCGCGACGATCGGCTTCGCGTTGACGCTGGTCAGCGTGCGCGCCATCAAGAGCTCGACCCAGCTGAACATGAAGCAGAAGAAGGCCGCCACGCCGACACCGGCCTTGATCAGCGGGATGAAGATCGTCAGAAAGAAGCGCGGGAACGAGTAGCCGTCGATGTAGGCGGTTTCGTCGATCTCGCGCGGGATGCCGCTCATGAAGCCTTCGAGAATCCACACCGCCAGCGGCACGTTGAACAGCAGGTGGGCGAGCGCGACCGCGATGTGCGTGTCCATCAGCCCGAGCGTGGTGTAGAGCTGGAAGAACGGCAGCAGGAAGACGGCCGGCGGCGTCATGCGGTTCGTCAGCAGCCAGAAGAACACGTGCTTGTCGCCGAGGAACGAGTAGCGCGAGAACGCATACGCGGCGGGCAGCGCGACCAGCAGCGAGATCACCGTGTTGATCGCGACGTAGATCATCGAGTTGATGTAGCCCGAGTACCAGCTCTCGTCGGTGAAGATGGTCTTGTAGTGCTCGAGCGTGAAGGTCTGCGGCCACAGGCTGAAGCTGGAGAGGATCTCGACGTTCGTCTTGAACGACATGTTGATCATCCAGTACACCGGCAGGATCGCGAACACGAGGTACGCGATCAGGAACAGCGTGCGCTTCTTGAACCGCGCGTCACTCATGGCCGCTCTCCGTCTTGTCGGCGGTGCCCACGCGCTGCATCCAGTTGTAGAGGATGAAGCACAGCAGCAGGATGATCAGAAAGTAGATCAGCGAGAACGCCGCTGCCGGCCCGAGGTCGAACTGGCCGACCGCCTTTTGCGTCAGGTATTGCGAGAGGAACGTCGTCGCATTGCCCGGCCCGCCGCCGGTCAGCACGAAGGGCTCGGTGTAGATCATGAAGCTGTCCATGAAGCGCAGCAGCACCGCGATCATCAGCACGCCGCGCAGCTTGGGCAGCTGGATGAAGCGGAACACCGCGAACTTCGAGGCGCCGTCGATGCTCGCGGCCTGGTAGTACGCATCGGGGATCGCGCGCAGCCCGGCGAAGCACAGCAGCGCGACCAGTGGCGTCCAGTGCCACACGTCCATCAGCAACACGGTCAGCCACGCGTGCGTCGCGTTGCCGGTGTAGCTGTACTCGATGCCGAGACCGGCGAGCGCGGCGCCCATCAGGCCGATGTCGGCGCGGCCGTAGATTTGCCAGATCGTGCCGACCACGTTCCACGGAATCAGCAGCGAGATGGCGACCAGCACCAGCACCGCCGACGACTTCCAGCCCTTCGCCGGCATTGCGAGCGCGAGTGCGATGCCGAGCGGAATCTCGACCAGCAGCACCGACAGCGAGAACGTGATCTGGCGCAGCAGCGCGCCCTGCAAATCGTCGTCGCGCATCACCGCCTTGAACCACTCGGTGCCGACGAAAACGCGGCGCTCGGGCGAGATGATGTCCTGCACCGAGTAGTTCACGACCGTCATCAGCGGCAGGATCGCCGAGAAGGCGACGCACAGCACCACCGGCAGGATCAGGAACCACGCCTTCTGGTTGACGGGTTTCATGCGGTCACCTCCTGACCGATCAAGGTCTCGTCGCGGTAGAAGCAGGTGTGCGAGCCGACGAGGCCGAGCCAGACCGCGTCGCCGACCTTCGGCGGCGCATGCGCGGGGTTCAGCCGCAGGCGCACGATGGTGGCCTCGCCGATGCGCGCGGTGATCAACCAGTAGGTGCCGATGTCCTGCGCCTGCGTCACCGTGGCGGGCAGCGCGCCGGCGGCCTGCGCGGGCGCCAGCGTCACGTACTCGGGTCGCACGCCCAGCGTGGTCGCACCCTTCGGCATGTCTTTGGCAAAGGAAGCGGGCAGCAGCGCGGCCGGCAGGAAGTTCATGCCCGGCGAGCCGATGAAATGGCCGACGAAGGTGTGCGCCGGCCGCTCGAACAGCTCGGACGCACTGCCGACCTGCACCGCGCGGCCGCGCGTCATCACGACGACCTGATCGGCGAAGGTCAGCGCCTCGACCTGGTCGTGCGTCACGTAGACCAGCGTCAGCTTCAGCTCGTGGTGGATCTGCTTCAGCTTGCGGCGCAACTGCCACTTCAGGTGCGGGTCGATCACGGTCAGCGGCTCGTCGAACAGCACTGCGCTCACGTCTTCGCGCACCAAGCCACGGCCGAGCGAGATCTTCTGCTTCGCATCGGCCGCGAGGCCGGCCGCGCGCATGTTGAGCTGGCCGCTCATTTCGAGCATCTCGGCGATGCGGCCGACGCGCTGCCTGATCTTGTCGGCGCTGACGCCGCGGTTGCGCAGCGGGAACGCGAGGTTCTCGGCCACCGTCATCGTGTCGTAGATCACCGGGAACTGGAACACCTGGGCGATGTTGCGCTGCTGCGGCGTGCGCGCGCTGACCTCGACGCCGTCGAACTTGACGCCGCCCTGCGATGGCTTCACGAGGCCCGAGATGATGTTCAGCAAGGTCGTCTTGCCGCAGCCCGAAGGCCCCAGCAAGGCATACGCGCCGCCGTCGTCGAACGTCATCTTCAACGGCAGCAGCGCGTAGTCTTCATCGCGCTGCGGGTTCGCCTTGTAGGCGTGGGCCAGGTCGAGGTCGATGCGGGCCATCGTCAGACTCCCTTGGGGGCGACGAGCAGGTTGCCGTCGGCGCCGAACACATAGGCGTGGGCCGGGTCGAGGTACAGCGTGACCTGCGCGCCGAGCTCGAACTGGTGCACGCCGGTGAGCTGCGCGACGAGCTCGCCGACCGGTGTGGCGACGTGCACGAAGGTGTCGGAGCCCGAGATCTCGGCCAGCTCGACCTTGCCGCCGAGCGCGATGTCGCCGGCACGCGCGGTCACGCGCAACGCACCCGCGCGCACGCCGACGGTCAGCGCGGCGCCAGCCGCCGTCGGCAGCGCGCGTGTGAGCTGCACGTTGCCGGGCAAGGCCACGCCGCCCGCGGTCGCACTGCCGTCGATCAGGTTCATCGGCGGGTCGCTGAACGCGCGCGCGACGCGGATCGACTTCGGGTGGTGGAAAACCTCGGCGGTCGGCCCGTACTGCAGCAGTTCGCCGGCGTCGAGCACCGCGGTGTAGCCGCCGAGCAGCAACGCCTCGGTCGGCTCGGTGGTCGCATAGACGACGGTCGACTGGCCGCTCGCGAAGAGTTGCGAGAGCTCGTCGCGCAACTCCTCGCGCAGCTTGTAGTCGAGGTTCACGAGCGGCTCGTCGAGCAGCATCAGCGGCGCGTTCTTCGCGAGCGCCCGCGCCAACGCGACGCGCTGCTGCTGGCCGCCGGACAACTCGGCCGGCAGGCGTTCGAGAAACGGCTCGATGTGCAGCTTCGCCGCCAACTCGGCGACGCGCGCAGCGACGTTCGCTTCTTTCCGCAGCTTTAGTGGCGACGCGATGTTGTCGGCCACCGTCAGCGACGGGTAGTTGATGAACTGCTGGTACACCATCGCGACATTGCGCTGGCGCACCGGCAGGCCGGTCACGTCGACGCCGTCGGCGAGCACGCGGCCTTTCGATGGTGCGTCGAGCCCGGCCATCACGCGCATCAGCGTGGTCTTGCCGGCTTGGGTCGCACCGAGCAGCACCGTGACGGCGCGCGGCACGAGCGTCAGGTCGAGCGGGTACAGCCACGCATTCGCGCCGACACGCTGCTCGATGCGTTCGAGCTTCAGTTCCATGCGGTCTCCGGGGTCCGGGATGCGGTCGAGGCGGCCGGGGCGATTGCGTCGGGCCAGTGCGCGGCGCACCAGTCGGCGACCGTGGCGCGCTGCGCCGGCGTCAGGTGCAGGCCGAGCTTGCTGCGGCGCCACAGCACGTCGTCGGCGCTGCGCGCCCACTCGTGGGTGTGCAGGTAATTCAGCTCGGCCTCGAACAGGTCGGGTGCGGCTTCGGCGCCGAGGCCGTTCTGCAGCAACAGCTCGACGCGCGAACCGTAGGCATGCGCGAGGCGGTTGCTCAACGCGGCTGAAAGTTCGGGGTGACGCTGTGCGAGTGCCTGCGCGAAGCGCGCGATGTCGGTGTCGGGCCGCTGCGCCTTGCCGATCCAGCCGCTCAGGTCGCCGCCGGGCAGGAAGGCGCCGCGTGTCCAGGCGCCGCGGGTCGCGCCCAGCGGCGCGGCGAGCAGATCGGCCGCCTCTTCGGAGAGCTTGCGGAAGGTCGTCATCTTGCCGCCCCAGACGGTGAGCAGCGGCGCGGCGGAGGTGTCGAGTTCCAGCTGATAGTCGCGCGTCACGGCCGCGGCATCGGCGGCCTCGTCTTCGAGCAGCGGGCGCACGCCGGCATAGCTCCAGACCACGTCGGCCGGCGTGATCGTCTGCGTCAGGTAGCGGCTCGCCTGCTCGCACAGGTAGGCCGTCTCGGCCGCGTCGATGCGCGCGGCGCCGACCGGGCCGTGGTGCTCGACATCGGTCGTGCCGATCAGCGTGAAGTCACCCTCATACGGGATCACGAAGATGATGCGGCGGTCGGGGCTCTGCAGCACGTACGCGTGGTCGTGGTCGAACAGTTTCTTGACGACGATGTGGCTGCCCTTGACGAGGCGCAGGGACTTGGAATCCGGCACGTGCGCGTGTTCGCGCAGAAACTGCGCGGCCCACGGGCCGGCGGCGTTGACGAGCGCGCGCGCGGTCACGACGCGCTCGTGGCCATCGACCGACGCCAGGGTCGCGCACCAGCCGGCGACCGTGCGCTGCGCGTCGGTGCAGCGCCAGCGCGTCAGCACCTCGGCGCCGTGCGCGACCGCGTCGACCGCGTTCAGCACGACCAGCCGCGCATCGTCGACCCAGCCGTCGGAATAGACGAAGCCTTTGCTGTACTTCGGCTTCAGCGGCGCACCGATCGGGCCGTTGCGCAAGTCGATCGTCGTCGAGCCCGGCAGCACTTCGCGCTTGGCCAAGTGGTCGTAGAGGAACAGCCCGAGCCGCACCATCCAGACCGGCCGCAGCGGGTTCACCGACGGGTCGTGCGGCATCACCAGCCGCAGCGGCCGGATGATGTGCGGCGCGCTTTTCAGCAGCACCTCGCGCTCGGCGAGTGCCTTGCGCACCAGCGAGAACTCGTAGTACTCGAGGTAGCGGATGCCGCCGTGGATCATCTTGGTCGACGACGACGAGGTGTGCTGCGCCAGATCGTCGGCCTCGCACAGCAGCACGCGCTGACCGCGACCGGCCAAGTCGCGCGCGATGCCGGCGCCGTTGATGCCGCCGCCGACCACGAGCACATCGAACGCGCCGGGCGCTGCGCGATGGGCGGGGTCGGGCAAGCCGTGGGGCTCACCGGGCGGGCGGATCGGGGTCACCTTGTCTCCTCAACTGTAAGCAAGCGAACACTGTTGGGTTCGTTTGGGTTCGTTTTATGTTTTTCTGCGTTCCATTTTTAGCAAATCAATTCACGAAGCGCAAGCGAGTTAACCGCGATGGCATCGCGAAAGTGCCTTCGATACGCTGTTCCGCATGACCCCGAACCCCCGCCAAGCCCTGCTGCTCGACGAAGTGCGCGCACGCGGCTCGATGTCGGTCGAGGCGCTCGCCGATCGCTTGATGGTCACGCTGCAGACCGTGCGGCGCGACGTCAAGCTGCTCGCCGACGCCGGCCTGCTCGCGCGCTTCCACGGCGGCGTGCGCGTGCCGAGCTCGACCACCGAAAACATCGAATACCTGCAGCGCCAGCTGCTCAACGAAGGCGCGAAGCAGCGCATCGCGCGCGCGGTCGCGGCGGCCGTGCCGGCGGGCTGCTCGCTGATCATCAACATCGGCACCACCACCGAGGCGATCGCGCGCGAGCTGCTGCACCACAAGGGCCTGCGCGTGATCACGAACAACCTGAACGTCGCGGCGATCCTGTCGGGCAACCCCGACTGCGAGGTGATCGTGGCCGGCGGCATCGTGCGCTCGCGCGACCGCGGCATCGTCGGCGAAGTCACGGTCGACTTCATCCAGCAGTTCAAGGTCGACATCGGCCTGATCGGCATCTCGGGCATCGAGGCCGACGGCAGCTTGCGCGATTTCGACTACCGCGAGGTCAAGGTGGCGCGCGCGATCATCGAGCACTCGCGCGAGGTCTGGGTCGCGGCCGATCACAGCAAGTTCAACCGGCCGGCGATGGTCGAGCTGGCGCGTTTCGACCAGGTCGATATGCTGTTCACCGATGCGCCGCCGCCGGCGCCGTTCCCGGCGCTGCTCGCCGAGGCCGGCGTGAACTGCGTGACCTGCCCCGAGGACGTGTGATGACGACGAACGACAAGCGGTTTCTGCTGGCGCTGGACCAGGGCACGTCGAGCTCGCGCAGCATCGTGTTCGACGCACGCGGCCGCATCGTCTCGATCGCGCAGCGCGAGTTCCGGCAGATCTACCCGCAGCCGGGCTGGGTCGAGCACGACCCGAACGAGATCTGGGCGACGCAGCTCGCAACCGCGCGAGAGGCGCTCGCCAAGGCGGGCGCGGTTGCGGGGGTCAAGGCGGAGCAGATCGCCTCGATCGGCATCACGAACCAGCGCGAGACCACGGTGCTGTGGAACCGCAAGACGGGCGAGCCGCTCTACAACGCGATCGTCTGGCAAGACCGCCGCGCCGAGCCGACCTGCGCGGCGTTGCGCGAGCGCGGGCTGGAGCCGACCTTCCGCGCCAAGACCGGGCTGATCATCGACGCCTACTTCTCGGGCACCAAGCTCAAATGGCTGCTCGACACCGTGCCCGGCGCGCGCGCCGCCGCGCAGCGCGGCGAGCTCGCGTTCGGCACGGTCGACTCGTGGCTGATGTGGCAGTTGACAGGGGGCGAGGTTCACGCGACCGATGTCAGCAACGCCTCGCGCACGCTGCTGCTGAACGTGCGCGACAACGCCTGGGACGACGAGCTGCTCGCGCTGCTCGATGTGCCGCGCGAATTGCTGCCGGCCGTGCATCCGTCGAGCCACGTGTTCGGCAACACCAGGGCCGGGCTGCTCGGTGCGAGCATTCCGATCGGCGGCGTCGCCGGCGACCAGCAAAGCGCGCTGTTCGGTCAGGCCTGCTTCAAGGCCGGTCTGGCGAAGAACACCTATGGCACCGGCTGCTTCATGCTGATGCACACCGGCGCGCAGTTTCAAACATCCACGAACGGCCTGATCACGACCAGCGCCGCGCAGCCGACGGCGACGCCCGAGTTCGCGCTCGAAGGCAGCGTCTTCATCGGCGGCGCGGTCGTGCAATGGCTGCGCGACGGGCTGCGCGCGATTCCTGCGAGCGGCGAGGTTCAATCGCTCGCCGAGAGCGTGCCCGACAGCGGCGGCGTGATGTTCGTGCCGGCCTTCACCGGCCTCGGCGCGCCGTACTGGAATGCCGACGCGCGCGGCGCGATCGTCGGCCTGACGCGCGGCAGCACGGTCGCGCACATCGCGCGTCGACGGCGGCGCCTGCGTCAACGACCTGCTGATGCAGTTCCAGGCCGATCTGCTCGGCATCCCGGTCGTGCGCCCGCAGGTGATCGAGACCACGGCGCTCGGCGCGGCCTACCTCGCCGGCCTGTCGTGCGGCCTCTACCGCAACCTCGACGCGCTCGCGGCGCAGTGGCAGGTCGAGCGAACGTTCCACCCGACGATGTCGCGCGAGCGTGCCGGTGATCTGATGGCGAACTGGGAGCACGCGGTGCGGCAGACGGTCGCGGTCTGACACCTGCTGACACGACGTTGTCAGGAGCGGTCGCGCAGCATGGCCGCTTCCCACATCACACGAGGAGTCACCATGTCCGACTGGATTGCCGTCGCGAGTGCCGAACATGTCGCGCTGGGCCGCAGGTTCGGCTTCATGCAGATCGGGCACGGCAACGACGCGCCGCTGAAGCGTCTGCACGCCGGCGACCGTGTCGCGTACTACTCGCCGGTGCGCGCGTTCGGCGGCAAGGACTTTTGCCAGGCGTTCACCGCGCTTGGCGTGGTCCGCGACGCGCGCGTCTATCAGGGCGACATGGGCGGCGGCTTCCAGCCATTCCGGCGCGACGTGGATTGGTTCGATGCGCGCGAGGCACCGATCCATCCACTCGCCGATCGGCTGTCGTTCATGCAGGGCAAGACGAACTGGGGCTACGCGTTCCGCTTCGGCTTGCTGAAGGTTTCCGGCGACGACATGGACGTGATCGAACGCGCGATGCACGCGAGGGCGCTCGCGCATGCGTAAGGCACGACGAGGCGCGCCGCATGCGTCGCGCTGAACGACTGTTCCAGCTCGTCCAGCTGATCCGCGGCCGGCGCCTGAGCACGGCGGCGTTCCTGGCCGAACGGCTGGAAGTGTCGGAACGCACCGTCTACCGCGATGTTGCCGACCTGATGGCGCAAGGCGTGCCGATCGAAGGCGAGGCCGGCGTCGGCTACCGCATGCAAGCGGGTTTCGACCTGCCCCCGATGATGTTCACGAAAGACGAAGCCCAGGCGCTGGTTGCCGCGGTGCGGCTGGCGCAGTCGCGGCTCGATGTCGCGCTGGCGCGGCATGCCGAAGGCGCGCTGTCGAAGATCCTCGCGGTGCTGCCGCCGGCCGCGCGTGCGGCGGCCGAGAGTCTGGCGATCTACGCACCGCCGTTCGGGCCCGATGTCGCGACGCGCCAGCGGCTCGAGACGCTGCGCATCGCCGCCGAGGCCCGGCACGCGCTGCGGCTGGTGTATGTCGACCTGAAGGCGCAACGCAGCGAGCGCGTCGTGCGGCCGCTCGGCTGTTTCTACTGGAGCTCGGTCTGGACCTTGGCCGCGTGGTGCGAAACGCGCGACGGCTTCCGCAACTTCCGCGTCGACCGCATCGTCGAGGTCGAGGTGCTGGCCACCCGATTTCGCGACGAACCCGGCAAGACCTTGGCCGACTTGTTTCGCGAAGTCGAGGCCGAGCGCAGCGAGCGCGACAGTGCGACCGGCGCCTGAGTGCCGGCGCTGTCAGCCAGCGCGGCGAGAATGCGGCAGTCGAATCGAGGATCCAGGATGCCGCAACTCCACTACCACCCGAGCAACGCCAGCATGGCGCCGCACATCGTGCTCGAAGAACTCGGCCTGCCGTTCGAGCGCGTGCACGTCGACCGCGCGAACAATGCGCACAAATCGGCTGCCTACCTGGCGCTGAACCCGAACGGGCTGATCCCGGTCTGGGTCGACGGCGATCTGGTGCTGTACGAGAGCGCCGCGATCTGCCTGCATCTGGCCGACACCCATCCCGAGGCCGCGCTCGCGCCGCCGCTCGGCACACCGCAGCGCGCGCACTTCTACAAGTGGCTGATCTGGTCGACGAACACCTTGCAGGCGGCGCTGATCGTGTACTTTTACCCCGAGCGCTGGGCCGACACGCCCGACGCGGCGGCGCAGGTGAAGGCGCATGCCGAGGCGAAGATCGGCGGTCTGCTCGACCAGCTCGACGCCGAGCTCGCGCGCCACGGCGGGCCGTGGTTTCTCGGCGCAGCGTTCAGCGCGCTCGACCCGTACGTGCTGATGCTGTGCCGCTGGACCCGCGGCTTCGCGCGCCCGGCGCGCAGCCTGCCGCAACTCGGTCCGTACCTGCAGCGCGTGCTGGCACGGCCGGCGACGCAGCGCGCGTTCGCCACCGAGGGCTTGGCGCAGCCGTTCGTTTGACCCTCAGAGGCTGCCGCTGCTGCGCAGCTTTTCGAGCCGCAGCGCGAGGTGCTGCTGCAGCTCGCTGACGCGCTTGCGCATCGCGTCGGCCTTCACCGCATCGGGCTCGGTTTCGATGACCTCGCGCAGCGCGGCGATCTGTTTCATCGTTTCGACCTCGGGCGGCACGAAGCCGGCGTCTTTCAGCGCCTTGAAGGCCATGCGCAACTCCTCGGGCGTTTGCGCGTAGCCGTCGTCGAGATCGAGCGGCTTGCCCCAGCTCGCGGCCGATTGCAGCTCGCCGCTGCGTTGCGCGTCGCGCAGGCTTTGCGCGATCTGTTCGTCGATGGTTGGCATGGCGTGGTGCTCCTTTCAGGGTGCGCGCAGCGACCCGATCCGGCCGGCCCAGTGATCGGTCAGCGGCGTGGTCGGCTTCGCGAGACGGCGCTCGTTCAGCAACGCGCGGCCGAGCGCAGTATCGGATGCGGCGGCGGCGGCCAGCACCGTCTGGTCGATCAGGTCGCGCTGCGCGTGGCTGCCGCCGAAGTGGTGCGCGACCGGGCGCAGCGGATACAGCAACCGGCAGGCTCCGGCCGCGTCGCCGCTCGCGTACGCCATCAACCCGCGCATCAGCGGCAGGCCGACTTCGTTCGCCATCGCGTGGTTGTCTTCGCGCGCGTGGTTCGCGCTCGCCTCCAACAGTGCCGCGGCGCGCGCGTGATCGCCGCTGCCGAGCAGCGCCAGCAGCGCATGGACGTCGTTGAATGCGTAGTGGCCGGCGTGCGCGACCGGGTCGGCCCAGGCGCCGGCGAGCGCTTGCCAGCGCGCGCCGACATCGACGCCGAGCAACTGCAGCCGCCACAGCAGCGCCGCGCCGTCGAGCCATTGCAGGTTGACGACCGAGGCGGCGCCGCCGATGCGGGCGTCGAACAGCGCGAGCGCGGCCGCGGTGTCGAGCGCCTCCAGGCGGAACAGCGCGAGGTGCCACCACAGGTGCACCGCGAGGCCGTTGTCGGCCCAGCCGGCGCTGCCGCCGGTGCGGTCGTCAGCGAGCCAGGCCGCGCCGTCGTCGAACCGGCCCTGCATCTCCATCACGTGCGCGACCGCGTGGATCGCCCACGGCCCGCGCGCATCGCGCGCCAGTGCCTCGCGGCCGGCGGCCTCGGCCTGCGGGTACAGGTTGCACTCCTCCAGCCCGAACGCGTGCATGCCGAGCACGTACGGCTGCAGCGGGTCGTCGGCCGGCCACTCGGGCAACACGCGCGCGACGCGCTGGCGCAGGTTGCGTGCGTCGCCGCGGTAGAAGTCGAACAGGTGTGCGGCGGTCAGCGCGAGCAGATCACGCGGGTGGTCGTGCAGCAGGGCGTCCCAGCGCGCGCAGGCCTCGCGCCAGCGCCCGGCCGCGGCGGCCTGCGCGGCTTTGAGGTGGCCGCGCTCGTGCGCCGGCGCGCTGCGCATCAGCGGCTCGGCTTGGGCGAGCAGCTCGCGCGCTTGCGGCAGCATCGCCGGCTCGGTCAACGTCAGGATGAACACGGCCTTCGCGATGCGAGCCAGGCCCCAGCCCGGGTCGGCCGCGCTCGTCGCGTCGAACGCGGCGAGCGGGTCGCCGTAGAACGACACGAGGTGCCACAGCGCCGTCTCGTGGTGGTCGAGCGCGGCCAAGCTGGCCGTGCCCACGGGCAGATCGCGGCGGTCGCGGCGATCGTGCATGGCGTCAGTACCGCCCGGCCGTTCCGAAGGTACTGACCACCCCCTCGGGGGGCAGCGAGCGTGGGGGCTTCATCTCAGTCCGTGCGGGCCGGTGGCTGCGGCCACGCGCGCTGCGCCGGGCGCAACTGCTCGTACGCGCGCGAGACCTGCAGCACGCCGAGGTCGTCGAAGCGATGGCCGACGATCTGCAAGCCGATCGGCAATCCGCTCGCGGTGTAGCCGCAGTTGATGCTCGCGGCCGGCTGCTCGCTCATGTTGAACGGCAACGTGAACGCGATGTGCTCGAACGGCGTGGCCGGATCGTTGGTCGGGCCGGCGAGTTCGGCGGCGTACGCCGGCATCGGCGCGGTCGGCGAGAGCAGCATGTCGAACGGCGCCAGGTCCTTCGGATGCATCGCGGCGGTCGCCGCCTCGCGCATCGCACCCATCATGCTGTAGCCGCGGAACACGCGCTCGCCCGACAGGCCCTCGCCGCCGCGCGCCCACGCGGTGATGTAGGGCAGCACCTTGGCGCGGCGCTCCGCAGGCAGCGCCGAAATGTCCAGCCACGAGCGGGTGCGCCAGAAGTCGTCCATGCCGTCGATCATCGCGCGGGTCATGAACGGCGGGATCGGGGTCACGACCGCGCCGGCCGCCTCGAACGCGCGCGCCGCGGCTTCGACCGCCGTGCGCACCTCGGGCTCGACGGCGATGCCCCAGCCCGCGTCCATCAACAGGCCGATGCGCAGCCCCTTGATGTCGCGATCGAGGTTCTGCCACGCGATTGCCTGATACGGCAGGCTCATCGTGTCGCGCGCATCGGGCCGGCTCAGCGTGGCCATCAGCAGTGCCGAGTCGGCGACCGTGCGCGTCATCGGCCCGGCGACGCGTCCGGCGTACGGCGGAAAAATCGGGATCCGCCCGAGGCTCGGCTTCAGCGTGAAGATGCCGCACCAGCCGGCCGGCAGCCGCACCGAGCCGCCGATGTCGGTGCCGACGTGCAGCGGTCCGTAACCGGCCGCCGCGGCCGCCGCCGCACCGGCGCTGCTGCCGCCGGGGTTCTTGCTCAGGTCCCACGGGTTGCGCGTCAGCGGGTGAAAGCTCGACAGGCCGGACGACAGCATCCCGTAGTCGGGCATCGTGGTCTTGCCCAGGATCACCGCGCCGGCCTCGCGCAGCCGCGCGGCCGGCGGTGCGTCTTGCGCGGCCGGCACGAGCTCGGTCGCGGCCGTGCCCAGCGGCATCGGCACGCCGCGGGTCGCGATGTTTTCCTTGATCGTCACCGGCACACCGTCGAGCGCGCCCTGCGGCTCGCCTCGCGCCCAGCGCGCCTGCGAGGCCTCGGCCTGCGCCAGCGCCGCATCGGCGTCGAGCGCATACGTGGCGTGCACGTGCGGCTCCCAGGCGCGGATGTGCGCGAGCACGTCGCGCGCCACCTCGACCGGCGACAGCGTCCCGGCGCGGTAGCCGGCGAGCAGTTCTACAGCGCTGAGGTCGTGCAGTGCGCTCATGCTGCGAACATCACTGCCACGGCGGTCATTGCCAAGAGAGTGCCGACAGATCGTTCGCGAACACCGGCGAACTGCTCCACAGGCCCTTCAGCTGCTTCTTGCTGACCGCGAACTGCGGCAGCTGGTACAGGTAGACGTTGACCGAATCGGTCGCCAACTGGCGCTGGATGTCGCCGATCAGCTTCAGCCGGCCCTTCGGGTCGGTGGTGCTGTTGTACTTGGCGAACAGCTCGTTGTAGGCCTTCGAGTTGTAGCCCCAGTAGTAGGCCGGGTCGGCGTAGCGGTCGAAGTCGAGCGGCTCGACGTGGCTGATGACGGTCAGGTCGAAGTTGCCCTTGAACGTGCCGCTGAGCCACTGCGCCCATTCGACGTTCTCGATCTTCGCGACGATGCCGACCTTCGCCAGTTGCGCCGCGACGATCTCGCCGCCCTGGCGCGCGTAGCCCGGCGGCGGCAAGGTCAGCGACACGTTCAGCGGCGTCGCGACGCCGGCCTCCTTCAGCAGCGCCTTGGCCTTCTCGGGGTCGTACGGGTTCGCGCCGGTCAGGTCGATGTAGCCGGCGTCGCTCGGCACCATGTGGCTGCCGATCGGCTTGCCGTAGCCTTCGGACGAGCCGTCGATCACCGCCTTGCGGTCGATCGCCGCGGCGATCGCGCGGCGCACGCGCACGTCGTCGAACGGCTTCTTCTTGTTGTTGATGCCGACGATCGTCTTGCCTTCGGTGCCGCCGGGGGTGACCGTGAAGCGCGCATCGCCCTGGAACTGCTTCAGGCTCTGAAACGAGCCGAAGCGCGGCATGCCGTCGATGTCGCCGGCCAGCAGCGCCGCGACCTGCGCCGCCGGGTCGTTGATGAAGCGGAACGTGACCTTGTTCAGCTTGATCGCGGCCGGGTTGCGAAAACCCTCGTTCTTCGACAGCGTGATCGACGCGCCCTTCGCCCACGCATCGACCTTGAACGGGCCGGTGCCGACCGGCTTGGTCGAGGTCGTGGCGGCGCTCTTCGGGTCGAGGATCACGGCCGTGTTCTCGCCCATGCGGAACAGGAAGTTGCCGTCGGCCTGGTTCAGCACCACGATCACGGTGTGCGGATCGGGCGCATCGACGCGGCTGATGTTGTCGAACACCGCCTTCTTCGCCTTGTTGGTCGAGCCCGGCGCCTTCGCGCGCTCGAAGCTGAACTTCACGTCGCTGGCATCGAAGGCCTCGCCGTCGCTGAATTTCACACCCTTGCGCAGCTTGAAGGTGTAGCTCTTGCCGTCGGGATCGATCGCCCAGCTCTCGGCCAGCAGCGGCACGATGCTGCCGTCCATGTTGATCTTGGTCAGGCCTTCGAGGATGTTGTAGTGCACGACCTCGCCGATCGCTGCGGCCGAGGCGCTGGTCGGGTCCAGGCCCGGTGAGGGCTCCAGGATCATCGCGAGCACGGCGGTGTCCTTGCGCGTTTGCGCTTGCGCCAGCGGTGACGCGAAGGCGGCCGCAGCGGCGAGGGCGACGAGCGCGAGGGTGGCGGGGCGGGGGGTCGGTTTCATCATCAACGCACTCCTGTGGCAGGGGATTCGACTCTAGCGGAACGCGGCAGCGAGCTCAGCGCTTCGGGCATCGCGGCGAGCAACGCCCGCGTGTAGGCGTGGGCCGGCCGCTGCAGCACCTGTTCGGTCGGGCCGTATTCGACGATCAGCCCGGCGCGCATCACCGCCACGTCGTCGCACACATGGTCGACGACCGCGAGGTCGTGGCTGACGAACAGGTAGGTGACGCCGAAGTGCTGCTGCAGGTCGGCCAGCAGGTTCAGCACCTGGGCCTGCACCGAGACATCGAGCGCGCTGACCGGTTCGTCGGCGACGATCAGCTTCGGCCGCGTGATCAGCGCGCGCGCGATCGCGATGCGCTGGCGCTGGCCGCCGGAAAACTCGTGCGGGAATTTGTCGGCGTCGCTGGCGCGCAGCCCGACGGCGTCGAGCGATTCGGCGACGCGCGCGTGCGTGGCGCCGGCGTCGACACCGATCAGCGGCTCGGCGACGATCCGGCCGACGCGCTGGCGCGGGTCGAGCGAGCCGTACGGGTCCTGGAACACCATCTGAAAGTCGCGCCGCGCCGCGCGCAGTGCAGTCGGCGCGAGCGCATGCAGGTCGCGCCCCAGCAGCGTGACGCGGCCTTCGGTCGGCGCCTCCAGCGCCATCACCTGGCGCGCCAGCGTCGACTTGCCCGAGCCCGATTCGCCGACGATCCCGAGGCTGCGACCGGCCTGCACCGTGAAGCTCACGCCACGCAGCGCCTCGACGACCGGCGCCGGCTGAAACAAGCTCTCGCGCGGCAAGGTGTAGCACTTGACCAGGTTCTCGACGACGAGCAAAGGCTCACTCACTGCGCGCCTCCAGTTCGCCGACCCGGATGCAGCGCGCCGCGTGCGCCGGCCCGACCACGACCGGCGCCGGCGGTGCCGCCCGGCAGGCGTCGAGCACCCACGCGCAGCGGTCGGCGAACGGGCAGCCGGCTGGCATGTCGACCAGCTCCGGCACCCGCCCCGGGATCGTCACGAGCCGCGGCTTGCGGCCATCGACGCGCGCCGCGCCGAGCCGTGGCCGCGCCGCGAACAGCCCGCGCGTGTACGGGTGCGCGAGCCGCGCAAAGACCGCGCCGGTCGGCCCCGATTCGACGACGGTGCCGCCGTACATCACCAGCAGCTTCGCGACCGTGCGCGCCATCACGCCGAGGTCGTGGCTGATCATCAGCAGCGCCATCCCGGCCTCATCGACGAGCTCGCGGATCAGGTCGAGGATCTCGCCCTGGATCGTCACATCGAGCGCGGTCGTCGGCTCGTCGGCGATCAGCAGGTCAGGCCCGCAGGCCAGCGCGATCGCGATTCCGACGCGCTGGCGCTGCCCGCCCGAGAGCTGGTGCGGATAGGCGTCGAGCCGCTGCACGGCCTGCGGCAGCCGCACGCGCTCGAGCAAGCGCAGCGCCTCGGCGCGGGCCGCGCTGCGGCTCAGGCCATCGTGCAGCCGCAGCGGCTCGCCGATCTGGTCGGCGATCGTGTGCAAGGGGTTCAGCGCCGTCATCGGTTCCTGGAACACCATGCCGATGCGGTTGCCGCGCAATTCGCACATCGCGGCGTCGGTCGCTCCGACAAGTTCTTGTCCATTGAGCCGGATGCTGCCGCTGACCACCGCGCCGGCCGGCAGCAATCCCATGATCGCCAGCGCCGTCATCGACTTGCCGCAGCCGCTCTCGCCGATCAACCCGAGCGTGGCGCCGCGTTCGAGCTGCAGGTCGATGCCGCGCAGCGCCTCGGCCGGGCCGCGCGCGGTGTTCAGCGTGACGCGAAGGTCGGTGACCTGGAGCAGCGGGGCAGTGGACGGCACCGGCTCATTGTGCCGTGATGCGGGCCGCCTTCGCGCCGGCGCGAAGGCGGCATGCGGCTGGCAACAGGGTCCGGGTTAGCATCCGCGACCGCCCCGCTCGGGGCTGCGCGGTCAAAGCACGATGTCGTTCAAGCAGGATCTCGCCTCCGTCGGGGCAGCGCTGCGCCGGCTCTCCCCGGTGGCGGTCGACGTGCCGCCGGCGATCCGCTTCGTGCTGCTGCAGCGCTACATCGAGATGTCGATGCGCAACGGCCGGCTCTCGCTGGTCTCGTTCGGCCTCCTGCTGTTCGGTCTGACCTGGGAAGCGCCATTGCTGCCGCGCATCGTCGCGTGGGCCGTGCTCGCGGGCGTGTACGCGGTGCGCGTGTGGCGCTCGCGCCGCATGCTGGCGCGGCTCGATCCGGCCGACCCGCGCTCCGACCGCGTCTACGACGTGCTGCTGGTGCTGGCCTCGTCGGTCTGGGGCGTGGCCCCGCTCGTGTTCGCACCCTGGGTCTCGGCGCTGAACCTGTACTGCGTGACCTACGCCGCGTTCGTCTCGATCGCGCTGCTCGGCATCACCTACATCGCCGCGCTGCCGGCGGCCTTCGTGCTGGTCGGCTGCAGCGTCGTCCCGCTGCTGCTGTTCTTCGGGATGCAGGGCGTGCTGGTGCTGGGTGTGCTCGCGCTCGGCACCTTGCTGTGCAGCGTGGCGCTGTTGCAGCGCGTGGCCAGCAGCCACGGCACGCTGCTGCAGGCGCTCGAAGCCGAGCGCGAGAACGCGGCGCTGGTGCAGGAACTGCAGCAGTACCGCCACACGCTCGAAACCAAAAACGCCAGCCTCGACAGTTCGCTGCGCGCTGCCGCGCGCGCCGCCAATCGCGATCCGCTGACCGGCCTGTTCAACCGCCGCCATGTCACGGCATTCGCCGAACCGCTCGCCGCGTTGGTGCGCGAGGGCAAGGAGGAGGTGACGCTGTGCATGGTCGACGTCGACCACTTCAAGCAAGTCAACGACTGCCACGGCCACCCGGTCGGCGACGAGGTGCTGCGCGCCGTCGGCACGCTGCTCGGCGCGCGGCTGCGCGAAGGCGACTGCCTGGCGCGCATCGGCGGCGAAGAATTCATGATCGTGCTGCGCCAGTGCGACGTGAGCCGCGGCCGGCGCGTCGCCGAATCGGTGCGCCACAACGTCGCCGCGTCGCAGATCCGTACCGCGGCGGGCGAGGTGCCGATCACGGTCTCGCTCGGCGTCGCGCAATGGGCCGCGGGCGAGAGCTTCGACGCCCTGATCGAGCGCGCCGACCGCGCGCTCTACGACGCCAAGCACAGCGGCCGCGACCGGGTTGAGATCGATGGTGACGATGCGCGGCGGATGACGACCGGGCCGATGGATTTTTTGCCGTCGGGGTCGGTGCATTGAGTGCGGCACATTCTGTCAAGCCCACGAACCGCAGCGTCACCTTGCAAGACTTGGCAGCCACCGTGAATGGCTGGCTCAGGCTCAGACACGCGAAGAGGGATTGTTCGTCGCGCACGCGGAAGGCGGGCTCAGCATGACAGCGATCGGGCGCGAACTCGGGCCGTCGGTTTCAAGGGTCAGTCGGTTGATCGCGAAGTGGGAAGAGGAAAAAGGCAAGACCTGACCCTGCTTCTCTAGCTCGTAGGTAGACCTATTGGGGGTTAAGAATGCTGCAGCTATTCATAAAATCGGTGTTTTGGATCGCGGCCATAGTCTTGATAGTTCTGACGGAGCGCATCAGGGCGAACTCGAATGACGTTCTGTATGTGATTAACTCGCTCTTCGTTCTGCTCGGAGGAAAGTGGCTCGGAGATTCAGCGGCCGAAA
>JAZJZJ010000011.1:0-3791 GCA_040389925.1 Pseudomonadota bacterium
TGACGGCCGAATCGACGCCGCCCGACAGGCCGACGACGACACGCTGGGGTTTCATGGCGCCAATTTTAGATGTCGCCCTTGCGACCCGTGCGGGCAAGGGCTTGGCCGTAAGATCCCGATGCCGGCCGCAAGGTCGGCACACGTCTTCAGGGCGGGGCGAAATTCCCCACCGGCGGTATGCGGCGCAAGCCGTGAGCCCGCGAGCGCTCTTCATCTCCCGGTGAAGAGGTCAGCAGACTCGGTGAGATGCCGAGGCCGACGGTCACAGTCCGGATGAAAGAAGATGTGCTGATGCGGCGAGTCCGCGCCGTCCCCCGGCGTGGGCGGAACCGTGTTTGCGCGCCCTGAAATGTTTTTCGTTCAAACGAGGAGCGTTTCAATGTCTCAACTCTCTGCTTCAAACCGCCCCATGCCGCCTCGACTGAGGATCGCGCTGGATGCCATCCGCCACGGCCGTGCCGTGATCCTGCTCGACGACGACGACCGCGAGAACGAGGGCGACCTGATCGTCGCCGCCGATCGCATCACGGTGCCGATGATGGCGACGCTGATTCGCGAGTGTTCGGGCATCGTCTGCCTGTGCATGAGCGACGCCGCGCTGCAGCGCCTCGCGCTGCCGCCGATGGTCGCGAACAACGGCAGCCGCTACGGCACCGCGTTCACGGTCTCGATCGAGGCGCGCGAGGGCGTGACCACCGGCGTCAGCGCGGCCGATCGCGTCACGACGATTCGCACCGCGATCGCGTCGGACGCGAGTGCCGACCACCTCGTCAGCCCCGGCCATGTCTTCCCGCTGCGCGCCGCGCCCGGCGGCGTGCTCGAGCGGCGCGGCCACACCGAAGGTGCGGTCGAACTCGCGCGGCTGGCCGGCCTGCAACCGGCCGCGGTGCTGTGCGAGCTGATGAACGAGGACGGCAGCATGATGCGCGGCGATGCGCTCGTCGCGTTCTCGCGCCGGCACGGCTACCCGATGCTGACGATCGCGGAACTGGTCGACTACCGGCGCGAGAGCGAGCCGGTTGCGGCATAGCCGCCGAGCGCAGCGTCAGCGTTTGATCTCGGGATCCCAGACCGTCGGGTCGGTCGTGATCGCCGCCAGCGGAAAGCGCCTGCCCGCGACGAAGTCTTCGATGCAGCCCAGCACATGCGGGCTGCGGTGGCGTGGCCGGCTCGCGCGCAACTCGGGCAGCGTCATCCACAGCGTGCGCACGATGCCGTTGTCGAGCGGGCGGTCCGGGTCGGGCGCGCCGACCGTGCCGCCGAACGCGAAGCGCACGAAGGTCACGTCGTCACCCGTTGCCGGCCGCTGGAAGCGCGACAGGTAGACGCCGACGAGGCGATCCGGCCTGAACACGCACGCCGTCTCTTCGAGCACCTCGCGGATCACGCCCTGCTCGGGCGACTCTTGCGGGTCGAGGTGGCCGGCCGGGTTGTTCAGCTTCAGGCCCTCGGGCGTGTGTTCCTCGACCAGCAGAAACTCGCGCCGCTCGCCGCTGTGGCGCTCGATGACGGCGGCCACGGTGACACTCGGTTTCCAGCGCTCGCTCATCGACCGCATGTTAGCGGTCGCGGATACTTGTGTAAGCTGCGCCAAAATCCGCCAGTTCGTCAAAGTCTGCAAGCCTGAGGAGGCAAACCCATGCTGATTGGAGTCCCGCTGGAAACAGCGGCCGGGGAAACGCGCGTGGCCGTCACGCCCGAGACGGCGAAGAAACTCACCGCGCAAGGCCACACGATCAGGATTCAGTCGGGCGCGGGCGTCGCGGCCAGCGTCACCGATGCCGCGTATGAAGCGGCCGGCGCCGAGATCACCGACGCGACCGGCGCTTTCGGCTGCGACCTGGTGCTGAAAGTCCGCGCGCCGCTGCACAGCGAGCTCGCGCAAATGAAGACCGGCGCCAACCTGATCGGCATGCTGAACCCGTTCGACAGCGACGGCCTGCACCGCCTCGCCGGCGCCGGCATCACCAGTTTCGCGCTCGAAGCCGCGCCGCGCACCACGCGCGCGCAGAGCATGGACGTGCTGAGCTCGCAGGCCAACATCGCCGGCTACAAGGCCGTGATGATCGCGGCCGACAAATACCAGCGCTTCTTCCCGATGCTGATGACCGCGGCCGGCACCGTGAAGGCGGCGCGCGTCGTGATCCTCGGTGTCGGCGTCGCCGGGCTGCAGGCGATCGCGACCGCCAAGCGCCTGGGCGCCGTGATCGAGGCCAGCGACGTGCGGCCCTCGGTGAAGGAGCAGATCGAGTCGCTCGGCGGCAAGTTCATCGAGGTGTCGTACGACACGCCCGAAGAGAAAGAGGCCGCCGAGGGCGTCGGCGGTTACGCCAAGCCGATGCCGCCGAGCTGGCTCGCGCGCCAGCAGGTCGAGGTCGCCAAGCGGGTCGCCGCGGCCGACATCGTGATCAGCACCGCGCTGATCCCGGGCCGCGCCGCGCCGACGCTGATCACCGAAGCGATGGTCAAGTCGATGAAGCCGGGCTCGGTGATCGTCGACATCGCGGCCGGCAAGGGCCCCGACCTGGCCGGCGGCCTGACCGGCGGCAACTGCCCGCTCAGCGAGGCCGACAAGACGGTGGTGCGCCACGGCGTCACGATCGTCGGCGAGACCAACCTGCCCGCGCTGGTCGCGGCCGACGCGAGCGCGCTCTACGCCCGCAACGTGCTGGACTTCCTGAAGCTGGTGCTGCCCAAGGACAGCGGCTTCGTCGTGCCGATGGACGACGACATCGTCGCCGCCTGCCTGATGACCCAGGCCGGTGAAGTGAAAAGGAAGTAGGACCATGGACATCGTCTCCCCCACCATCACCAACCTGATCATCTTCGTGCTCGCGATCTACGTCGGCTACCACGTCGTCTGGACCGTCACGCCCGCGCTGCACACGCCGCTGATGGCGGTGACGAACGCGATCTCGGCGATCGTGATCGTCGGCGCGATGCTCGCCGCCGCGCTGACCGAAGGCGGCGTCGGCAAGGTCTTCGGCGTGCTCGCGGTTGCGCTCGCGGCGGTCAACGTGTTCGGCGGCTTCCTCGTGACACGGCGCATGCTGGAGATGTTCAGAAAGAAGGACAAGAAGGTCGTCGTGAAGCAAGCCGTTGAGGAGACCTCCAAGTGAGCATGAACCTCGTCACGCTGATGTACCTGATCGCGAGCGTCTGCTTCATTCAGGCGCTGAAGGGCCTGAGCCACCCGACCACCTCGATCCGCGGCAACCTGTTCGGCATGGTCGGCATGGGCATTGCGGCGGTGACCACCGCGGCGCTGATCGTCAAACTCGCGAACGGCAACATCCTCGGTCTGAGCTGGGTGCTGCTCGGCCTGGTTGCCGGCGGCGGCTACGGCGCGTACCGCGCCCGCACCGTCGAGATGACGAAGATGCCCGAGCTGGTGGCGTTCTTCCACAGCATGATCGGCCTGGCCGCGGTGTTCATCGCGGTGGCTGCCGTGGCCGAGCCGCACGCTTTTGCGATCGTCGCCAAGGGCGATCCGATTCCGGGCGGCAACCGCCTCGAACTCGCGCTCGGCGCGGCGATCGGTGCAATCACCTTCAGCGGTTCGGTCATCGCGTTCGGCAAGCTCTCGGGCACCTACAAGTTCCGCCTGTTCCAGGGCGCGCCGGTGCAGTTCCCGGGCCAGCACATCCTGAACCTGGTGCTCGGCCTGGCGCTGCTGTTCTTCATCTACGGCTTCGTCGTCAGCCAGAGCTGGACCGACTTCATCGTGCTGGTCGCGATCGCCTTCGTGCTCGGCGTGCTGATCATCATCCCGATCGGCGGCGCCGACATGC
>JAZJZJ010000012.1:0-3578 GCA_040389925.1 Pseudomonadota bacterium
CTCGTAGGGGTAGCGCGGCTCGGCGTCGCAGCGCCGGATGTATTCCGGCGTGGCAACGCGGTTCAACATCGCGCGCACGCTGTCGCGCAACAGGTTCTGCTCTTCGGTGAAGCTGAAGTCCATGGTGTGAAGTCCTTGCCGCGTCAGCGCACCACGAACGGCGGCAGACCGGTCTGCGCCGTCAGGCCGCCGTCGGCCACCAGCGCGGCGCCGGTGATGAATGAAGCCTCTTCCGAGGCGAGGAACAGGACGGTGCTGGCGATCTCGTCGGCCTCGCCCATGCGGCCCAGCGGATGCACGGCGGCCATCGCACGGCGCACCTCGTCGGCGCGCGCACCGGCCAGCACCTGCGTCACGCGGGTGTCGATACCGCCCGGGCAGACGCAGTTGATGCGGATGCCGTCTTGCGCGCACTCGAGCGCCGCCGACCGCGTGAGGTTGATGACACCGGCCTTGGCGGCGTTGTAGGCCGACATGCCGTAGTCGCCCGCCGTGCCGGAAATCGACGCGGTGTTGACGACCGCCCCCTTGCCCTGGCGCCGCATCACCGGCAAGCAGTACTTGAGCCCCAGGAACACGCTCGTCAGGGTCACGGCCAGGATGCGGCTCCAGGTGTCGAGCGAATAGTCGGCCAGCAGCGCCGGCTCGCCGTAGCCGGCATTGTTAACGAGCACGTCGATGCGACCGTAGCGGTCGAGCGCGAGTTGCACGGTCGCCTGCACCGCGTCCGGGTCGGCGGCGTCCATCTTGATCCACACCGCGTCACCACCCTGCGCGACGATGCCGGCCGCCGTTTCTTCGGCCCGCTTGCCGCTGAGGTCGGCGACGACGACGCGCGCGCCTTCGCGCGCGAAGCGCAGCGCGGTCGCGGCGCCGATGCCGGCGCCTGCCGCGGTGACGATCGCCGTGCGTGCCTCGAATCTGCCGGTCATGTCGTCAGCGCACCCTCAGCCGAGCTGGATCCAGGTCGTCTTCAGCTCGGTGTACTTGTCGATCGCGTGCAGCGACTTGTCGCGGCCGAAGCCCGACTGCCGGTAGCCGCCGAACGGCGTCGTGATGTCGCCGCCGTTGTAGCAATTGACCCAGACCGAGCCGGCGCGGATCGACTTCGCCATCTTGTGGGCCGTGTTGATGTTCGAGGTCCAGATCGCCGAACCCAGGCCATAGATCGTGTCGTTGGCGATGCGCACAGCGTCGTCCTGGTCGCGGAAGGTCAGCGTGGCCAGCACCGGGCCGAAGATCTCCTCGCGTGCGATCGTCATGTCGCCTGCAACGCCGTCGAAGATGGTCGGCTCGATGTAGAAGCCCCCGGTCTGCGTCAGCACCTGCTTGCCGCCGAGGGCGAGCCGGGCACCCTGCTGGCTGCCCTTGGCGATGTAGCCGCAGATCCGCTCGGTCTGCTCGTGGCTGACGATCGCGCCGGCGCGCGACTTCGGATCGAGCGGATCGCCGGGCTGCATCTTGCGGGCCCAGCCGATCACCTTCTCGAGCACCTCGTCCTTGATCGACTCCTGCACCACCAGGCGCGAGCCGGCGGCGCACACCTCGCCCTGGTTGTAGAAGATGCCGAACGCCGCGTTGCGAGCGGCGGTGTCGATGTCGGGGGCGTCGGCGAAGATGATGTTGGGCGACTTGCCGCCGCATTCGAGGCTGACGCGCTTCATGTTCGACTGCGCCGCATAGGCCATGAACATCTTGCCGATCTCGCCCGAACCGGTGAAGGTCAGCGCGTCGACATCAGGGTGCAGCCCGAGCGCCTTGCCGGCCGTCGGCCCGAAGCCGGGCACAACGTTGATCACACCGGGTGGAATACCCGCTTCGAGCGCGAGCTCGGCGAGGCGGATCGCGGTCAGCGGCGATTGTTCGGCCGGCTTGATCACGACGGTGTTGCCGGCCACGAGCGCGGGGCCGATCTTCCAGCACGCCAGCATCAGCGGAAAGTTCCACGGCAGCACCACGCCCACCACGCCCATCGGCTCGCGTGTCACCATCGCGACCACGTCGTGACCGGTCGGCGCCACCTGGTCGTAGAGCTTGTCGGCCGCCTCGGCGTACCAGGCGATGGCCTCGATCGCCATCGGGATGTCGATCATGTGCGCGTCGCGGATCGGCTTGCCGACGTCGAGCGTTTCGAGCAGCGCCAGTTCCTCGGCGTGTTGGCGCATCACCTCGGCGAGCGCGAGCATGAGCCGCTTGCGTTCGCGTGGTGGCAGCCGCGACCAGCGTCCGTCCTCGAACGCGGTGCGCGCCGCCTTGACGGCGCGGTCCACGTCGGGCGCATCGCACGACGCGACGCTGACGATCGTGCGGCCGTCGATCGGGCTGATGCAGTCGAAGCTCGCACCCGACGCGGCCGCGACGAACTTTCCGTCGATGAAGGCCTGGTTGCGGATCGACAGCGTCGCTGCCTTCTGGGTCCAGAAGTCCCGGGTCTGTGTCATGGCCGCGTCCTCATGGGGTCAATGGCCGGCCGGTCAATGCTCGACCGCGCCCTTGGGCAGGAAGGTGATGGTCTCGGTGAACTCGACCAGCACCTCGCCGTGCTGGTTGATGACGCGGTGGCGCAGGTCCATCAGCGTGTAGCCGCGCGAGCTCGGCGGGCGCAGCCAAGCCTCGCCCTCGACGTGCACGGTGTCGCCCGGGAACAGTGCGGCCTTGACGCGCGCATCGACGCCGGTCATGCCGCCGAACGGGCCGTGCTCGCGCCCTTCGAGCACCTTGTCGATGATGCCGGCCACCGTCGGCGCCAGCAAGCCCATGCCGACCGAGATGATCATCGGCCCCGGCGCGAAGCGGTTGCGGTGCTTGCCCGACATGTGGGTCTTGATGTACTCCATGTCGATGAAGAAGGGCTCGTGCAGGCCGACGACGTTGACGAAGGTGACGATGTCGGTCTCGGTGATCGTGCGGTTGTGGGTCTTGAAGGGCACCGGCTTCGCGCCGGCGGGGGGGTCCATGGCCATCGTGGTCTCCTGTTGAAAGTAGGGGTCGTTACTGTGCGCCCGGCTTCAGGCAGTCGGGCATCTTGGCAAGCGGAAAACCCTCGTAGGGCACGGAGCGGCTGTGCTCTTCGAGCTTCCAGGTCTGGCGCGCGTTGGGCACGCCGCCGTCGACGCGAATGAAGGAACCGGTGATGTAAGCCGCGCCTTCGGACAGGAGGTAGACGATGGCCGAAGAAACCTCGGCCTCGGTGCCGTAACGTTGCAGCGGCGCGGTCTTCATCAGACTGCGGAACTTGGCCTTCATCTCCGGGCCGTAGGTGTCGAAACCGCTGCTGGCCACGAAGCCCGGTGCCACCGCGTTGACGCGCACGCCCGACTGCCCCCATTCGCAGGCTGCGGTCTCGGTGAACGACAACATGCCGGCACGCGCCGCGCCACTGTGCGCCATCGTCGGCATGCCCATCCACATGTCGGCGATGATGTTGACGATGGCGCCGCCATGGGCTTCCATCCACTGCGTGTAGGCCTCGCGCGAGACCAGGAAGCCGCCATGCAGGTTGTTACGCACGACCGCGTCCCAACCCTTGAGCGTGATGTCGCGCACCGGCTGCGGGTACTGGCCGCCGGCGTTGTTGA
>JAZJZJ010000013.1:0-2011 GCA_040389925.1 Pseudomonadota bacterium
TCTTCCGGCGTCAGCGTGGTCTCGCCCTTCGGCGTGACCTTGCCCACCAGCGTGTCGCCCGGCTGCACTTCGGCGCCGACGTAGATGATGCCGGACTCGTCCAGCCGATTGAGCTGCTGCTCGCTCAGGTTCGGGATGTCGCGGGTGATTTCCTCGGCGCCCAGCTTGGTGTCGCGGGCCATCACCACCAGTTCCTCGATGTGGATCGAGGTGTAGCGGTCATCGGCCACGACGCGTTCGCTGATCAGGATCGAGTCTTCGAAGTTGTAGCCGTTCCAGGGCATGAAGCCGACCAGCATGTTCTGGCCGAGGGCCAGTTCGCCGATGTCGGTCGACGCGCCGTCGGCGATGATGTCTTCGGCCGCCACCTTGTCACCGCGCTTGACGATCGGACGCTGGTGGATGTTGGTGTTCTGGTTCGAGCGCTGGTACTTGATCAGGTTGTAGATGTCGACGCCGACTTCACCGTGCACGGTTTCCTTGTCGTTGACGCGGATCACGATGCGGTTGGTGTCGACGTAATCGACCACGCCGCCGCGCTTCGCAGCGACGACGGTGCCGGAGTCTTTCGCGGCGACGCGCTCGACGCCGGTCCCGACCAGCGCCTTTTCAGGACGCAAGGTCGGCACGGCTTGGCGCTGCATGTTCGCGCCCATCAGCGCGCGGTTCGCATCGTCGTGCTCGAGGAACGGCACCAGCGAGGCCGCGACCGAAACGATCTGCGTCGGCGCCACGTCCATGTACTGGATGCGTTCGGCCGAGGTCAGGATCGATTCGCCGTTGTCACGCGCGGAAACCAGCTCGTCGATCAGCTTGCCGTCGGCGTCGAGCGTGGCCGAGGCCTGCGCGATCACGTACTTGCCTTCCTCGATCGCCGACAGGTAGTCGATCTGCATCGTCACCTTGCCGTCGGCGACGCGACGGTACGGCGTTTCGAGGAAGCCGTATTCGTTCAGCTGTGCATACAGCGCGAGCGAGTTGATCAGGCCGATGTTCGGGCCTTCCGGCGTTTCGATCGGGCAGACGCGGCCGTAGTGGGTCGGGTGCACGTCGCGGACTTCGAAGCCGGCGCGTTCGCGCGTCAAACCGCCCGGCCCGAGGGCCGAGACACGCCGCTTGTGCGTGATCTCGCTGAGCGGATTCGTCTGGTCCATGAACTGCGACAGCTGCGACGCACCGAAGAACTCCTTCAGCGCCGCGGAAATCGGCTTGGAGTTGATCAGGTCGTGCGGCATCAGCGCTTCGGTCTCGGCTTGGCCGAGGCGTTCCTTGACGGCCTTCTCGATCCGGGCCAGACCCGAGCGGTACTGGTTCTCGGCCAGTTCGCCGACGCAACGCACACGGCGGTTGCCGAGGTGGTCAATGTCGTCGACTTCGCCGCGGCCATTGCGCAGCTCGACGAGGATCTTGACGACGTCGAGGATGTCCTCGTTCGACAAGGTCATCGCGCCTTCCGGCACGTCGCGACCGACGCGGGCGTTGAACTTCATGCGGCCGACGCGCGACAGATCGTAGGTGTCTGCCGAGTAGAACAGGCGATGGAACAGCGCTTCGACCGCGTCTTCGGTCGGCGGCTCGCCGGGGCGCATCATGCGGTAGATCGCGACGCGCGCGGCCAGCTGGTCGGCGGTTTCGTCGGCAGCCAGCGTCTGCGAGATGTACGCGCCTTCGTCGAGCTCGTTGGTGTACAGCGCCGGGATTTCCTTGACGCCGGCCGTGCGCAGCTTCTTCAGCAGCGCTTCGGTCAGCTCGTCGTTGGCCTTGGCCAGGATCTCGCCGGTGTCGGCATCGACGACGTTGCGGGCCAGCATGCGGCCCATCAGGTAATCCTCGGGGACGCTGATGAATTGCGTTTCCGACTGCTCGATCGTGCGCACGTGACGCGCGGTGATGCGCTTGTCCTTCTCGACCACGACGACGCCATTCTTGTCGGTGATGTCGAAGCGCGCGACCTCACCGCGCAGGCGGTCGGCGACGAATTCGAGCTGCGCGCCCGAGTCCATCAGGCGGA
>JAZJZJ010000014.1:0-12949 GCA_040389925.1 Pseudomonadota bacterium
CGCGCGTCAACGACGTGGCCACCGGCATCGCGCTGATGCTGCTCGGCACCGGCCTCGCGTTCTACCTCGGCAAGCCTTTGATCCAGCCGCAGGCAGCGCAGCTGGCGCCGCTTGCGCTCGGGGCGTGGAGCAGCTCGGCGCTGTTTCAGTCTGCCCTGCAGGTGAACCCGCTGCTGCCGATCGGGTTGCTGCTCGCGGTCGGCATGTACTGGGCCTTCGGGCGCACGCGCTGGGGCCTGCTGGTGCGCCTGGCGGGCGACTCGGCGAGCGCGACCAAGGCGCTCGGCTACTCGGTGGGCCGCATCCGCATCGCGGCCACCGCGGCCGGTGGCGCGATCGCCGGGCTGGGCGGTGCGTCGCTGACGCTGTTCTACCCCGGCAGCTGGAACGAGGGCATCTCCAGCGGCCAGGGCCTGATCGCCGTCGCGCTCGTGATCTTCGCGCGCTGGAGCCCGCTGCGCTGCGTCGGTGCGGCGCTGCTGTTTGGCGGTGCGGGTGCGATCGGTCCGGCGCTGCAATCGATCGGCATCAGCTCGGGCTACAACCTGTTCAGCGCGGTGCCGTATGTGCTGACGCTGGTGATTCTGGTGATCAGCTGCCGCCCCGGCAAAGTGGCCGAGGGCAGCCCGGGCGAACTGTCTTCGGCACGGTGATCACGATGGAGACGGCCACGTTCATCGACGCGAACCCGTATCCCTGGCCGTACAACGGCGAGTTGCAGCCGACCAACACCGCGCTCGTCGTGATCGACATGCAGATCGACTTCTGCGGCGTCGGCGGCTATGTCGACAAAATGGGCTACGACATCTCGCTGACGCGCGCGCCGATCGCCCCGATCAAGACGCTGATGGCACGCATGCGCACGCTCGGTTTCACGATCATCCACACCCGCGAGGGCCACCGGCCCGACCTCTCCGACCTGCCGGCCAACAAGCGCTGGCGCTCACGCCGGATCGGCACCGACGGCGCCGGCATCGGCGACGACGGCCCCTGCGGCCGCATCCTCGTGCGCGGCGAGCCGGGCTGGAACCTCATCGACGAGCTCGCGCCGCTGCCCGGCGAGCCCGTCATCGACAAACCCGGCAAGGGTTCGTTCTGCGCGACCGACCTCGAACTCATCCTGCGCACCCGCGGCATCGCGAACCTGCTGCTCGCCGGCATCACGACCGACGTGTGCGTGCACACCACCATGCGCGAGGCGAACGACCGCGGCTTCGAGTGCCTGCTGCTCGACGACTGCACTGCGGCGACCGATCGTTCGAATCACGTTGCAGCGCTGAAGATGATCGAGATGCAGGGTGGGGTGTTTGGGGCGCACGCGATGTCGTCTGCTGTGTTGGAAAGCTTGGGCTGAGGATGGTTGCCTTGTCGTCCGAGCGAGATCAGGTCGGCGGGGTGCTCTGCTGCGCTCGTGTCCCCCGCCGACCTGATCCGAACCGCCGTGGCGTTTCAAAGGGCGAATGCCAGAGCGCCGAGAGGCCTCGGCCACCCGATGCCCGAGGCCCGCGCAGTTCGTTGAAGGAACACCGATGACCGCTCCAATCGACCCCAAGCCCAACGCAACAGGCGCGCTGACGCTGGAAACCTTCGACCTCACCAAACGCTTCGGCAGCTTCACCGCGATGGACGCGGTCACGATGAAAGTCGAAGCCGGCTCGGTCCATGCGCTGCTGGGCGAGAACGGCGCGGGCAAGAGCACGCTGGTGAAGTGCGTGGCCGGTTCGCAGCGACCCGAAGGCGGCAGCATCATGATCGACGGTCGCGAGCACGACATCGCGACGCCGGTGATCGCGCGTGCGCTCGGCATCGGCATGGTCTACCAGCACTTCACGCTCGCGCCCGGCATGAGCGTGGCCGAGAACCTGCTGCTTGCCGGCGGGCGCACGCCGGCGCTGATCGACTGGAAGAAGGAGCGCGCCGCGCTGCAGGCGTTTCTCGAAACCACGCCGTTCAAGCTCGACCTCGACGCCACGCCCGCGGGCCTGGCGGCCGGCGAGAAGCAGAAGCTCGAACTGCTGAAGCAGCTGTACCTGAAGCCGCGCCTGCTGATCCTCGACGAGCCCACTTCCGTGCTCACACCGCAGGAGGCCGACGAAGTGCTCGCGTATGTGCGCGCGGTCGCGCAGCGCGGCGAGTGCACGGTGCTGATGATCACGCACAAGTTCCGCGAGGTGATGGCGTATGCCGACGAGGTGACGGTGTTGCGGCGCGGCAAGCGCGTGCACGGCGCGCACGTGCTCGGCACCACGCCCGAGCAGCTCGCGCAGGCGATGATCGGCGACTCGGCCGCGAGCGCGTCGGCGATCGTCTCCGAAGGCAGCGCCGCGCCGCGCACCGCGACGCCGGCCGACGCGGCGATCGGCCTGCAGGTCGACGGCCTCTCGGCGATGGGTGATCGCGGCACGCTCGCGGTGCAGCAGCTCAGTCTGAAAGTGAAGAAGGGCGAGATCCTCGGCATCGCCGGCGTCTCGGGCAACGGGCAGCGCGAGCTGGTCGAGGCGCTGGTCGGGCAGCGGCCGCGCACCGCCGGCACAGTGCAGGTCGTCGGACAAAAGTACCTGGCGAAGCGCGCCGAGAACCGCGTGCTGCAGTTGCGCGCGTTGCCCGAGGAGCCGCTGCGCAATGCCTGCGTCGGCGAACTGAGCGTGGCGCAGAACATGGCACTGCGTGACTTCGACGAGGCGCCGTTGAAAGTCGGCTGGCTGCGCTTCGGCGCGTGGCGCGCACGCGCACGCGCGTGGATCACCGAATACGGCGTCAAGACGCGCGGCGAGAACGCGCCGATCGCGAGCCTGTCGGGCGGCAACGTGCAGCGCGCGGTGCTGGCGCGCGAGTTGGCCGGCAGCATCAACGTGCTGATCGCCGCGAACCCGGTGTTCGGGCTGGACTTCGCGGCCGTCGCCGAGATCCACGCACGCATCCTGCAGGTGCGCGCGAAAGGCGGCGCGGTGCTGCTGATCAGCGAAGACCTCGACGAGCTGCTCGAACTCTCGGACCGCATCGCGGTGATGAGCGAGGGCCGGATCGTGTTCGAGACGCCGGCAGCCGGTGCCGATCGGCGCGTGATCGGCGCGCACATGGGTGGCGGGCATCACGACGATGCCCACGCGCTGCCGGAGGCCGCATGAGTGATGCATTGATCGAGGTCGCGGCCACGCCCTTCCCCTATCCGTTCGCCACCGGCGGCAAGACCGCACTCGTCGTGATCGACATGCAGCGCGATTTCGTCGAGCCCGGCGGCTTCGGCGCCTCGCTCGGCAACGACGTGACGCTGCTGCACACGACGATCGCACCGATCTCGAACCTGCTCGCCGCGTGGCGCGCGCGCGGCTGGCCGATCGTGCACACGCGCGAGTCGCACAAGGCGGACTTGTCCGACTGCCCGCCTGCCAAGCGCCTGCGCGGCGCGCCGAAACTGCGCATCGGCGACGAAGGCGCGATGGGCCGGCTGCTGATCCGCGGCGAGCCCGGCACGTCGATCATTCCGGCGCTCGCGCCGCAGCGCGGCGAGCTCGTGATCGACAAGCCCGGCAAGGGCATGTTCTGGGCCACCGGCCTGCACGAGATGCTGCAGGGGCTCGGCGTGACCCACCTGGTGTTCACCGGCGTGACCACCGAAGTCTGCGTGCAGACCTCGATGCGCGAGGCCAACGACCGCGGCTACACCTGCTTGCTGGTCGAAGACGGCACCGAAAGCTACTTCCCCGCGTTCAAGGCGGCCGCGCTCGCGATGATCGCCGCGCAAGGCGCGATCGTCGGCTGGCACACGCCGAGCGCGACGCTGCTGGGGGCGATCGACAAGGATTGAACGCGCAGCAAGCGGCTTGATGCAGTACGGGCGGGCCACCCCGGGAGCCCATCGTGCAAGCCATTGGTCGGCGGCCCCAGCGGGCACCGGATGGCGCTCCGGTCCACCAAGAACGCCGCTCCCCCGAGCAGACCACGCTGTATCGCCTGGTGCAGCAGCATGCGGCCACGGTGTACTGCGGGTTGACGTTGACGACCGCCCGTCCGGCACGCAGCGCACCGAACCAGCTGTCGCGCGCCGCGCCCCCCAAAGCGAGTCGTTCAGCCGCCCGCTCTGCCCCACTCAGGCGGTGACGCGATGCCGCAGGACTCGTCGTCTCAAGGCCCGAAGCTGATCGTCACGCTGCTGTCCTGCCGCATCGTGTCCCCGAAGAACTTGCATACGCTGCTCGTCGCCATTGTGAGGACGTAGCGGCCGGGCTGGATCAGCTCGGTCTTCGTGACCTCCGGTTCGGTCCCCGCCCCCGGACCGAAGCCCCTGATGTGCAGGGTCTTGTTGATGGCGCCGACCGCCTGCAGGTCGGCGGATTGGAGTGTCAGCATGGCCACGCTGTTTCCCACGCCAGTTCCGGCCCCCAACTGCTCGACCTTGAAGTGGAAGGTCATGCGGGTCGGTGTCGTGACGGTCAGTGCCATCCTGGCGTCGGCGATGCCACGCAAGTCCGTGACGCTGCCGCCCGAGAGGCCGCGGCACTCGGTCATGGCGTCGAAGGTTCCCCCGGCTGCGCCGAGGCTGTCCTGCGTGACCGCGGCAGCCGTGAACCGCTCCACACCGAACTGCGGGGCGCTGCTCGTGATCGAGTCGATGAAGGGCGGTTTGTCCAGGCCCTGGCTGGTTTTCTGGTTGTTGGCGGTGCCATCGGTGCTGGCGATGATCCGGAGCACCTTGTCCGTGATCGGCCCGGCCGCCGCGGCGCCGACCGCCTGCCCCAGCTCCAGCGCCAGCAGGTCCACCGGTGCGAGGGCCGTGACGACGAAGGCGAAGAACTCGTCGGCGCGCCCGCTGTCCTCGGCGATGAAAGGCATGGTGAACTCGGTCTGGCCGCTGGCTGCCGTGATGCGGGCCACCTCCTGCTGGGTCGTGAGGTCGATGCGGCGCACCAGCACGATCTGCTTCACGTTGTACGGGCCGATGGCGGGCGGGAACTCGATCTTGCTGGCGTCCAGCTTGACCGAGAAGTTGACGGTGTCGCCCCGCACGAAGCTCGCCTTGTCGGCCGTCACCGTGCCCAGCGGTGAACTGGCCAGCGTGTTGCTGAGCAGCAGGTCCACGCCGGTGATCGCGCGCAGCCCGAGCAGCGCCGCCAGACCCGACAACTGCGTACCGGCGCCGGCGCGCAGCTCGGTCAGCAGCTTGTAGTCGGACTTGTAGAGCGGGTCGGCGATCTGCGTGCTCATGGGCGCCAAGCTGGCCCGGGCGGCCGCGCCCACCTTCACGCTCAGGGCGTCGAAGCGCAGCTTCTTGAGCAGCGGGTTGCCGATCGAGGCCTTGACGAAGCCGTAGATCGACAGCCCGGGTTCCAGGCGGAAGTCGCCGATGCTGGGCACGTCGATCACGGGCAGAGGCTTCAGGTCGATCGGGCCGAACGTGTTGACCAGCGAGCAGTCGCCGCCGCCGGGGCAGGAGATGCCGACATCCACGGTGGTCTTGCCGACCACGTTCGTGCTGATGCCCATCGAGGCCACCGTGACCTTGCCGCCGAGTTCCACGCCGACGCCGACCGGCACCAGGCCGCCGATGATCAGCGACAAAGGGCCGCCGACGGGGATGCGAATGATCAGCAGCTCGACCTCGCAGGTGACCTTGCCTTCGAAGGCGACCAGGGCTTTCAGGCCCCCGTTGATGGTGAAGCTGGGTTCGCCGTGGATGACGAAGCGTTCCAGACCGGTGGCGCTGGAGTACTTCAGGTCCAAGCGGTTGTTCAAGAGGAACGTGAACTGTGGCGGCAGGCTCAGCCCCACGGGCAGACCGGCGGCACCGCCCGCGCCGAGCAGCGTGGCCTCGCAGTTGGTGAACGGCGGCAAGGCCGCGGTGCCGACCGGCGTGGCCGTGGCCGTGGCCAGCGGCCGCTGGCGCGGCACGCCGGCGGTGCTTGCCCGGCCAGCCTGCACCCCGCTCAGAACGAACTGCCCCGGCTTCGGTGTGAAGGTGAAGGTGTTGCCCGTGCGCTGGATGTCGTACTGGTCGCGCAGGGCAGCCGGAACATCGACCTCGGCCAGGTTCAGGTCGATGGCCTCGTCCAGTGCCAGATTGGGGAACATCTCGGGCGCCGACACCAGGGCCAGGGTCACGCGATGCTCACCATTGGCGCTCTCCACCGCCGTGACGCGGCCGGCCACCGGCTTGGACTCGGTGTTCATGACGAGCTGACCCACTGCGGGTGCGGCGACGCCGACCAGGCGCGCGACGTAGGTGCTGCCAAGAGCGGCGTCCGCAGCGGGGTCGGTTTCGACCAGGTCGCCGGTGATCTGGGCATCGGTCAGCAGCACCGTGCCGGCAGGCACCGTGGTGTGCACGGCCAGCAGCGGTGTCGAGGCCAGTGTGCCGATGCGTGCCGTGATCTGGCTGGAGCCGCCGGGGCCGGTGGCGGTGACGACCCCTGCGGCATTGATGGCCACTTCGGCTGGGCGCGACGAGCTCCACTCCACGGGGGTGCTGAGCGGGTTGCCCGCAGCGTCGAAGACCCGGGCAACCAGGGCCTTGCTGGCGCCTCGGGCCGTCAGCAGCACGGCGTTTGGCGCGATCTCGATGCGGGCCGGCGCCGCCGGGGGTGTGACGGCGCCCGTGCCGCCTGCATCTCCGCCGCCCCCGCCACAGCCTGCGAGGACGAGTCCGAGCGCCAGCCAGATGGCTTGCGAGGCCCGGCCGATGGTGCGCGAGCAGAGGGTTCGAAGGGATGGCATCTGGGTTCCTGACGGCGTGGTGGGTGCGCTGGCGCAGGCTATCCAGCGACCGTCAATGAAGCGTCAACGCGGATCGTGGCCGACAACCCGGCGCGTCAGCCTCCGACCCCTTCCGTTCCCCCTGGCGCCTGAGCGTGACGTCCACGATGGGCTGGACCGACACTCTCGGACCTCAGGTCAGCGAGGCGGTGTCGTGCGCAGGCATGCTGCCGCTGCACGATGCCGCAGATGCCGACACGGTCGCGGCGCGGCGGGTAGAGTCGCCCGATCCCCACGCCGCCCCCGCGCGAACCGCCATGAACCGACTGCAGTCAGAACTGCATCGCCTGTACCTCCCCCGATCTGCGGCCAACGCGGCAGCCGACGCCTCGTCGGCGGCGCTGATCGGCCCCGCGGGCGCGGTGCGCGCGCTGGTGATCGAGCTGGCGCGGCCGGCGAGTTGGGAGGTTCTGGCCAGGGTCTGGCACGGCGTTCAGACCGAGCTGGAACTGCCGGCCCCGGCCATTGCCGTCTCCGGCACCGATGGCCTGCAACTCTGGTTCGCGCTCGCCGAGCCGGTCGCGGCCGCGCGGGCGCATGCGTTCCTCGAAGGCTTGCGCGCGCGGTTTCTGCCTGACATCGCTGCCCACCGCGTCCGCCTGCTGCCGGCGTCGGATGCGTCGGCGCTGCAACCGCAAGGCCATGCGCGGCTGGTGCCGGCGCTTCAGGCACCGGGCGAGAACTGGTCCGCGTTCGTCGCGCCCGACCTCGCGCCGGTCTTTGCCGACACGCCATGGCTCGACGTTGCGCCGAGCGAAGAAGGTCAGGCCGCGTTGCTGCACGGGCTCGAAGCGACGAAGCCGGCCGCGTTCGAGGCCGCGCTGCAGCGGCTCCGCGCGGGCGCGCCGCCAGCGCACTCGACCGCGGAGGCGGCTCCTCGGCGCGCCGACGATCGGCCTGCGACAACCGACGCCGATGCCGACCCGGAGCGCTTCCTGCGCCGAGTGATGGACGACGACACCGTCGCGCTGGCCCTTCGCATCGAAGCGGCCAAGGCCTTGCTGCGGCACGCGACGCGCTAACGTTCTCGGTCGCGGCGTTCGCGCGCGTCCGGCGGCTCGGGGAGGGGCGGCCTGACGGCGACGACCGGCATCTCGCGCGGCGGCGCGTTCACGAGCTGCCGGTTCAGGCGCAGCACCGTCCAGCCCTTGCGGTGCGCGGTCGATTCGAGCCGCGGGTCGGGGTCGACGACGATCGGGCGCTTGACGGCGCTGAGCAGCGCGAGGTCGTTGATCGAGTCGGTGTAGAAGCTGGCCTCGCGCAGCAGGCGCTCCGGGTGGCCGGCCTCCAACAGCCACTCGCGCAGGCGGTCGATCTTGCCCGAGCGCATGTTCAGTACCCCGGCGGTGCGGCCGGTGTAGGGTCCGTCGCCGGCCTGCTGTTCGAGCTCGGTGCAGAGGTAGTGGTCGACGCCGAGGTCGGCGGCGGTCAGCTCGCTGACGGCGCGATTCGTCGCTGTCGTCAGCACCAGCGTCTCGCCGAGCTCGCGGCGGCGCCGCAGCAGCGCGCGCGAATCGTCGGGAATGCGCGGGCGCACCCAACCCTCGAAGAAGCGCTCGCGCAGCGGCCGCAGTTCGGCCGGCGTGAGGCCGGCGAGCGTGCGCGCGTGAAACTCGCAGTAGGCGATCGGGGTGACGGTGCCGGCGTCGTAGCGCAGCGCCATGTCCTGGTAGTGCTCGGCAAGCTGCGGCGCGAGGCGGCCCTCTTTGATCATGAACTCGCACCACAGCACGTCGCTGTCGGCGCTGAGCAGCGTGTGGTCGAGGTCGAACAGGGCCAGCCGCATCGTGGGCTCAGCGGTGCACCGCGCGCTGGGTGGTGGTCATGGCCGAAGTATCGACGCGCCGCGCCGCCGCGGCAGCCCTCTGTTCAAGCGGTTACGCCTGCGTGTACCGGCACGCGTATCCCCGCGGTGTGTCGATTTCGGCCATCGTCTATCGTCGTCTTTGCAGAGGGCCTTCCTCTGCTTTCAGGAGCCATCGCCATGGCAGGCAACACCGTCAAGTTTCACCGCGTGCTGAAGGCGCCGCCCGAGCGCATCTACCGCGCGTTTCTCGATGCCGATGCGATGGCCAAGTGGCTGCCGCCGAACGGCTTCACCGGCAAGGTGCACTCGATGGACGCCAGGGTCGGCGGCAGTTACAAGATGTCGTTCACGAACTTCACGACCGGCCAGGCGCATTCGTTCGGCGGCACTTGGCTCGAGCTGGTGCCGAACGCGAAGCTGCGCTACTCCGACGCGTTCGACGACCCGAACCTGCCGGGCCAGATGATGACGACGGTCGAGTTGCGCGCGGTGGCGTGCGGCACCGAGGTCAACATCGAGCAGTCGGGCATCCCCGAGATGATCCCGGTCGAGATGTGCTACCTGGGCTGGCAGGAGTCGCTGGTGGCGCTGGCACTGCTGGTCGAGCCCGAGATCAAGGGGTAGCGCGGGGGGCGTCGGCCGACGGCCGGTGGGGGTTTCAATCTGCAACGGTGCGCGGTGCGCGGTTCGCGCTACGCTCGCTCCCGCCTGCCACGACCTCCTGCCGTCACCCCGCCATGAAGACTCTCGCCATCGCCCTTCTTTGCACCGCCGGCCTGGCGGTCGCGCACGCCGCAGCTGACGCCGATCAAGCGCCGACGGCGCGCGACCTGCACGCGGCCGAGTGCGTCGCGGCGCTCGATGCCAACACGCACGCGCTGGCGAAACAGGTCAAGGCCGGCAAGGAAGCATCGCGCGCCTTGCTGCTGGACCGGCTGATCGCCGGCACCGCGTTCGTCGGCGACACCTATCTGCACGGCAACAGCGACGAGAAGCAGGCCCGCGCGCTCGCCAACGCGGCGCTGGAGGCGCAGAAGCGCCTGCCGCCGGCCGAGCTCACGGCCCTTCAGGTGGCCTGCGCCGCCGAAGGCAAGCAGCTGTACAACGGCAGCAACGGGCTGGAGAGGGTGGTCGTCAAGCGGCTCGCGAAGAAACGCATGCAGAAGCTCTTGACCGGCTGACGCGCGCGTTGTCGATCGGGGACGGCGCCGTTCGTCGTGTCTGCATGCGCACACCCACGAACGGAGCCCCCGTGTCCCGACTCATCGTCAGCAGCTTCGGCATCTCGATCGACGGTTTCGCCGCCGGCCCGGACCAGAGCCTGGACAACCCGCTCGGCGTCGGCGGCCCGGCGCTGATGGCATGGGCGTTCACGACGCGCACCTTCCAGGCCATGCACGGCGCCGGATCTGGTGAAGACGGCGAGGCCGGCGTGGACGACGACTTCGCCGCGCGCGGCTTCGCGAATGTGGGTGCGTGGATCCTCGGGCGCAACATGTTCGGCCCGATCCGCGGCCCGTGGCCCGACGACGCATGGCAAGGCTGGTGGGGCCCGAACCCGCCGTATCACGTGCCGGTGTTCGTGCTGACGCAGTACCCGCGCGCATCGATCGTGATGGAAGGCGGCACGGTCTTCCACTTCGTCACCGACGGCATTCACGCCGCCCTCGCGCGGGCTCGCGAGGCCGCGCAGGGGCGCGACGTGCGCGTCGGCGGCGGCGTTGCGACGGTGCGGCAGTATCTGCGTGCCGGGCTGCTCGACGAGATCCACCTCGCCCAATCGCCGGCGCTGCTCGGCACGGGCGAGGCGCTGTTCAGCGGCATCGATCTGCGTGCGCTCGGCTTCGTGTGCAGCGAGCGGGTGGCGTCGCCGCACGCGACGCACGTCGTGCTGACGAAGGGCGCCGCCAGCGCGTCGATCGCGGCGGGCGCGCCCGCCGTTCCGGTCCGAACCCAACCCGGGAGCACGACATGACGACGTCCCTCCAACCCGCCGCCGAACTCGCCGCGGCGGTCAGCAAGCCCTACCCGAACGACAGCGCCGCATACCGCACGGCCCGCACCGCGCTGCTCGCCGAAGAGATCGAGTTGCGCCGCCGGATCGAGCGCGTCGCCGCGCAGCGCCGCGCCCTGCCGCTCGGCGGCGAGCCGCCGGCGTACGCGTTCAAGGACGAGAACGGCGCGACGCTCGCGCTCGCCGATTTGTTCGGCCGGCACGACACGCTCGTTACCTACTTCTGGATGTACGGCCCGCAGCGCAAAAGCGCGTGCCCGATGTGCACCGCGTTCCTCGGCGCGCTGGACGTGCCGGTGCGCGACCTGTCGCAGCGCGTCGCCTTCGCGGTGCTCGGCCGCTCGCCGGTCGAGCGCCAGCTTGCGTTCGCGCGCGAGCGCGGCTGGCGCAACCTGAAGTTCTTCATGACGGTGGGCGACGACTTCGCGCGCGACTACCGCGGCCTCTCGCCCGAAGGCGACGAGTGGCCGGCGCTCGATGTCTGGGTCAGGCGCGACGGCAAGGTGCATCACTTCTGGGCCTCCGAGCTCGGCGGCACGCAAGACCCGGGGCAGGACCCGCGCGGCGCACCCGACCCGACGCCGCTGTGGAACATCCTCGACCTCACGCCCGCCGGGCGCGGCAGTGACTGGTACCCGAAGCTGGACTACCCGGTGACGGGTTGAGCACGGCGGTTCAGCGGCCGGCCCGCAGCGCGGCGTCGCGCACGATCGCTTCGGCGCGCAGCAGCACCGGCTTGTCGACCATCTTGCCGTCGAGCGCGAAGGCCGCGCCGGCCGCTTGCTGGTTCGCCTGCAGCACGCGCTGCGCCCACGCGAGCTCGGCCGCGCCCGGGCTGAAGGCGGCGTTGACGCACGCGATCTGCTTCGGATGGATGCACAGCTTCGCGCCGAAGCCGAGGCGCCGCGCGCGCTGCGCTTCGGCGTCGACTTCTTCGAGCGCGTCGATCGCGGTGCTCGGGCTGTCGATCGGTGCCTGCAGGTGCGCCAGACGCGACGCGAGCACGAGTTGCGAGCGGAAGAACAGCAACTCGTCGAACGTGGCGCGCATCGCCATGTCGAGCTGGAAGTCGATCGCGCCGAACGCGAGGCGCTGCACGTTCGGCGCCGACGCGAGCGCGCGCAGCTGGTCGAAGCCGGCGGCGGATTCGACCAGCGGAACGATCGGCGCGCCGTGGCCGAGCGCCGCGAGGTCCTGGACGCGCTCGGCCTTCGCGAGCATCACCGCGGCGACACCGGGCCGGTGGCACAGCGCGAGGTCGTCGCGAAACCACGGCGTGTCGGCGGCGTTGATGCGCAGCACGACCGGCCGGCTCGCCGACAGCCACGCCGCGGCGTGCGCGCGCGCCACGTCTTTCTGATCCGGCGGCACCGCGTCTTCGAGGTCAACGATCACCGCGTCGGCGCCGCTCGCGAATGCCTTGTCGAAGCGCTCCGGGCGATTGCCGGGTACGAACAGCCAGGAGCGATGCGGTGGCGTGGTGTTCATCGCATCAGGCCAGGAGCTTCGTGACCACCGGCGAGATCGGCCAGCGCCCGGGTCGGGTCGGATTCGTTCATGCGCACGTCCTCAGAACGAGCGCGGCAGGCCGAGGATGTGCTCGGCCACGTAGCTCAGGATCAGGTTGGTCGAGATCGGCGCGACCTGATACAGCCGGGTCTCGCGGAACTTGCGCTCGACGTCGTACTCGTTCGCAAACCCGAAGCCGCCGTGGAACTGGATGCAGGCGTTCGCCGCCTCCCAGCTCGCCTTCGCCGCGAGGTATTTCGCCATGTTGGCCTGTGCGCCGCAGGGCTGGTTCGCGTCGAACAAGCGACACGCCTGCCAGCGCATCAGGTCCGCGGCTTCGACCTCGATGTGCGCTTCAGCGATCGGGAACTGCACGCCTTGGTTCTGGCCGATCGGCCGACCGAACACGACGCGCTCGCCGACGTATTGGGTGACACGGTCGACGAACCAGTGGCCGTCGCCGATGCATTCGGCCGCGATCAATGTGCGCTCGGCGTTCAGGCCGTCCAGGATGTACTTGAAGCCTTGGCCCTCATCGCCGATCAGATTCTCTGCGGGGATCTCGAGGTTCTCGAAGAACAGTTCGTTGGTCTCGTGATTCACCATGTTCGCGATCGGCCGCACCGTCATGCCGCTCTTCTCGGCCTGGCGCAGATCGACCATGAAGATCGACATGCCTTCGGACTTCTTCTTGACCTCGGCCAGCGCCGTGGTGCGCGCGAGCAGGATCATCCACTCCGAATGCTGGATGCGCGAAATCCAGACCTTCTGGCCGTTGATGACGTAGCGGTCGCCACTCGCGCTCTTCACGGCCGTCGTCTTGATCTTCGTCGTGTCGGTGCCGGTGCTCGGCTCGGTCACGCCCATCG
>JAZJZJ010000015.1:0-4857 GCA_040389925.1 Pseudomonadota bacterium
CGGCACCGGCATGCTCGACAACTCGGGCACGCAGATGGGCACCGAGATGCTCGACACGCAGCTGTCGAACAAGATGAGCGGCATGCCGGGCGGGCTGGCCGACGTGATCGCGCGGCAACTCGAACGGCAAATGAGCGGCGTCGTGTCGAGGGCCGCGGTGCCCCCGGCAAGCGCCGCCGGTGCGCCGGTCGGCGAAGTCGCGAGCGTCAAACCGAACCAGCAGGAATTCCTGCGCATGCACCCCGAAGCCGCGGCCGGCGCCGAGGCCGAGACCGGCATCCCGGCGACCTTCATGGTCGCGCAGGCGGCGCACGAATCGGGCTGGGGCAGGCGTGAGATCCGCAACGCCGACGGCACGAGCGCGCACAACCTGTTCGGCATCAAGGCCGGCGCCTCGTGGCGTGGCAAGGTCGCGCAGGTGATGACGACCGAAGTGATCGACGGTCAGCCGCGCAAGGTCATGGCGAAGTTCCGCGCCTACGCGAGCTACGACGAATCGTTTCGCGACTACGCCCAGCTGATGAAAAACAACCCGCGCTATGCCAAGGTGCTCACCGCGGGCAACGATGCGCAGGGCTTCGCGCAAGGGCTGCAGCGCGCCGGCTACGCCACCGACCCGGCCTACGCCGACAAGCTGACCCGCGTCATCAACACCACGCTGCGCATGCAGCGCGCCGCGCTGCAATCACCGCAGTCGCTGGCCTAAGGACACGACATGAGCGCTTTGATGTCCATCGGCAAGACCGCGATGTTCGCGAACTACGCGGCCTTGCAGACCGTCGGCAACAACATCGCCAACGCCAACACCGCCGGCTATTCACGCCAGGAAACACAGCTCGCCGATGCACCCGGCCAGTTCACCGGTTCGGGCTTCTTCGGCAAGGGCGTGACGGTGGCGACGGTCACGCGCGCCTACGACAAGTACCTGACGAACCAGGCCGTCGGCAGCACCGCGGTCGCGGCCGGCGATGCCGCGCGGGTCGACAAACTCACGCAGCTCGAGAGCGTGTTCCCGATCGGCAGCAGCGGTGTCGGCTACGCGGCCGGTGAGTTCCTGAACGCGTTCGTCGATCTGTCGAACAACCCCGCCGATTCCTCGGCGCGCCAGGTGGTGCTGAGCCAGGCGCAGGAGCTCGCGTCGCGCTTTCGCGCCGCCGGCGACCGGCTGAGCGCGCTGCAGACCGGCGTCACGCAAGACATCAAGGCGGCGGTCGCCAACGTCAATTCGATGGCGACGCAAGTCGCGCAGCTGAATGCGCAGATCGCCGCGCTGAAGGGCAGCGGCCAGCCGCCGAACCAGTTGCTCGACCAGCGCGATGCACTGATCAGCCAGATCGCCTCGACCATCAACGTGACGACGATCGAGGCCGACGACGGCAGCGTCGGCTTGTTCATCGGTGGCGGCCAGAACCTGGTGCTCGGCGCGAAGGCGAACACGATCAAGGCGGTGCCCGACGCGTTCGACCCGGCCAAGGCGATGCTGACGATGAGCGAAGGCGCGGTCGACCGGCTGATCCCGGCCGACAGCTTGGCCGGCGGCGCGCTCGCCGGCCTGCTGAAGTTCCAGAACGACGACCTGACAGCGGCGAACAATCTGCTCGGCCAAATGGCCGCGGCGATCAGCGGCGCGGTCAACCAGCAGCAGTCGCTCGGTCTCGACCTCGGCCAGCCGGCCGGTGCCGGCGCACCGATCTTCGCGGTCGGCGCGGCGCGCGTGCTCGGCGCGGCGGCCAACACCGGCACCGCCGCGCTGACGCTGACGGTCAACGATGCGTCGAAGCTGCAGGCCAGCGACTACGAAATGAGTTTCGACGGCAGCGCGTACACGCTGACCCGGCTGTCGGACAAGAGCGCCGTGCCCGGCAGCCCGTTCACGCCGGCACAGCTCGCGGCCGGCGTGCAGGTCGACGGCGCGACCTTGCAGCTCACCGGCGGCGCGGCGAACAACAACGATCGCTTTCTGCTGCAGCCGGTCGCGGTCGCGGCGCAGCGCATGCAGAGCGTGCTCGCCAGCACCAAGGGGCTGGCCGCGGCGTCGCCGTTCACCGGCAGCGTCAATGTCAACAACGCCGGCACCGCGACGATCGCCTCGCTGGCCGCGGTCAATCCGGCGTACAACGGCGCGCTGAGCGCCGACATCACCTTCACCTCGGCGAGCGGCGACTACAACTGGTCGCTGAGCGACGGCAGCACCGGCACCGGCACCTGGACGGCCGGCGCGCCGATCGTCCTGAACGGCTTCGAGCTGAACCTGGCCGGCGTGCCGAAGAGCGGCGACAGCATCGCGGTTCAGCCGACGGTCTCGGTCGCCGCGAACAACGGCAACGCGCTGGCGTTCGCGAAGCTCGCCAGCACCGGCATCGTCGCACCCGCCGGCGGCTCGGGTTCGGGCGCGCCGGCACAGACGATCACCGACGCCTACGCCAGCACGCTCGCCAACATCGGCGTGCGCGTGCAGGGCGGCAAGACGGCGGCGAGCATTTCGGGCGCGGTCGCCAGCCAGTCCGAGTCGGCGCGTGCCAACAAGGCCGGCGTGAACCTCGACGAAGAGGCCGCCAAGCTGATCCAGTTCCAGCAGAGCTACCAGGCGGCGGCGAAGATCCTGCAAGTCGCGCAAGCCATTTTCGACACGATGCTGCAAGCGGCGTCCTCCTGAGGTGAAGTGAAACCATGCGCCTGAGCACCTCCAACACCTACACCACCACGCTCGACTCGCTCGTCGAACGGCAGGCCAAGCTCGCCGGCGCGCAGGCGCAGTTGACGACCGGCAAGCGCGTCAACCAGGCCAGCGACGACCCGGCCGCAGCGGCGCGCGCCGAGCGCGCGCTCGCCGCCGAACGCCGCACGGTCGCGAGCCAGCGCGCGGTCGACGCCAGCAACAACGCGATGACGCTGACCGAGAGCGCGCTCGGCGACGCCGGCACGCTGCTGCAGGCGGCGCGCGAGGCACTGGTCGCGGCCGGCAATGCGAGTTACTCCGACGCCGAGCGCAAAGGCGTCGCCGACCAGCTGCAGGGGCTGCGCGATCAGCTGTTCGCGGTCGCGAACCGCACCGACGGCTCGGGCCTGCCGCTGTTCGGCGGCCAGGGCTCGACCCAGGCGCCGTTCGTCGACATGCCTGGCGGCGTGCAGTTCCAGGGCACCGCGGGCCAGATCCAGGCCGCCACCAACGAGGCCTTGCCGCTGACGACCGACGGCGAAGCGACCTGGATGCAAGCCCGCACCGGCAACGGCGTGTTCGAGACCCGCGTGGTCGCCAGCACCGGCACCGCGGTGATCGACCCCGGCAAGGTCGTCGACCCGTCGTTGCTGACCGGCTCGACCTACCGTCTGCAGTTCAGCGTCGTCGGCGGCACCACGACCTTCTCGGTGCTGAAAGACGGCAACCCGACCGCGCAGACGAACCTGCCGTTCACACCCGGCCAGGCGATCCAGGTCGACGGCATGTCGGCGACGCTCACCGGCGCGCCCGCGAACGGCGACAGCTTCGAGCTCGCACCCTCGACCGCCGACTTGAGTGTGTTCGACGCGCTCGACCAGGCGATCACGGCGCTGAAGACCCCCGGGCGCACACCGACCGGCATCGCCCAGGGCAATGCGATCGCGCTGACCCAGCTCGATGCGGTGCTCGGCCAGGTCATCTCCGGCCGCGCCCAGGTCGGCGCGCTGATGAATCGGCTCGATTCGGTCACCGATCGCTTGTCGGCCCTGAAGCTGTCGAGCCAGACCGAGCGTTCGAACGCCGAGGACCTCGACATGCCGCAGGCCCTCTCCGACTTCTCGAATCAGCAGACCGGCTACGATGCGGCTCTCAAGGCGTATTCGATGGTGCAACGCCTGTCGTTGTTCAACTACCTCAACGTCTGACATGACCTTTAGCGCGAACGCAGGCCCCGAGGCGGCGGGCCAGCATCCCCTCGGGAGATCGGCCGACGTACGCGTCGGACGAGGGGCCTCATGAGCGACGCGACGATCCTGGGGCAGGTGGCCCTGGGCTACTCTCCCTTCATCGACCGCAACCGCGCCGTCACCGCCACGCGGTTGACGGTGTTTCCGCTGCGCCCCGATGCGGTGCTCGATGTCGGGCAGCTGCTGCACGAGGTCGGCAACGTCTGGCCGGCGAGCGGCGCGCGGGTCTCGCTCAACATCGTCAGCGAGAGCCTGCTGCAGGAACTGTTGCTGGCGCGGCCGTCGGCGAACCTGATGGTCGAGGTGCCGGCGTTCATGGCGATAGCCCCCGCCAACATCGACGCGTTGACCGCGCTGCATGCCAATGGCAGCACGCTGCTGCTGAAAGGCCGGCCGCGGCAGGAGCTGCCGCGCCAGGTGCTGCCGTGCTTCAAGTATTCGATCATCGACCTGGCCGACGACCGCCGCATCGGCGACCCGAATGCGCCGGCCGGTGTCACGCGCACGATCAGCCATGTGCAGTCCGGTGTGCGCACCGTCGCCGACATGGAAGCCTGCTTCGCGCGCGGCGCCGAAGCCGTGCTCGGCTGGCCGATCGACGACGCGGTCACGACGACCGCGGCGCGCAGCGGCAAGTCGGTCGCCGGGCCGGCCATGGCGGCGATCGTCGAGTTGATCCGCCAGGTCGACAAGGAAGAATCGATCGAGCGTCTCGAAGACACGCTGAAGCGCGACCCGGCGCTGGCGTTCAAGCTGCTGCGCTACATCAACTCGCCGGCCTTCGGGCTGCGGGTCGAGATCAGTTCGTTCCGCCACGCGATCATGATGCTCGGCTACAAGCGCCTGAAGCGCTGGCTCGCGTTGCTGCTGGCCACCGCCAGCAAGGACGTGAATCTGAAGCCGGTGATGTTCGCCGCGGTGCGCCGCGGCCTGCTGATGGAAGAGCTG
>JAZJZJ010000015.1:4867-12719 GCA_040389925.1 Pseudomonadota bacterium
CGAGGAGATGCGCAACGAGATGTTCATCTGCGGCGTGTTCTCGCTGCTCGACCGGATGTTCCAGCAGCCGTTCGCGCAACTGCTCGATTCGATCCCGGTGCCCGAGCGGGTGCGCCAGGCGCTGGGCGAGAACAGCGGGCCGTACCAGCCCTACATCGAGCTGGTGCAGGCGATCGAAGGCGAGGCCCTGTACGAGTTCCGCGAGGCGGCCGACAAGCTGATGATGAGCGTCAGCGAGATCAACCGCGCCGAACTCCGCGCCCTGATGGCGGCCAGCGAACTCGAATGACGCGAGCGCGGCGGGTCGGGGCCGGGATCAGCCGGCCAGCGACTCGACCCAATGTGCGATCGAGAGCCAGGTCGGCGTGCTGCTGATCGGCACCGCGAGCAACTGGTTGGCGAGCAGCAGCGCGCCGCCGATCAGGTAGACCGGGTGCGGCCGGCCGCGGGTGCGCCAGTCGTACACCACCGCGGCCACGAGCAGCAGGTCGACGACCAGCGCCGGCGGCACCGACACGAACACCGGCGGCGGCCCCTTCGCATCGGCGGGCGCGAACAGCATCAGGAACACCCGAGCCGTGGCCGCGTGCATCAGCGGAATCATCGCGACCAGCATCAGCCGCTTGTGGACCTCCGGCCGCTTGACGTACACGATGGCGGCGCCGAACAGCAGCGCGAACAGCAGCACCGAACCCAGCGAGACGATCGCGAACCGGCGCGCTTCGTCGGCCATGCCGATCGTTGCGGCGATCTTGATCGAGTTGATCGCGGCCAGCACGACACTGCAGGCCATCAGCGTCGCCAGCGAGATGCCGGCCATCCCCCACGCGCGGTGATCGGGTGTGCGACCGAGCGCTACCAGCGTGGTCTGGACGAAGAAGAACAGCGTCCAGACGAAGAAGAGGGTGCCGTGAATGTGCAGGATCGGCGCGCCGTGGAACGAGCCCGTCGCGAGCCTGGCCCAGTACGTCGGCGTGAAGCCGCCGAACGCGATGACCAGGAAGATGCCGGCCATGCCGACATAAAACCAGCGGGTTTCGCGCTGCACGCCCAAGGGCACGCCCGAGTCGATCGTCATTGCCACCATGTCGGCATCCTTCCGGCGTGTCGGGTTGCTGGTCGACCTCCGGGCGACGCCGGAGCGAGCGCAGCATACGCCTTCGCCGACGATCTTCAATCGGCGCTTGCGGGTCGTGCGAGACCGTGACCCCGGACGATTCGCGCTCTGCTGCCGGGCACGGCACGCCACGGCGCTGCAGATGGGTACGCTTGGGGGTCAAGTTCGGCGTTGCGGTGCCGAAATTCGGGCAGACCTCGCGGCTGTCGCGAGCCCGCAGCCCCGCGCTGCAGCGTCCAATGGTGCCTGTTGCGCCCGCCTCCAGCCGACCATGCTGCTTCGATTCTCCCGTCTCGCATTCTGGCTCGCTGCCGCGGTTGCCGCGCTGGCGCTGCTGGCGCCGCGCGGCCACGAGACGCTGCTGACCGGGGTGGCGGGCCTGACCAGCGTGCTGGCCCTGATCCTGTGGCGCGCGGCGCTCGGGGGCGAAGCGCGCCGCCCGCTGGCGCGGCGCGTCGACGCGCCGGCCGTACCGGTGTTCGATGAGGCGGCGCTGGCCGAAGCCAGTGCGCTGCTGCTGGCCCGCGCGCACGCCGCCGGCTCGTTCGAGGCGGCGCTGCACGCGGTGGCGCAGGTGCTGCGTGGCGAACTCGGCGCGCGCGAGGTTTGTGTCCACGAGGTGCTCGCCGTCGACGACGCCCACGCGCAGGTCAGCGACCTGATCGAATCCCAGCCGGGCTTTCGCACCGTGGCGCGGCGCATCCGCCTCGATGCCACGCCGCTGGCGCTGGCACTGCGCAGCCAAGTCGAGACCGGCACGCCGCCGGGTGCGGTGGCCGTGCCGGTGACGCGCGACGCCCAGGTCGTCGCGGTGATCGCGCTGTCGACGCTCGACCTCAGGCTCGAGCCGAACGCGCTCGCCGGGTTGCTGGCGCTGGCGCGCGTCACGCTCTCGCAACGCGCGGCCGCGCCGGCGGCGACCGATGCGGGCAATTCCGTGCAACCTGACCGCGGTCGCCCCCTGTTGCGACCGATGGCTTGTCGCGCGCCGGTCGCCTCTGGCATGCTGCAGGCTGCGAACCTGCTGTCCAGGACACAATTCGGCCTGGTTCTGATCGACAGGCCGATGCCCGGGATGGACGCCGCGGACGAGTTGCGCGGCCTTCGCCACGACCCGAGCGGTGCCCGTCGGGTCATTTCGGCGAGCGATACACCGCTGATTGCGTTGTCCGCGCCGGAGGCCCCGGGCGACGGAGAACGTGTTCGCGAACTGGGTTTTGATGATCATCTTTTCAAGCCGTTCAGTCAGAGTGAGGCGCGGCCGGTGCTGAACAAGCACCCGGATCCGCTCGCCCCGGTCGTGTCGCCCGATGCCGCACTGCAGGCGCGCGTCGACGCGAGCGCCGCGCCGGAACCCGGCGGCCCGGCGGTGCTCGACGCGGCCGCGCTGGCGCGCCTGACCGAACTCGATCCGACCGGTGCAAGCCGCCTGCTCGAACGCGTGCTGCAGGCGTTTCAGACCTCGGCGGCGCGGCTGCGCCCGCAGTTCGACGCCGCCCGCCGCGCCGATGACCGCGCCGCGATCCGGCTGGTCGCACACACGCTGAAGTCGTCGTCGGCCAGCATCGGTGCGCTGGAGCTGTCGCAGCTGTGCGCGCAGGTCGAGACCGCGATCCGCCTCGGCGCCGACGCCGACCTCGCCGCTCCGCTGGAGGCGCTCGGCGCCGCGCTCGACAGCGCGCTGCGGGCCATCGACGCGCTGCAGAAGGAACGCGTGTGAACGCCCGCGCCGCCGTCACCGAGGACGACCTGCCCGAGCAGCCGAAGGTGCTGCTGGTCGACGACGACGAAGTCAACCTGCTGCTGACCTCGATCGCGCTGCGCGAGCGCGGTTTCGCGATCACCGAGGCGAGCAGCGGCGAGCAGGCGATCGCGATCCTCGCCGACTGGCTGCCCGACGTGGTCGTGCTCGACGCGCTGATGCCCGGCCTCGATGGCTTCGAGACCTGCCGCGAGCTGCGTGTGCTGCCCGGTTTCGAGTCGCTGCCGGTGCTGATGTTGACCGGCCTCGACGACGACGCCTCGATCACGCGCGCCTACGAGGCCGGCGCGACCGATTTCTTCGTCAAGTCGACTCAATGGAGCCTGCTGGCCGGGCGCCTGCGCTATCTGCTGCGCGCCTCGCGCACGCGCGCCGAGCTCGAGCGCAGCAAGTCGCGCCTGGCACGCGCGCAAGACCTCGCCCGCATGGGCAGCTTCGACTGGCGCCGCGGCCACGGTGGGCCGGTGTTCTCGGTCGAAGGCCTGCGTGTGTTCGGTTTGAGTCCGCACGACCACCTGCGATTCCGGCCGCTGCTGCGCATGCTCTCGGCGGACGACCGCAGCGGCCTGGTCCAGGTGCTGCACGAGGTGATGAAGCACAGCACCGTGCTCGCGACCGACATCCCGGCGATGCTGCGCGACGGGCGCCAGCGCATCGTCCACGTCGAGGCCGAGCCCGAGTTCAACGAACACGGCAACCTGATCGGCTACTCGGGCATCGTCCAGGACGTGACCGACCGCCGCCTGGCCGAGGACAAGATCCGCCACCTCGCGAATTTCGACGTGCTGACCGGCCTGCCGAACCGGCGCCAGCTGATCTGGCGCGCCGAGCGTGCCCTCGAGCACGGCCGGCGCCTGAACCACCAGGTCGCGCTGCTGCTGATCGACCTGGATCGCTTCAAGATCATCAACGACACGCTCGGCCACGGCGCCGGCGACGAGTTGCTGATGGAGGTGGCGCGGCGCCTGCGTTCGTGCGTGCGCCACTCCGACACGGTCACCGAGAGTTCGATCGAGTCGCTGGGGTCGCGCTCGCACCGCACGCTCGAGGCCGTCGGCCGGCTCGGCGGCGACGAGTTCGTCGCGTTGCTGCCGGAGGTGGTTGACGAACGCGACGCCGAGCGCGTCGCCGAGCGCATCCTCGACCTGATGCGCGAGCCGATCTTCGTCGGCGGCCAGGAGTGCTTCGTCACCGCCAGCGTCGGCATCGCGCTGTATCCGCGCGACGGCCTGTCGGTGGCCGACCTGATGCGCAACTCCGACGTTGCGATGTACTCGGTGAAGAACACGACGCGCAACTCGTCGACCGTCTATCGGCCGGCGCTGGCCGGCAAGGGGCGCGAGAAACTGGAGCTCGAGAGCGCGCTGCACAAGGCGATCGAGCGCGACGAACTGGTGCTGCACTACCAGCCCAAGGTCGACGTGCGCGGCGCGAAGATGGTCGGCGCCGAGGCGCTGATGCGCTGGCGCCGCAACGGCGTGCTGGTGCCGCCGCTCGATTTCATCCCGCTGGCCGAAGAGACCGGCCTGATCGTGCCGTTCAGCGAGTGGGCGATTCGCGAGGCGGCGCGCCAGGCCCGCGTCTGGCAGGACAGCTTCGGGTTCAAAGACTCGATCGCCGTGAATCTGCCGAACCGCATGTTCGAGCGCACCGATCTGGTCGAGTACATCCACAACGCGGTCACGACCTACGGCGTGCCGCACCATGCGATCGAACTCGAGATCACCGAAACCGGCCTGATGAAGGATCTGCAGAACGTGATCCCGTCGCTGCACCGGTTGAACGAGATCGGCGTCGAGATTTCGATCGACGACTTCGGCACCGGCTACTCGTCGCTCGCCTACCTGACGACGCTGCCGATCAGCGAACTCAAGATCGACCGCAGCTTCGTGCGCGACCTCGGCATGACGCCGCAGAGTTCGGCGGTCGTCACCGCGATCATCGCGCTGGCGCGCTCGCTCGGCCTGCGCGTGATCGCCGAAGGCGTCGAGAACCTGCGCCAGATGGAGGTGCTGCACCGCCTCGGCTGCGGCGTGATGCAGGGCTTCTTGTTCAGCCGGCCGCAGCCGCCGGACGCCATCGAAACCTGGCTGCAGCAGACCGTCCTGCCGCGCAAGGCGCCGTGGATCGGCAAGGCTGGCACGGTTGACGGCGGCGAGATCGCCGACGCGCTGCGCTCCGCCGAGGGGCGTGACCCGCGCATCAAACCGGCGGGCTGAGCGCCAAGCCCCGTTCGATGATGGAAGCGACCCGACCCGCCGCGCTGGGCAGCAGCGCCCCCGACCACGCGCAGCTCGCCAAGGCCACGCTGCGCCGTCTCACGCTCGACAAGCTCGACCCGACGCCCGAGAACTACGCGAGAGCGTGGCGCCAGGAGCGCGGCGAGCCGCCTGCGGCTGTCGTTGACGGCCCGGCCATTGCCGCGTTGATCGAGCGCATCGTGCGCGGCATCGAGCGCGGCAGCCGCGGCTGGACGACCGCGCGCAAGAAAGACAGCCTGCAGCGGGTGCTGACCGGCAGCCGCAGCGACGCGACGCGGCTGCAGCAACGCCTGACCCAGCTGGTGGCGAGCTGGGACAGCGACGCCGGCGAGGCCGACGCTGCCGCGCCGTGGCCGAACGACGAAACCGTGTTCGCCGCCGCGCCCGAGCCCACGCTGCCGGCGCCGCTCGATGCGCCGGCCGACGCCCTCGCGCGGGCGGCGTGGGCGCGCGCCGTCGATGCGCTCGGCGGCACGCTGCAGCTCGCGCTGCCGCCGCAGGGCGACGCCCCGCACGAGATTGCCGCCACGCTGGCGGCGCTCGTCGACCGCATCGCCGCCGGCGGCGTCACGCCGGCGCTGATCGACGAACTCGAGGCGCTGTGCCGCCGCGCTGCGCCGATCCTGCAGCACCGCCACCACCTGCACGACCAGTTGCACGGTCTGTGCGCCGAGCTGACCGCGAGCCTGACCGATCTGGCCGAGAACGAGAGCTGGGCCAAGGGCCAGTGCGAGGCAATGCAGGTCAAGATCGACGAAGGCCTGTCGGCACGCGGCATCCGTGCGGTCAGTGAGCTGCTGCGCGACACGCGGGCGCGCCAGGGTGAGTTGCGCGCGGAGCGCGAACGCGCGCGCGACTCGCTCAAGGGCCTGATCAACCGCATGCTCAGCGAGCTCGATGAGCTCGGTTCGCAGACCGGCAACTTCCACGACAGCGTCGGCCGCTATGCCGACGTGATCGAGCAGGCCGACTCACTCGAAAGCCTGACCGGCGTGGTGCGCGAGATGGTCGAAGAGAGCCGCACCGTGCAGGCGCTGGTGCAGCAGACGCAGGCGCGGCTGCAGGCCGAGCACGGCAAGGCGCAGGGGCTGACGCAGCGCGTCAACGAGCTCGAATCGGAGATGCAGCGTTTGTCGAGCGAGGTCTCGACCGACCAGCTGACGCAGATCGCGAACCGCCGCGGCCTGTTGCAGGCCTTCGACACCGAGCGCGCACGGCTGGAGCGTGCCGCGACGACGTTGTCGGTGGGCCTGCTCGACATCGACAACTTCAAGCGCCTGAACGACGAACTCGGCCACGGCGCCGGCGATGAAGCCTTGAAATCGCTCGCCGCGGTCGTCAGCACCACCTTGCGGCCGACCGACCATGTGGCGCGCTACGGCGGCGAGGAGTTCGTCGTGTTGCTGCCCGACACGCCGGTCGTCGATGCCCAGCAGATCCTGACGCGGCTGCAGCGCTCGCTGACCGGCGGCCTGTTCATGCACGAGCACAAGCAGGTCTTCGTGACCTTCTCGGCCGGCGTCACCGCCTACCGGCCGGGCGAGCGCATTGAAGAGGCGCTGGAACGCGCCGATCAGGGCCTGTACGAGGCCAAGCGCACCGGCAAGAACCGGACCTGTCTCGGCTGAGCCCGGGTTTCTCGCCGCGGCTCAGCAGCCCTTCAGGCTCGGCACGTCGGGGTTGACGCCGCCCTTTGCCAACACCGCGCGCACCGCCTCACGATCACTCAGGCGCTGCTGCTTCGCCAGGGCGCTGGCCTGTGCCGCCTGGGCTTCGAGCGAGGTCTTGCTCGACAGCCCGCTGCACGCGAGCAGGTACACCACATGCCGCGAGGTGCCGAGCGTGACGCCGGTCGTCGAGGCGACGCGCGGCCCCATCGCCATCAGGTCGTCGTAGCTCATGCCGACGCGGGGCGCGACCTCGCTCAGGTGCCTGGACTCGGTCCGGCCGACGAAGAAGATCACGACGAAGGCGACGGCGAGACCGAGCCCGACGATCGTGGCGATGTACTTGGCCATGCCTGTTGCGCTCCGCGGAAAGTTTGCCGGCGCTGTGATCCCGGCCGTTGCCGGCGATGGTACAGGCGCGGCGCCGGGCGCGTGCGCGTACGCTGCGACAATGCCGGCGACCTGACCACACGAGATGCCCATGACCCGGATCCTGCTGCTCAACGGCCCCAACCTGAACCTGCTCGGCACGCGCGAGCCGCAGATTTACGGGCGCGAAACGCTGGCCGATGTCGAGGCCGCGGTGATGGCGATCGGCGCGGCGCGCGGCGCGGGTGTCGACTGCTTTCAAAGCAACCACGAGGGCGCGCTGATCGACCGCATCCATGCGGCCCGGCTCGACGGCACCGGCTGGATCGTCATCAACCCGGGCGGCCTCACGCACACCAGCATCGCGCTGCGCGACGCGCTCGCCGGCGTGGCGATTCCGTTCATCGAGGTGCATGTGTCGAACGTGCACCGGCGCGAGTCGTTCCGGCAGCACTCGTACCTGTCGGAGATCGCGGCCGGCGTGATCGTCGGGTTCGGCGTGGCCGGCTACGCGATGGCGGTCAACGCGGCGCTCGACCGGCTCGCGGTCGCCTGAGTACCGGCCGCGGTCAGTCGCGCATCGCCTCGAAGACCGCCGCCGTCGTGTTGACCGCGTGCTGCGCGACCTGCGCCGCGTTCGCCGCGAGCACGTGCAGCGGGTAGGTGCCCGAGACGA
>JAZJZJ010000016.1:0-5452 GCA_040389925.1 Pseudomonadota bacterium
CGCATCGGCGCGCTCGTTGCCCGGGTCGCCCGAGTGGCCCTTGACCCAGCGCCATTCCACCTGGTGCAGGTTGCGGAGTGCATCGAGGCGCTGCCAGAGTTCGGTGTTCTTCACCGGCTTCTTGTCGGCGGTCTTCCAGCCGCGTTGCTTCCAGCCGTGGATCCACTCGGTGATGCCCTTGCGCACGTACTCGCTGTCGGTGTGCACCACCACATCGCAGGTGCGTTTCAGCGAACTCAGCGCCTCGATCACGGCGGTGAGTTCCATGCGGTTGTTGGTCGTGAGCAGTTCGCCGCCGAACAATTCCTTCTGGTGCTCGCCGGTGCGCAGCCACGCGCCCCAGCCGCCGCGGCCGGGGTTGCCCTTGCAGGCGCCATCGGTGTAGATGACGACGTGCGGGCGCTGGATGACCGGCGTGCTCGCAGCTTCGGTCTGGCTTGCTTCGATGGCGTTCATGAATCCTGTTCTTCGAGATGATGGTGATGATGCGTCGTCGCGACCACCGGCGCCGGCGCAGCGTTCGGCACCGCACGCTGCGCGCGCACCATGCCGACCAGCCGCATGCCGCGCACGCGCTTGACCGCGACGACGAAATAGACCGCGCCGAACACCGGCCACCAGCGCTCGCCGACCCGATCCGCCCAAGCGAAGCGCGCCAACCACTTCAGCGACGTGACCGGTGGCCGCCAGCAGCCGAAGCGCCCGTCCTCGACCTCGAAGCTGAGCAGGCGCAGCCAGTCGCGCAGGCGCCGGTAGCCCAGGAACTCGCCGGCGCTCGGCAGGAACAGGGCACGTTGCGACCGCGGCAGCAGCCGCCTGCGCCAGCGCCCGAGCTGCTGGCGCAGGCCCCACAGGCTGGTCGGGTTGAAGCCGACGACGACGATGCGGCCTTCGGGCACGAGCACACGTTCGACCTCGCGCAGCGCGAGGTGCGGGTCGCGCGCGAGTTCGAGCGCGTGCGGGAGCACGACCAGGTCGAGGCTGTTGCTGTCGAACGGCAAGGCATCGAAATCGCAGCGCAAGGCGATCGCGATGCGCGGCGGCTTGCGAACTTCACCGTGTAAAGCCTGGGCGTCGGTTTCAGGCGCCGAGAGGGTCGCGGGAGCCGCCGCATCGTGCTCGGTCGCGACCCAGCGATGCGGCATTCTGTTGGCCCGCAAGGCTTCCAGCTCGGGCAGGCCAAGCTGGAGCGCGTGAAAGCCGAACAGATCGACGACAGCCGTGTCGAGATGGGCCTGCTCCCACTGCAGGACGTAGGCGCCTGCAGGGGTCTTCAGCCAATCGGTCAAACCTATAATCGCGCGTTCCGCCATGAACCTGATTGCCCTGCCCGCCTTCATTTGCAACCGCGCCGACCACTGCATCCGGATGCGCCGCGATGGTGGTCCGGCCGTGTTGTCGATCCGCATGAGTCCGCGCCGGTGATCGCCACGCTCGATGCGCAACAGCCGGTGCTGGCGGCGATTCTAGTGACCCGCCATCGCGCCGACGCCAACGAGCCTGTGACGGCGCCCACTGCCCTTCGACAATGGAAGAACGATTTCCGATGACGTCATTCACGCCCGGCCGGTCGCGCCGCACTCCGTCCACCCGCGCGCTGCTGCTGTCGCTGACCTTGCCGCTGGTGCTGCTCGCCGGTTGCGTGACGCCGCCCGGGGCCGCGCCGGCCGCCACCTCCGCAGCAAGCGCGCCGGACCCGGCCGCGTCGGCCGCCGCGCCACAGGCTGCGGCCAGCGCCGCCGCGCTGCCCGAGCCCGAAGTCGCGATCGCGCCGGTGCCGGTCGATCCCCTGCGCCCCGAAGTCAGACTCGACCTCGACGACCGCGCCGCGCAGACCGACCTCTGGGCCCGGGTGCGCCAGGGTTTCACGATGCCCGATCTCGACACCGACCTCGTGCGCAATCGCGAGCAGTGGTACGCGACCCGGCCCGACTACGTCCAGCGCATGACCGAGCGCGGCGGCCGCTACCTGTTCCACATCGTCGAAGAACTCGAGCGCCGCGGCATGCCGACCGAACTGGCGCTGCTGCCGTTCATCGAGAGCGCGTTCAATCCGCAGGCGATCTCGAGCGCGCGCGCCTCGGGCATGTGGCAGTTCATGGCCGCGACCGGCAAAGACTTCTCGCTGAAGCAGAACATCTTCCGCGACGACCGCCGCGACGTGCTGCAGTCGACCCGCGCCGCGCTCGACTATCTGCAACGGCTCTACGCGATGTTCGGTGACTGGCATCTCGCGCTGGCCGCCTACAACTGGGGTGAAGGCAGCGTGCAGCGCGCGATCGCAAAGAACCAGAAGGCCGGCCTGCCGACCGACTACCTGTCGCTGAAGATGCCGAACGAGACGCAGTACTACGTGCCCAAGCTGCAGGCGGTCAAGAACATCATCGCGCGCCCGGCCGACTTCGGGTTGGCCTTGCCATCGCTCAAGAACCACCCGTACTTCCTGAGCGTACCGATCGAGCGCGACATGGACGTGGCGGTCGCCGTCAAGCTCGCCGGCATGCCGCTGGACGAATTCCAGTACCTGAACCCGCAGATGAACAAGCCGGTGATCCTCGCGGCCGGCACGCCGCAGGTGCTGCTGCCGTACGACAACGCGAACCAGTTCGTGCGCGAGTTGCCGCTGCATCGCGGCCCGCTCGCCAGCTGGACAGCGTGGGTCGTGCCGAAGACCATGCGCCCTGCCGAGGCCGCGAAACAAGTGGGCATGGGCGAGGACCAGCTGCGCGAGGTCAACCGCATCCCGCCGCGCATGCTGGTGAAGGCCGGCTCGACGCTGCTGGTGCCGCGCGGCGAGCGCCGCCAGGCCGATGTCTCGCTCGCGATTGCCGACAACGCGACGATGGCGCTCGCGCCCGACCTGCCGCCGCTGCGCAAGATGTCGCTAAAGGCCGGCCGCAAGGAGACGGTGGCCAGCGTCGCCAGGCGCTACCGCGTCAGCCCGGACCAGGTCGCCGAATGGAACCGCACCAGCGCCGGTGCCAGCTTCAAGCCGGGGCAGACGGTGGTCGTGTACGTGGCGCACAAGGGCGGCGGGCGCAAGAGCGTGGTGACGGCCTCGGCGGCGCGCAAGGCGAAGACCGGCAAGGCGGTCGCCGTCGCGGCGACGAAGCGGCCCGCGGGCGCGCCGTCGACGCGCGTGCGCGTCGCGACCCAGGTCAAGGGCAAGGCCAGCGGCAAGCTCGCCAACGCGGGGCCGTCGCGCGCCGCGGGGAACTGACCGAAGCTCGCGCGCCGCTCAGCGCCGATCGCTGAGCGCGTGGGCGATCGTGCCCAGATCGACGTACTCGAGTTCGCTGCCGATCGGCACGCCCCGCGCCAGCCGCGTCACGCGCAGGCCGCGTGCGCGCAAGGCCTCGGCGAGCACATGCGCGGTCGCCTCGCCCTCGGCGGTGAAGTTGGTCGCGATGATCACTTCCTCGGTGTGGCCGTCGCCGGCGCGTTCGATCAGGGCGTGCGCGCCGATCGCGTCCGGGCCCACGCCGTCGAGCGGGCTGAGGCGCCCCATCAGCACGAAGTACAGGCCACGATAGCTGCCGGTACGCTCCAGCGCGGCCTGGTCGGCCGGCGTCTCGACGACGCAGAGCTGGCGCACATCGCGCGTGCCGTCGAGGCAGACGCTGCACACCGGCATCTCGGTGAAGGTGTGGCAGCGCTCGCAGTGGCGCACGTTCGCGACCGCCGACTGCAGCGCGAACGCGATGCGCTGCGCGCCCTCGCGGTCGTGCTGGAGCAGGTGGAACGCCATGCGCTGCGCCGACTTGACGCCGACGCCGGGCAGGCGGCGCAGCGCTTCGACCAGCGCGTCTACGGAAGGCTCGGCCACGCCCTGTTCAGGCTCAGAAGGGGAATTTCATTCCCGGGGGCATCGGCATGCCCGCGGTCAGCTTGCCCATCTTCTCGGCGCTGATCTCTTCGGCGCGGCGCACACCGTCGTTGAACGCGGCGGCAACCAGGTCTTCGAGCATGTCCTTGTCGTCGGCGAGCAGGCTCGGATCGATCGTGATGCGCTTGACGTCGTGCTTGCACGTCATCACCACCTTCACAAGGCCGGCGCCCGATTGGCCCTCGACCTCCATCAGCGCGAGTTCGTCCTGCGCCTTCTTCATGTTGTCCTGCATCGCCTGGGCCTGCTTCATCAGCCCGGCCAACTGGTTCTTCATCATGTCAAAGCTCCTTCGGATTTCAATGCGGTTTGACCGAGCCCGGCACGATGCGCGCGGTCTTGTACTGCGCCATCAGCGCCTGCACCAGCGGGTCGTCGTGAATGATCTGTTCGGCCTGGGCCTGGCGACGCGCGCGCTCGGCGGCCTCGCGCTTCGCGGGTGAATCTTCGGCGGCGCCGGCTTCGACTTCGAGCCGCACCGCGCGCTGCAAAGCCACGGTGAGCGCGGCCTGCAGCTTCTCGCGCGGCGCGGACGCGCGCAGCGTCTCCCGCTCGACGCGCAGCCGGCACACGATCGGCGTCGCCTGCTCGTCGAGCGCCACACACTGCGCCTGCATTGCGAGCTCACGCACGAAGGCGCTGATGCTGCCGGCAGCGTTCAGGCCAGCCACCAGCTCGGCCCAGCGCGCGCCGAGCACGGTCGGCGTGAACGTGATCGGCTTGGCCACATGCGATGGCGCCGCGGGCTCGCGCGCGGCGAGCGGACGGCGTTCGGCCACCTCGTCCTCCTCGAACGGCGCTTCATCCATCCACGGCGGCGGCTCGCTCGCGGACGCGGGCACACGCAGCGCCGGCGCAGGCGCGACAACCGCCGCCTGCGCGACGACAGTGCGCGGCGCTGCCGCAACCGCCGCGGGTCGTGGCGTCGGTGTCGATCCCGCCGCGGGCGCGGCCGGGCCACGCCTCGCCGCACCCTCGCCTTTCGGGCGGAAGGCGAGCATGCGCAGCAGCACCATCACCAGACCGCTGTACTCGTCGGGCGCGAGGCCGAGCTCGCCACGGCCATGCAGCGCGATGCTGTAGAGCAACTGGGTTTCGTCCGCCGCGATCAGCGCCGCCAGGCGTTGCGCCTCGGGTGCATCGGGGTCGTCGGCATCGAGCGCCTCGGGCACCGCCTGCAGCACCGCCATCTGTTGCAGCAGCGCGGCCATTTCCTCGAGCGTGCCGGCGGCCGAGAGGCCCAGCCCGCGCAGCGCGTCGACCGCAGCGACCAGCGCCGCGCCGTCGGCCGCGGCGATCGCCTCGACGATGCGCACGGCGTGGCCGCGATCGACCGCGCCGAGCATCTGGCGCACGCCGTCTTCGTTCAGCGCGCCGGCGCCGAACGCGATCGCCTGGTCGGTCAGCGACAGCGCATCGCGCATCGAGCCGCGCGCTGCGCGCGCGAGCAGGCGCAGCGCGCCGGCATCGGCCTCGATGTGCTCTTTTGCGAGCACGTCGGCGAGATGCATTTGCACCGTCTGCGGTGCCATCGGCCGCAGGTTGAACTGCAGGCAGCGCGACAGC
>JAZJZJ010000017.1:0-2096 GCA_040389925.1 Pseudomonadota bacterium
GGTCGCGCCGGTCGACTTCGGCTTCCCGAACATGGGCCACACCGGCGCCGCGCGCGCCGGCGTGATCAACCTGACGCAGACCGCGGCGCTCGAATGGGTGGAGCACGGCGTGCGCGTCAACGCGGTCGCACCGGGCTCGATCATCGGCAGCGGCCTGGGCACCTACAGCGCTGAATTCCAGGAGCGGCTGAAGACGCGGCGCACCCACATCCCCTATTACCGCCTGGGCACCGAGGCCGAGGTCTCGGCCTGCATCTGCTTCCTGCTGTCGCCGGCTTCAACCTACGTCACCGGCCTGGTGTTGCAGGTCGACGGCGGGCTGCGCCTGGCCAAGCACAACTGGACCGTGCCCGAGCATCAGGCCATACCGCCCTACGACCCGTTCGGACAGTCCGCGCGGCCGGAGTTCCTGAAGGGGCAATGATGTCGCTGCCCTTCTCCGCACTGCGCGTGCTCGATGCTAGCCAAGGCTACGCCGGGCCGTACTGCGGCATGCTGATGGCCCAGCACGGCGCGCAGGTCACCAAGATCGAGCCGCCCGAGGGCGACTGGATCCGCGGCATGGGCACGCGCCACGGCGAACACACCGCGCTCGACCTTGCCGTCAACCGAGGCAAAAGCAGCATCGTGATCGACATGCGCGCCGAGGCCGGGCGTGCGCTCGCGCGGCGCCTGGCGGGCGGCTGCGACGTGTTCATCGAGAGCTTCCGCCCCGGCGTGGCCGACAAGCTCGGCCTCGGCTACACGGCATTGGCTGCCGCGATTCCGAACCTCGTCTACCTGTCGATCAACGGCTTCGGCCCGACCGGCCCCGACGCCGCGCGGCCCGGCACCGACACCGTTCTGCAGGCCTTCTCCGGCATGATGGCGCTGAACCGCGACGCGGCCGGCAACCCGAGCCGCGTCGGCTTCCTGATCGTCGATGCGCTGTCGGCGCTGTATGCGTTCCAGGCGCTGTCGGTCGCGCTCTACGCGCGCCTGGCCGGCGGCGGCGGGCGCCATCTCGAAATCAGCCTGATGCAGTCGTGCGCGGCCTTCCTGGCGCCGAAGATCATCGAGTCGCGGCTGGAGCCCGGCGGCGCACGCTCGCTCAACGCGCCGGCCGGCATCTACCGCAGCAGCGACGGCTGGATCGCACTGGCCCTGAGCAAGGAAACGCAGTTCCGCTCGCTGGCCGCAGCCATCGGCCGCGCAGACCTGCTGGCCGACGCGCGCTTCGACAGCTTCGAGACCCGCGCGCGCCATCTGCCGGCCTTGCTGCCGGCCATCGAGCAGGCGCTGCTCGGCGCCACCACGGCCGAATGGCTGCAGCGCTTTGCCGCCGCCGACGTGCTGTGCAGCCGCGTCAACGGCATCGCCGAGTGGCTGGCCGAACCGCAGGTGCAGGCGATGGGCGCGGTGGCCGAAGCGCTGGCGCCGATGGGCGCGATCCCGCTGCCGCTGATCCCCGGCGCCGGCGCGCCGCACGGCAACTGGCCGGCGATCGGCGGCGACGGCGCGCAGGTGCTGCGCGCCGCGGGCTTGTCTGAGCCCGAAATCGATGCGCTCGTCGCCGCCGGCACGGTCGTGCTTCCTCCCTCGCCGGCCCGCGACACAGCAAGGCATTGAAGACGATGGACCTCACCCTGTCCGACAAGCACCAGGCGCTGGCCGACGAGGTGGCGCAGTTCGTGGCCCGCCACGGCGCGCGCGCCCCGAAGCCGCACGCCGGCTACCAGCCGCCGGACGAACGCATGCTCGACTGGCAGGCCCTGCTGGTCGAACACGGCTACTCGGCGCGCACCGTGCCGCGCGAATACGGCGGCTTCGGCGCCGCGCCCGACGTGCTGGAAGGCGCGATCATCGCCGAGGGCTTCGCGCGTGCCGGCGTCTGGCAGGGCTTCATGAACCAGGGCGTGCGCATGGTCGCGCCGACGCTGCTCGAGGTCGGCACCGAAGCGCAGAAACGCGACTACGTGCGCCCGACCATCCTGGGCCGCATGCTGTGGTGCCAGGGCTATTCCGAACCCGGCGCCGGCAGCGACCTGGCATCGGTGCAGACGCGCGCGGTGCGCGACGGCGACGACTACGTCATCAACGGCCAGAAGATCTGGACC
>JAZJZJ010000018.1:0-2527 GCA_040389925.1 Pseudomonadota bacterium
TCTCGGCCAGGTAGTCGAAGACCAGCACGTCGATGTCGCCGCGTTCGACGAGTTGGGCCGCGGCGAACTCGGTGTCGCCCCAGAAGCCGGAAGCGCAGCCGATGCGGAGGGTGTCTTTGCTCATGGGTCTTGTCTCCTGGAAAGGGAAGCGGTCTCGCGGCCCGGCCTAGGCATCGCCGCGCGGCCAGAAGATGCGCCAGATGCCCTTGGCCGTGGCGCAGACGCGGCCCTGTGCGTCGAACAACTGGCCCTCGGCGAAGGCCACGCTGCGGCTGGCGCGCACGACCTTGCCGCGGGCCTCGAAGTGATCACCGCTGGCGGCTTCGACGTAGCTGATGTCGAGGTTGATCGTCGACTGGCGCAGTCGCTGCGGGTCGATGCCGCGCATCTCGGGGCGCGCGAGCAGCGACGAGGCGATCGCGCAACCGAGCGCGCCGTCGAACATGTAGGCGATCACGCCGCCGTTGAGCACGCTGTCGGAGCCGCCGCCGCCGCGCTGCGTGGCCATCACCTGCGGCAGCCGCACGGCGGCCTCGCCGACGCCCACCACGTCGACCTCCAGGCCCTGTGCGCGCATAAAGGTGCTGTTGCCCCAGCGTTTCCAGAACGCATCGACGACATGCTGGGGCAGGGGGGTGTCGGTCACGGCTCGAACTCCGATTCAAGAGGCCAGATCGAGCGCACGGATGCGCTCCACGTGCGCCAGCAGCGAACGCTTCGCCATCGGCCACAGATTCCTCGGCGTGTCGGCATAGGCCAGCGCCACCCAGTCCTCGGACTCGCCCTCGGGCTTCGCGCGCATCGCGGCGATCACCTTGGCTTCGCGACCCAGGCGGTGTGCCTTGAGCCGGGCGATGGTGTCAGCGGCCGAGCCCATCACGTGGCCGTGCGCGGGCAGGATGAAGCGGATGGCGTCGCCGCCGCACGCCGCGCTCAGCGCGTCGAGTGAATCAAGGTAGGCCGCCATGTTGCCGTCGGGCGGGTCGATGATCGTGGTGCTGCCGTTGAGGACGTGGTCGCCCGAGAACAGCAGGCCGTCTTCTTCGACGACCAAGCACAAGTGGTTGGCGGCGTGGCCTGGCGTGTGGATCGCACACAAAGTCACCGGGTGCTCCGGGTCGGCAAGATGCACGCGCTCGCCGTCGCCGAGTTCGCGATCGGGCACGAACAGCGAATGATCCCGAGCGGTCGGTGCCGACGCCATGCCGAGAATGGGCGGACGCCGGCCGGTGCGGTCGGCGCAGAGTTGCGCCAGCGGCTTTGCGCCTGGCGAATGGTCGGGGTGCGAGTGCGTGCAGAGGATGGCCCGGATGTTCCCCTCGGTCGCCCCGAACAGGCGCGCCACGTGCTCGTCGTCGGGTGGGCCGGGGTCGATCACGACGAAGCCGCCGGCCGCGCTGCCGATGATGTAGCTGTTCGTGCCGGGCCCTGTCATCACGCCGCGGTTCGGCGCCGTCAGCCGCCACAGGTGGCGCAGCAGTTGCACCGGCCGTTCGTGCTGCCAGTCGAGCGCATGTTCGAGCTGGCCGTCGGGGCAGACCATCTCGAGCTCGCCGAAGGGCAGGTCGTGCTCCATGTAGCGTTGCGGCTGGCCCTTGACGAGGGCGCCGCGCGGGCACGACTCCCACAGCGGCCGGCCGCTCGCGCAGGCCTGCAGCGCGGCGTCGACGTCGCGGAACGGCGCCAGCCAGCGCAGCGTGCGCAGGGTCGGGAAGATCAGCGGCAGCGTGCCGCCCTGGTGACGCTGCAGTGCGTCCTCGGCACGCAACCAGACCGGTTCGAACTGTTCGGCGTCGTCGGCCACCGCGGTCTGGCCTGCGGGGATGCGCGCGATCAGGAAGGCGGTGTCGAAGCGCCGCGGTCCGACGTCCCGATCGGTGGTCCAGCGCGCCAGCGTGCGCACCTCGGTCGCCGCCAGCTTGAGCCGGTGTGCCCGCAACTGCGGGTACAGGGCCTGGTCGCGCCGCAACGATGCAATGTCCCGATGGGTCAAGGGGCCGCCGTCGTCGCGCACGGCGTGCAGAATTCCCAGTTCCTCGAAGCTTTCGCGCAGCGCGGCCAAGGCCGGCGTCAGACCCTCGGCCGGGTGGCCGGCAGCAGCGCCGTGGACCAGGTCGAGGGCACCCGCGTCCTCGGCGTCGATGCGTCCGCCGGGGAACACGAACACGCCGGGCAGGAAGCTCGCGGTCGGCGAGCGCCGCGTCAGCAACACCTCGGGGCCGGCGGCGCTGTCACGCAACCACAGCAGGGTGGCCGCCGGCCGCGGTGTGGCCGGGGTGCGGGCGGCATGGAGCTGCAAGGTGGGACGGACCATCGGTTCGGCTTCCTCTGTCAGGCACTGGCGCTGTTGGTGCGCAGCAGCTCGTCGAGCGTGCGCTCGAGATGGCGCAGCGAATTGCATTCGCGCGCGATGTGGCAGTAGGGTGCGTAGCGCTTCATCTCCGAATCGCCGATGCCCCAGAACGAGACCGGCTCGGGGTTCAGCCAGATCACGCGGCGGGCGCGTCCGTACAGCGTCTTCATGATC
>JAZJZJ010000019.1:0-18963 GCA_040389925.1 Pseudomonadota bacterium
CAGAAGTACAGCGCCTTCCTGCGCGAGATCGTGGTGCCGACCAACTTCAACATCATGAGCGTTCGGCCGCTGCGCGGCTCGGGCCTGATCGTGTGCGACCCGACCCTCGTGTTCGCGGTGATCGACGCGCTCTTCGGCGGCGCCGGCAAATACCACACGCGCATCGAAGGGCGCGACTTCTCGCCGACCGAGCAGCGCATCATCACGCGCCTGGTCGACGTGATCACAGGCGAGTACAAGAAAGCCTGGACCGGCATCTACCCGCTCGATCTCGAGTACCAGCGCTCCGAGATGCAGCCGCAGTTCGCGAACATCGCGACGCCGAGCGAGATCGTCGTCGCGACCAGCTTCACGCTCGAAATCGGCGACGCCAGCGGCACGATCCACTTCTGCATCCCGTACGCGACGCTCGAGCCGATTCGCGACGTGCTGTATTCGACGATCCAGGGCGATGCGGCCGAACCCGATCGGCGCTGGGTGAATCTGATGAAGCAGCAGATCCAGTCGGCCAATGTCGAGCTGGTCGCCGAGCTGGCGCAGGCGCCGGCCACGGTCGAGCAGCTGCTGTCGTTCAAGGTCGGTGATTTCATCGAACTCGATCTGCACCAGGCCATCCAGGCCAAGGTCGTCGGCGTGCCGGTGTTCGACTGCCACTACGGCACCTCGAACGGCAAGTACGCACTCAAAGTCAATCAACTGTTGACCAACTCCGAACAGGGTTGGCTGGGGGAACGCCATGTCGGCTGAAGAAAACAACGCGGCGCCTGCCGAAGACGCAGACGCGATGGCTGCCGAGTGGGCCGCCGCGCTCGCCGAATCGAAGCCCGAAACGGCCTCGGAGGTGCACGCACCGGCGGATCAGGTGTCGCCGGCGTCGTTCCAGAACTTCACGCCCACCGGCGCGAGCACGGCCGGCAACGACATCAACATGATCCTGGACATCCCGGTGCAGTTGACCGTGGAGCTGGGCCGCACGCGCATCCCGATCAAGCACATCCTGCAACTCGCGCAGGGCTCGGTCGTCGAGCTCGAAGCGATGGCCGGCGAGCCGATGGACGTGCTCGTCAACGGCTACCTGATCGCGCAGGGCGAGGTCGTGGTCGTCAACGACAAGTTCGGTATCCGCCTGACCGACATCGTGACGCCGAGCGAGCGCATGCGCCGCCTGAGCAAAGGCTGACTCTCGATGCCATCGAACGGAATCACCTCGCTGCTGTGGTTCGTCGCGATCATCGCGATGATCCCGGTCGCGCTGTGGCTGCTGAAGCGCACGCCCGCGGGTGCGATGCTCGGCGGCGCGAGCCGCAACGGCGTGATGCGCAGCGTCGCGGCGCTGCCCTTGTCGGCGAGCCAGCGCATCGTCACGGTCGAGGTCGGCCAAGGCGACGAGCGCCGCTGGCTGGTGCTGGGCGTGACGGCGCAGAGCATCACCACCTTGCACACGATGACGCCGCAGGCCGAAGCGGCCGCGGTCGCCGCGCCTTCGACGCCGCCCTTCGCCCAGTTGTTGAGCAGGCTGCGCCAGGACAAGGGGGCCGCCGGTGAGCGCTGAGCGATCTTTTCTTTCGGGCCGTGCACGTGGCCTCTCGACGCTCGCCGCCTTGACGGTCATATCGGCACTGCCGTCGATCGCTGTAGCGCAATCGACTGGCGGCGCGAGCCTGCCGCTGGTGATCGGCCAGGGCGCAGGCGGCACCAGCTACTCGGTGCCGATCCAGACCCTGCTGTTCTTCACCGCCCTGTCCTTTCTGCCGGCCGTGCTGCTGCTGATGACCGGCTTCACGCGCATCGTGATCGTGCTGAGCCTGTTGCGCCAGGCGCTGGGCACGCAGGCCGCGCCGCCGAACCAGGTGGTGGTCGGGTTGAGCCTGTTCCTCACGTTCTTCGTGATGGGGCCGACGATCGACAAGGTGTATGCCGACGCCTACCAGCCGTACTCGGAAAACAGAATCGCCTTCGACGAGGCGCTCAAGCGCGGCGAGGTGCCGATGCGCGCCTTCATGCTGAAGCAGACGCGCCAGGCCGATGTGATGCTGTTCGCCAAGCTCGCGAAGATCGACCCGGCGGTGAAGACCGCCGACGTGCCGTTCAAGGTGCTGGTGCCGGCCTTCGTGACGAGCTGCCGTTCAAGCTGATGCTGTTCGTGCTGGCCGACGGCTGGAACCTGCTGCTCGGCTCGCTCGCGGCCAGCTTCTCCACCTGAGCGAGCCGCGATGGACGCAACCCAAGTCTTCACCGCCGGCCAGCAAGGGCTGTACATCCTGCTGCTGGTCTCGGCGCCGATCCTGCTGAGCGTGCTGGCGATCGGCCTGATCGTCAGCATCTTCCAGGCGGCCACGCAGATCCACGAAGCCACCCTGTCGTTCGTGCCGAAGGTGATCGGCGCCGTCGCCGTGCTCTCGATCGCCGGGCCGTGGATGCTGACGACGCTGGTCGAGTACCTGCAGCGCACGTTGCAGTCGATTCCTTCCGCCGTCGGCTGAAATGTTGACCTTCACCGAGGCGCAGGTCCTCGAATGGATCACGCCGATCCTGTGGCCGTTTCTGCGCGTGCTCGCGCTGTTCGGCGCGCTGCCGATCTTTGCGCAGCGCAGCGTGCCGATGCGGATCCGCGTCGCGCTCGCGTTCCTGATCGCGTTCTGCGCGCAGGCCAGCTTGCCGACCATGCCGGTGATCCCGCTCGACTCGGGGCCGGCCGTGCTCGCGATCGTGCAGCAGATCCTGATCGGTGCGTCGCTCGGCTTCGCGGTGCGCATCGTGTTCGCCGCGGTCGAGTTCGCCGGTGAACTGGTCGGGCTGCAGATGGGCCTGAACTTCGCCGGCTTCTTCAACCCGATGACGGGTGGCGAGGCGACCGCGACGAGCCGCTTCTTCGGCGTCTCGGTGAGCTGGCTGTTCATCGTCACCGGCGGCCACCTCGCGCTGATCGCCGCGGTGGTGCAGAGCTTTCAGGCCTTTCCGGTCGGGCCTGAACCGTTCGCGTTCCTGCGCGCGGTGCAGCCGCAGGTCTGGGGCGCCGAGGTGTTCCGCCTCGGCCTGTGGATCGCGCTGCCGATGATGGCGATGCTGCTGTTCGTCAACCTCGTGCTCGGCATCATTTCGCGGGTCGCGCAGCAGATGAACATCTTCGCGATCGGTTTCCCGATCACCGTCTCGGTCGGCCTGATCGGCGTGCTGCTGACGCTGCCGATGATGCAGATGCCGTTCACGATGGCGCTGGAACGGATGCTGCAGCACTTCCAGTGATCGACAGCTTCCCGCTCAAGTTCGAACCGCCCCTGCCGAAGTGCAGGACTCGACCCGATGCTGCGCCGCACCAATACGACGCAACAGCCCGCCCACCGGCACCAATGCCACCCCCTTCGGAGCAATCCCGACATGGTTTCCGGTCTCCGTACCCTGGCAGCACCCAGTGACTGGTTCACGCGCGTCGGCTCGTCGTTCGCGCGCCGGCTGTCGAACCTCGGCGTCGGCAAGAAACTGCTGCTGATCTACCTGCTCGACCTGAGCACGGTGATCTTCATCAGCAGCATCCTGATTCACGAGAAGTACATCGCGATCGATTTCTCGCGCAAGGAACTGGCCGGCACCGCCTACATCGAGGCGCTGCGCCCGACCCTGATCGCACTCGGCCGCAGCACGCCGCAACCGGCATTCGGCAGCGCTGTCGCCCAAACGCTGACCGATGCCGAGCGCCTGCACGGCAGCGGCATGGCCAGTGCCGAAGTCAACCGGCGCCTGCAAGCCGCGCTGCAGCCGCTCGACACGCCCGCGCCGTCCGTGCGCGAGGCGACCGCACGTCGTCAGCACGCCCTCGAACAGGGCCGCGAACTGGTCACGCGCGTGGGCAACCAGTCGAACCTGATCCTCGACCCCGACCTCGACAGCTACTACACGATGTCGCTGGTGCTGCTGCGCTACCCGACGCTGCTCGATGTGGTCGCGCAGATCACGCCGCGCCTGCACGACGTGTTCGATGGCGTCGCGATCGACCCGGCCGAGCGCACGCGCCTGTTCGTGCTCGAAGGCGAACTGCGCACGGCCGGCGCGGCGATCGGGTCCGACTACGCCGAAGCGGTCGCGGCCTCCAGGCCGCTGCTGAGCGAGCGCCTGTCGCCGAGCCACGCCGCGCTGGCGGCCGCGATCGACCGCTACCGCGCGGTGGTGCGGCAGGCCGCTGCCGGCGAGCGCGTCGAGCGCACGCAGGTCGACATCGCCGAGCGCGGTGTGCTCGACGCACTCGACCTGGCATGGGCGCGCGGCAGCGCCGAACTGACGCGCCTGATCGACGTGCGAGTGCACGACTTCTTCGCCCGCATGTGGCTGCATCTGGGCACCGCGGCGCTGCTGCTGGGCATCATCCTCGTCGCGGTGTACTACGTCGCGCAGCGCATCTCGCGGCCGCTGCGCGGCCTGTCGCAGGTGGTCGACACGGTGCGCCGCACCGGCGACCACTCGCTGCGCTCGCACTGGGACAGCAACGACGAGATCGGCCGGCTCGTGTTCGGCTTCAACGAAATGCTGGTGCAGCTCGATCAGCAGCGTCATCTGCAGCAGGAGATGGCCGCCAGCGCGCGCGCCGCCGAAGCCCAGCAGCGTCTGCTCGAGCTGATGCCGGTGCCGCTGATGGTGACCTCGGTGCCCGACCACCGCGTGCTGCATGCCAACCCGCAGGCGCGCGCCTGGCTGGGTGACACCGCGATCGATCCGTGGGCCAAGGGCATCCCGAACGAGCTGCGGCGGCGCTTCTTCCAGCAACTCGCCGACCGGGGCGTGGTGCACGAGTTCGAGGTGCGCTGGCAGAAGGATTCGACCGCCGCCTGGGCTCTGCTCTCGGCGCGCCGGCTCGACTACCAGGGCCAGGACGCCGTCGTCACGACCTTCACGCCGATCAACAACCTGAAGGCGCTGGAGCAGCGGCTCGAACTCTGGGCGAAGGTGTTCGAGGCCTCGTCGGAAGGCATCGTGCTGCTCGACGCGAGCGGCCGCGTGCTGTCGGCGAACCGTGCGATCTGCAAGGCCGGCGCGTTCGACCCCGGCGAACTGCTGCACGAGGAACTCGGCTTCGTCCAGGTCGGCGAGCTGCCGATGCCGCGCGCCCGCGACACCTGGGCCACCGCCGAGAGCCGCGGCTGGTGGCGCGGCGAGGTCCAGGTGCGCAGACGCGACGGCGGCGCGTTTCCGGCGTGGGCAGTGCTGACCGCGGTGCGCGACACCGGCGGCGCACTCGCGCACTACATCTTCAGCTGTCTCGACATCACCGACCGCAAGGCCTCGGAGGAACAGGTGCGCTACCTGGCCCACCATGACCTGCTCACCGGCCTGCCGAACCGCAGCGTGGCCGAGAAGCGCTTGCGCGAGGCGATGCAGCAATCGACCCGCAGCGGCCAGCCGGTCGCCGTGCTGTTCATCGATCTCGACCGCTTCAAGACCATCAACGATTCGCTCGGCCACCAGACCGGCGACGCGCTGCTCAAGCTGGTCGCGCAGCGGCTGCGCATGTCGATCCGCGACGCCGACGTGGTCAGCCGCTTCGGCGGTGACGAGTTCGTCGTGCTGCTGAACGGCGTGACCGGCAGCAGCGAGGCGCTGCAGATTGCGCAGCGCCTGCTCGCCGCGCTGCGCGCGCCCTGCCTGATCGACGCGATCGAGCTGAACGTGTCGGGCAGCATCGGCATCGCGATGTTCCCCGAAGACGCGGCCGACATGGACGAGCTGATGCGCAACGCCGACGCCGCGATGTACGAGGCCAAGGCGAGCGGCCGCGACAACGTCTACTTCTTCACCCGTGACCTGAACGACCGCGCCCAGCAGAAGCTGCGGGTCGAGCTGCTGCTGCGCAACGCGCTGGCGCGCGGCGAGATGCGGCTGGTGTTCCAACCGCAGGTCAACGTGGTCGACGGCGCGCTCACTGCGGTCGAGGCGCTGCTGCGCTGGACCGCACCCGAGCTCGGCGAGGTGTCGCCGGCCGAGTTCATCCCGCTGGCCGAAGAGTCGCGCCTGATCGTGCCGATCGGCGAGTGGGTGATCGACCAGGCCTGCCACCAGCTGGCCGACTGGCGCGCCCGCGGCATCGATGTCGGGGTGATGTCGGTCAACCTCTCGGCGGTGCAGTTGCTCGACCCGGGCCTGCTGCCGGCACTGCGCGACTCGCTCGCGCGCCACGGTGTGCCGGCGGCGCTGCTCGAGCTGGAACTCACCGAGTCGACGCTGATGGCGCACACCGACGACCGACTGGACCAGCTGCACGCGCTGAAGGCGCTCGGCGTGCAACTCTCGATCGACGACTTCGGCACCGGCTACTCCAGCCTGAGCTACCTGAGCCGCCTGCCGATGGGCAAGCTGAAGATCGATCGATCGCTGATCAAGGACATGCTGGCCGAGCCGAAGGACCGCGCAATCACCGAAGCCATCATCGCGCTCGCGCACCGGCTCGAGATGCAGGTGGTGGCCGAGGGTGTCGAAACCGCGCCGATCCAGGCGCTGCTCGCCGACGCCGGCTGCGACACGATTCAGGGCTATCACACCGGTCGGCCGATGCCGCCGGAGTCGCTCGAGGCGTGGCTCGCGGTACGCGCAACGCCGGCCGCACGGGCCTCGCGCTCGTCAAGGGCTGCGCCAGCGCCGGTGCATTGAGTCGGCCTGATCGGCCTGCTGCCGGACGATGCAGGTGCCGTTCACGATGCCGCCGGAGCGGATGCTGCGACACGCCCGGCAGGGCCGCGGCGTTTTCAACGCTCCAACATCCGTGCGGCCGCCGCGCGGACACTCGCCGTCAGCGCGTGCATGACCGCCAAGTCGAGCCGCCAGTGTTGCCAGAACAGCGGCACCTCGATCGCGACGCCCGGGGCAAGTTCGACGAGCTGGCCCGACGCGAGCAGCGGCGCGACCAGCACGTCCGGGTTCATGCCCCAGCCGAGCCCGCTCAGCGCCGCGTGAATGAAGCCGTGCGTGCTCGGCACCAGGTGCTGCGGCGGATTCAACCGGCGCCGGCTCACACGGCGCAGAAAGCGCGACTGCAGCATGTCCTTGCGGTTGAACACGATGCACGGCGCCGTCGCGAGCGCCGCGTCGTCGATGCCGTGCGGGAAGTGCCGGGCGACGAAGGTCGGGCTCGCGACGGCGAGATAGCGCATCGCGCCGAGCCGAGTCATGTCGCAGCCCTGCACGGCACGCGGGTCGGCTGTCACCGCCGCCATCGCGCGGCCCTCGCGCAGCAACCCGCTGCTGTGGTCCTGGTCCTCGGCGAGCAACTCGAAGCCGACCGCATGCTCGGCGGTCACGCGCGCCAATGCCGGCAGGAACCAGGTCGCGAGCGAATCCGCATTGACTGCGATGGTGAGCGGCAGCGTTGCCGGGCTCGCCATCGCGCGTCGGTCGCTGCGCTCGTCCAGCCCGAACGGCAACAGCGCCTGCGCCTCCAGCAGGGCCAGTTGCTGGGCGTGGCGTTGCAGTGCGTGGCCCGCCTCGGTGGCGACACACGGCGCGCCGCGCCGGATCAGCACGCGCCCGAGGCGTTCCTCGAGCAGTTTGATGCGCTGACTGACCGCCGACGGCGTGACGTGAAGCTGCCGCGCGGCCGCTTCGAACGTGCCCTCGCGCAACACGGCCGCGAAGGCTGTCAGCTGGCGCGAATCGATCTGCATGAAGAAATTCTAATGTGAGATCAAAAACTTCAGCTGGATCGAACCGGGTTGCATGGCTAGCCTTGAGGCATGGACTTCGCTTTCTTCAAGGGTTTCGCCACCTCGGGCGCACTGATCGTCGCGATCGGCGCGCAGAACGCGTTCGTGCTGCGCTGTGGGCTCAAGCGTGAGCACGTGCTGGCGGTGGTGCTGGTGTGCGCGCTGTCGGATGCGCTGCTGATCGGATTGGGCGTCGCCGGGCTCGGGTCGCTGGTGCAGCGCAGCCCGGCGCTGTTGACGATCGCCCGCTACGGCGGCGCCGCGTTCCTGCTCGCCTACGGCTTGCTCGCCGCACGGCGCGCGCTTCACACCGAATCGATGACGGCCGCCACCGGCGCGCCGCTGAGTCTGCGCGCCGCGATCGCCGCCTGCCTCGCGTTCACCTGGCTGAACCCGCACTGCTGGCTCGACACGGTCGTGCTGCTCGGTTCGATTGCGAGCCAGCAGCCGGTGGGTTCGCGCACTTGGTTCGGCATCGGCGCGACCGCGGCAAGCATCGTCTGGTTCTTCGGACTCGGCTTCGGCGCGCGGGCGTTGCGCGGCGTGTTCGCGCGACCGATTGCGTGGAAGGTGCTCGACGCGGTCATCGCGCTGGTGATGTGGGGGATCGCCGCGTCGCTGTTGCTCGGCGGCTGAGCGACCATGAAAAACGGCGGCCGAAGCCGCCGTGACGCCCTTGATCAGACGATCACTTGCCGATCCTGATCCAGGACCACTCCAGGAAGTTGTCGGCACGGTGCACGGCCTCGACGTTCGTGCGCATCGCCCACGGGATGAACTGGCGGTGCAGCGGGATGTGGTGCACCTGGTCGTTGTGCTCCTTGATCGCGGCCTTGATCAGCGCCTCGCGCTTGACCGGGTCGGACTCCTTGCTCGACTGCGCGGCGAGCTGGTCCATCTTCGGGTTGTTGACCTGGCCGTAGTTGAAGCTGCCGACACCGCCCGGGCCGCGGGTGCGGTAGATCGGCGTCAGCGTGGTCTCGGCATCGGTCACCGAGCCGCCCCAGCCCAGCATGTACATCGAGGTGTCGAGGTTGCCGAGCTTGGCGAAGTAGATCGAGCGCGGCATCGCATTCAGCCGCACCTTGAGGCCGAGACGCGCCCACATCGAGACCAGCGTCTTGCAGATCTCTTCGTCGTTGACGTAGCGGTCGTTCGGGCAATCGAGCGTGAACTCGAAGCCGTCGGGATAGCCGGCCGAGGCGAGCAGCTTCTTCGCGGCGTCGAGGTCGAAGGGCAGGCGCTTCTCGAGCGCCGGGTCGTTGTAGGTGCCCTTCGGCGAGACCATCGTCGCGCCCGTCGGTGCCGCCTGACCGCGCATCAGCTTGGTCTTGATGCTTTCCTCGTCGACCGCCTGGTACAACGCCTGGCGCACGCGCTGGTCCTTGAACGGGTTCTTGCCCTTCACGCTGCTGTAGAGCAACTCGTCACGGGCCTGGTCCATGCCGATGAAGATGATGCGGTTCTCGGGGCCGTCGATCACCTTCACGCCGGGCGTGTTGCGCAGGCGTGGCGTGTCGGTGGGCGGCGGGTCGAGCACCAGATCGAGCTCGCCCGAGATCAGCGCGGCAACCCGGGTCGAGTTGCTCTTGATCGGCGTGTAGATCACGTCCTGAACGTTGCCTTCGGGCTTGCCCCACCAGTTGGGATTGCGTTTGTAGACGGTCTTCGCGTCGGGCTGGCGCGAGACGACCATGAACGGGCCGGTGCCGTTCGCGTTCATCGCGGCGTAGTTTTGTTCGCCGGCGTTGAAGTCCTGCGTCTTGGTGGCGTTGTTCTTCTCGGCCCACGCCTTGCTCATGATGAAGATCGCGTTCGCGTGCTCCAGGAAGATCGGGTCGACCTCCTTCAGGTTGAACTCGACCGTCAGGTTGTCGACCTTCTTCGGCTCGCCCATCGCGCTGGCGTAGACCTTGATGTCGGAGCTCGGCTGCGCCGCGCGCTTGTACGAGAAGACCACGTCGTCGGCCGTGAACGGCGTGCCGTCGTGGAACTTGACGTTCGGCCGCAGCTTGAAGCGCCAGGTCAGCGGGCCGGTCTGCTGCCATTCGGTCGCCAGCTGCGGCACGATGCCCAGTTGTTTGTCGCGGCCGATCAGGTATTCGTAGACTTGGCTGTTCAAGGCGTTGGTCAGCGACTCGTTGCGCGAGTACGGATCGAGCGTCTGCAGGTCGCCCTGCGAAGCCCAGCGCAGCGTCTGCGCCTGCGCGGTGACTGCGCCGAAGCCCAGACCCAGCGCGGCAGCGGCGAAGAGCACCACTGAAGATGCACGTTTCATCTCTCTTGCTCCGGCAATATGGAAAACCGGCAGTTTAGGGCCGGCACCCGGCGCGGCAGAGGCAGGGAAAACCTGCCCGCCGCGCCCGCTGCCGGTCAGCAAGTTTCAGGCCGACGCGGCCGGCTGCGGGGCGTAGCCCTCCCAGGCGAGCGCCACACCGAAGGCCTGCGCGTCGCGCGTCGAGTCGATCCGTACGCGCTGCGCGGCCAGGTCGATCTCGACCGTCGCGGCCGGGTCGACCTGTTGCACGGTGCGGGTGACGGTCTTGACGCAATGGCCGCAGGTCATCGTCGGCAGGGTGAGTTCGATCATGGTTCGCTCCTGATTCATGGCAGTGGAGCCAGTATCGACCTTGCCACGATGTCAAGGTCAAGCGGTGTGGACAATCGGGGCGCGCTTGACCTTCCCATCGTGGCAAGGTCCATGCTCCAACCATGAACACCACCACCGCCCCGTCCCTGATCCCGTTGCCGACCGTCCTGCGGATCGACGGCATGACCTGCGCGTCGTGCAGCGCCCGCGTCGAGCGCGCGCTGCTGAAGGTGCCGGGCGTGCTGCGCGCGTCGGTGAACCTGGCCACCGAGCACGCCGAGGTGATCGGCGACGCGAGCGCCGCGACGTTGCGACAGGCGGTGCTCGACGCCGGCTACGAGGCGCACGACCTGCCGGCGGCCGAACCCGAGGCGCCCGCACCGCTCGTCAGCGCCTGGCCGGTGATCGCGGCGGCGCTGCTTTCGGCGCCGCTGCTGTTGCCGATGCTGGTGGCGCCTCTTGTCGCCGACGCGCACGCCTGGATGCTGGGTGGCTGGCTGCAACTCGCACTCGCCACGCCGGTTCAGTTCGTGCTCGGCGCGCGCTTCTACCGCGCCGGCTGGCGCGCGCTGCGCAACGGCAGCGCGAACATGGACGTGCTGGTCGCGCTCGGCACCTCGGCGGCGTTTGGCCTGAGCGTCGTGGAGTTGCTGCGCGACGGCGGCATGGACCATCTGTACTTCGAGTCGGCCGCGGTCGTGATCACGCTGGTGCTGCTCGGCAAGTGGCTCGAGGCGCGTGCGAAGCGCCAGACCACCGATGCGATCCGCGCGCTCAACGCGCTGCGCCCCGCGACCGCGCGGGTGCGCCGCGACGGCGCGGAGCACGAGGTGCCGATCGCCGCGCTGCGCGTCGGTGACACGGTCGTGGTGCGCCCCGGCGAACGCCTGCCGGCCGACGGCACGGTGCTCGAAGGCGCGAGTCAGGTCGACGAATCGCTGTTGACCGGCGAGAGCCTGCCACTGCAGAAGCAGCCGGGCGACGCCGTGACCGGCGGCGCGGTCAACGGCGAAGGCGTGCTGGTCGTGCGCGCGACGGCCGTCGGCGCCGAGTCGGCGCTCGCACGCATCGTGCGGCTGGTCGAGAGCGCGCAGGCGGGCAAGGCGCCGATCCAGCGGCTCGTCGACCGGGTCAGCGCGGTGTTCGTGCCGGTGGTGCTGGGCTTGGCGCTGGTCACGCTGCTCGGCTGGGGTGTCGCGACCGGCGACTGGTCGGCCGGGCTGATCAACGCCGTCTCGGTGCTGGTAATCGCCTGCCCGTGCGCACTCGGCCTCGCGACGCCGGCCGCGATCATGGTCGGCACCGGCGCCGCCGCGCGCCTGGGCATCCTGATCAAGGACGCGCAGGCGCTCGAACTCGCACACGCGCTGCGCAGCGTCGCGTTCGACAAGACCGGCACGCTGACCGAAGGCCGGCCGACCTTGATCGCCGCTGTGCCGGCGCCCGACGCCGGCGTGACGCGCGAGGTGCTGGTCGCGCTCGCCGCAAGCCTGCAGGCGGGCAGCGAGCACCCGCTGGCGCGCGCGGTACTGGCCGCCACCACGGCACCGGTCGTGCCGGCGCAAGACCTGCGCGCCCTGCCCGGCCGCGGGCTGGCCGGCCGCGTCGGCGAACGCACGCTGCAGCTCGGCAGCGCGAGACTGATGCGCGAGCTCGGCATCGACGCTGCCGCGCTCGATGCGCAAGCCGCGCCGTTTCAGGCCGAGGGGCGCACGGTGTCGTGGCTCGCCGATCCCGGCCACGACGGCAGCACCGCCCGGCCACTCGGCATGTTCGCGTTCGGCGACGCGATCAAGCCCGGCGCACCCGCGGCACTCGCCGAACTCAAGCAGCTCGGCCTGCGCACGCTGATGCTCAGCGGCGACTCGCGCGCCGCGGCCGAGGCCGTCGGCCGCACGCTCGGCATCGACGACGTGCGCGCCGAAGTGCTGCCCGGCGACAAGGCCGCGGTGATCGAGGCGCTGAAGGCGCAGGGCACGGTGGCGATGGTCGGCGACGGCATCAACGACGCGCCGGCGCTGGCCGCGGCCGACGTCGGCATCGCGATGGCGGCCGGCCTGCCCGGCCAGGGCGGCGGCAGCGATGTCGCGATGCAGGCCGCCGGCATCACGCTGCTGCGCGGCGATCTGGCGTTGGTCGCGCGGGCGATTGCGATCTCGCGCATGACGCACGCGAAGATTCGCCAGAACCTGTTCTGGGCCTTCGCGTACAACGTGATCGGCATTCCGCTCGCGATGCTCGGGCTGCTGAGCCCGGTCGTGGCCGGCGCGGCGATGGCCGCCTCCAGCGTCAGCGTGGTCGGCAATGCACTGCTGCTGCGGCGCGCGATCGAGAAAGAGAGCAAGGCATGAACATCGGCGAAGCCTCGAAGCAGTCGAGTGTGTCGGCGAAGATGATTCGCCACTACGAAAGCCTCGGCCTGCTGCCGGCGGTGGCGCGCAGCGGTGGCGGCTACCGGCAGTACGACGACGCGGCGCTGCACTCGCTGCGCTTCATCCGGCGCGCCCGCGACCTCGGCTTCGGCACCGACGAGATCGCCAGCCTGCTCGCGCTGTGGCGCAACCGCAAGCGCGCCAGCGGCCAGGTCAAGCGCATCGCACTCGAACACGCGGCCGACCTGCAGCGCCGCATCGAAGCGATGCAGGCGATGCAGCGCACGCTCGAACACCTAGCCCATTGCTGCGCCGGCGATGCCCGGCCCGATTGCCCGATCCTGGACGACCTGGCGGGCGGGCACTGACCACAAAAAAGCCGCTGGATCGCAGCGGCCTTTTTGTGGATTCGGGGTGGATCCGGCGCGCGCTCAGCGGAACCGCGCCTGCGGCACCGTCCGCAGTTCGCCCGGCAGCGACTCGAAATACTTCGCGAGGGTCTTGGCCTCGGCGTGCGTGAACGGACGTGCCATGCCTTGCATGATCGCGTTGTTGCGGCCGACCTGCGGGTTCTTGTCGGTCTGATACTCGCGCAGCGCGGCGTAGAGGTAGTCGCCGTGCTGGCCGGCCAGCTTCGGGTAGCTCGGGTCGATCGGAGCGCTGAAGTTGGCGCCGTGGCACGACGCGCAATTGCCCTTGGCAAGCAGCGCGGCGATGTTCGCCGGAACGGCCGGCGGCTGCGCCGGGACCGAATCAATCTTCACTTCGGTGGCGTAGAACGCGGCCAGATCGGCCATGTCCTGCTCGCTCAGCGACGCCGCGATGCCGCGCATCGTCGGGTGCTTGCGGTCACCCTTCTTGTACTGCGCGAGCGCCGAGGCGATGTACTTCGCGTTCTGGCCCGCGATCATCGGCACGCGGTAGATCTCGGGAAAGCTCGCCTTGTAGTCGGGGATGCCGTGGCAGCCGATGCACATCGCGGCTTTCTTCTCGCCCGCCTTCGCATCGCCGGCTGTCGCGCCCTGCGCGGCAGCGTTCAGCGACAGGCCCAGCGCGGCGGCCAGGGCCACCGGCGCGATCATCGAACGGACGAGATTTTTCATGGTTCCAACAGGCGGTGCGTTTTGCAGATTTCCGGGCGAATTTGCGATCCAGCGGAAGATTATAGGGGGCACCTTTATACTGGCCCGACACCCCGAAACCACAGCTGCGCGGCCCCGCTGCCGCCCACCCGCAATGAAGTTCCAAGGCTCCGAAAACTACGTCGCCACGCCCGACCTGATGCTCGCGGTGAACGCCGCGGCCACCCTGAAGCGCCCACTGCTGATCAAGGGCGAGCCCGGTACCGGCAAGACGATGCTGGCCGAGGAAGTGGCGCAGGCGCTGAACATGCCGCTGCTGCAGTGGCACATCAAGTCGACCACGAAAGCGCAACAAGGCCTGTACGAGTACGACGCGGTGAGCCGCCTGCGCGACAGCCAGCTCGGCGACGAAAAGGTCAAGGACATCCACAACTACATCGTCAAGGGCGTGCTGTGGCAGGCGTTCACGGCCGACCAGCCGGTGGTGCTGCTGATCGACGAGATCGACAAGGCCGACATCGAGTTTCCGAACGACCTGCTGCGCGAGATCGACCGCATGGAGTTCTACGTCTACGAGACGCGCGAACTGGTCAAGGCCAGGCACCGGCCGCTGGTCTTCATCACCTCGAACAACGAGAAGGAACTGCCGGACGCCTTCCTGCGCCGCTGCTTCTTCCACTACATCAAGTTCCCCGACGCCGAGACCATGCAGAGCATCGTCAACGTGCACTTCCCGAACCTGAAGAAGGAGCTGCTGTCGGCGGCGCTGAAGAACTTCTACGACGTGCGCAACCTGCCGGGGCTGAAGAAGAAACCGTCGACCTCCGAGCTGCTCGACTGGCTCAAGCTGCTGCTGGCCGAGGACATCCCGCCCGAGGTGCTGCAGAGCAAGGACGACAAGGTCGCGGTGCCGCCGCTGGTCGGCGCGCTGCTGAAGAACGAGCAAGACGTGTCGCTGTTCGAGAAGCTCGTGTTCATGCAGCGGAACAACCGATGAGCTGGTTGAGCCCGGTCGAACTGCGGGGCGCGCACTGCGCGCTGAAACCGCTCGCCGCCGGGGATCACGACGGCCTTGTCGACGCCGCGAGCGACGGTGAGCTGTCGAAGCTCTGGTACACCGCGATTCCCGGCGCCGAGGGCATGCGCGCCGAGATCGCACGCCGGCTCGACCTGCAGGCCAAAGGCTCGATGCTGCCGTTCACGAGTTTCGACGCCGACGGCCGCATCGCCGGCATGACGACGTACATGAACGTCGACGCGGCGAACCAGCGCGTCGAGATCGGCTCGACCTGGACCGCCGCACGCCTGCAGCGCAGCCCGTTCAACACCGAGTGCAAGCTGCTGCTGCTCGGCCATGCGTTCGAGGAGTTGGGCTGCATCGCGGTCGAGTTCCGCACCCACTTCTTCAACCAGCAGAGTCGCCGCGCGATCGAGCGCCTGGGCGCGAAGCTCGACGGCATCCTGCGCAACCACCAGCGCGCCAGCAACGGCACCTTGCGCGACACCTGCGTCTACAGCATCCTCGAATCCGAGTGGCCGACAGTGAAGGCGCACCTTCAGTGGCAGCTCGTCAAGCCGCGCTGAGCGCCAGTCTCGCCGTCCATGCTGCAGATTCTCGGGAAGCCGACATCGATCAACGTCCGCAAGGTGTTGTGGACCTGTGTCGAGCTTGATCTGCCGCATGAACTGCAGCCGTTCGGCGCAGGTTTTCAGCCCACCGACACGCCTGCGTTCCTCGCGCTGAACCCGAACGCGATGGTGCCGGTGATTCGCGACGGCGACTTCGTGCTCTGGGAATCGAATGCGGTCTGCCGCTACCTCGCGAGCGCGAACGAGGGCACCAGCCTGCTGCCGCACGCGCCGCGCGAGCGCGCGCTGGTCGAGCAATGGATGGACTGGCAGGCGACCGAGCTGAACAACGCGTGGCGCTACGCGTTCATGGCGCTGGTGCGCCGCAGCCCGGCGCACGCCGACGCCGAAGCGGTCACCGCAAGCATCGCCAACTGGAATCGCCACATGGCGATGCTCGACGCGCAACTGCGCAAGACCGGTGCGTTCGTCACCGGCGCGCGCTTCACGCTCGCGGACGTGGTGCTCGGCCTGTCGCTGAACCGCTGGTCGATGACACCGATGGCGCGACCGGCGCTGCCCGCGCTCGCCGCGTACCACGAACGCCTGCTGGAGCGCCCCGGCTTCCGGCAACACGGTGCCAACGGCACACCCTGATCCGGCACAAAAAGAGACACCCCATGACCGACAAGAAGAAGCTGATCACCGTCGACGACCTTTGGCAATTCGAGCGCGTCGGCGGCCTCTCGCTCGCGCCCGACGGCGCGCAAGGCGTGTGCTCGGTCAGCGGCTACTCGATGGAAGAGAACAAGGGCCACACGAGTCTGTGGCTGCTGTCGACCTTCGGCGGCGAGCCGCGGCGCCTGACCAGTTGCGGCGAGAAAGACGGTCAACCTGCGTGGTCGCCCACCGGCGAGCAGATCGCCTTCGTCGGCAAGCGCGAGCAGCAGGGCAAGAAAGACGACTCGCCGCAGCTCTACGTGATTGCGCCCGATGGCGGCGAGGCGCGCCGCGTCAGCGACTTCGCGCCTGGCGTCGAGGCCTTCAAGTGGTTTCCCGACGGCAAGCGCATCGCTTTCATCGCCTGGGTCTGGCCCGACTTGCGCGGCACGAAGGCGCAGGTGAAGCAGTTCAAGGCGTTCAAGGAGCGCAAGGCCAGCGGCTACGCCACGAGCGAGGCGCAGTACCGCTTCTGGGACGAGAACCTGCCGATGGGCCGCGTGCCGCACCTGCATGTGCTCGACCTCGCGAGCGGCCGCATCACCGATCTGTTCGAGGGCACGCCGTACGAGATCCCGCGCGCCAGCCCGAACGCCGATTTCTTCGACATCTCGCCCGATGGCCGCCACCTCGTGTTCGCGTTCGACCCGCAGCCCGAGAAGCGCATCGAGAACCGCAAGGTGCTGGTCGAGCTGCAACTGCGCTCGACCCGGTTCGAAACGCTGACGAACGACCCGGCGTGGGACTTCGACATGCCGCGCTACAGCCCCGATGGCGGCCACATCGCGATGACGGCGGCGCACACCGGCAAGAAGCACACGATGCCGAACCACGCCGCACTGCTCAAGCGTGGCGGCCGCTGGCAGTTGCTCAGCGACGCGTGGGATCACTCGGTCGACAGCGCGCTGCGCTGGGCCAATGATGCGAGCGCGCTCTACTTCAGCGCCCAAGACCGTGGCCGTGCCAACCTGTATCGCTACGCGATCGCGAGCCGGACTGCGAGCGTCGCGGTCCAGGGCGGCTGGGTGCAGGGCTTCGACGTGGCCGGCGACGTGGTCGCGAGCGTCGCCGATTCGATCCTGCACCCGGCGCGCGTGCACGCGGTGCGCGACGGTCAGGCGCCGCTGCGGCTGGAGAACTTCAACAACGCGCGGCTCGCGGACTTCCGCCTCGGCGAGGTCGAGGAAGTGACGATCAAAGGTGCACTCGGCGAGCCGGTGCAGATGTGGCTGACCTACCCGCCCGGCTTCGACCGCAAGAAAGCCAACGGCAAAAAGAGATACGCGGTCCTGCACAGCATCCACGGCGGCCCGCACGCCGCGGCCGGCGACACCTTTCACTACCGCTGGAACACGCACGCGTTCGCGGCGCAGGGCTACGTCGTTGCCGGCGTGAATTACCACGGCTCGTCGGGCTTCGGCCATGCGTTTCTCGACAGCATCACGCACCACTGGGGCGAGCTCGAACTGCAAGACGTCGAAGCCGGCACCGACTGGTTGCTGAAGCAGCCCTGGGCCGACCCCAAACGCGTGTTTGCGGCCGGCGGCAGCTACGGTGGCTTCATGGTCGCGTGGATGAACGGCCACCTGAAGCCGGGCCGCTACAACGCCTACATCTGCCACGCCGGCTGCTACGACTGGACCGCAATGTTCAGCGACGACGCCTACACTTGGCATGCCAAGGAACTCGGCGCCTGGTACTGGGACGACCCGGCCAAGGTGCAGACGCAAAGCCCGAGCCACTACGCTGCGGCGATGAAAACGCCGACGCTGGTGATCCACGGCGCGCTCGACTACCGCGTGCCCGATCAACAGGGTTTGGCCTACTACAACACGCTGAAAGCCAAGGGCATCGACGCGCGGCTGCTGTGGTTCCCCGACGAGAACCACTGGATTCTGAAGCCGCGCAACTCGCAACTCTGGTACGGCGAATTCTTCGACTGGCTGAAACGACACGACCCGGCGATCGCCAAACCGGCGACCAAGCCGGCGCGGCGCAAGAAAGCCTAGGCCATCTGCAATCCGGGGGGCGCCGGCGGATCGGCCAGCACGACGCGGTCGCGCCCGGTGGCCTTGGCGCGGTACAGCGCCGCGTCGGCGCGCGCGATGACCGCATCGGCCGGCTCGTCGGGCGACTGCGCGACCGCCACGCCGACGCTCACCGTCATCGGCACGCAGGCGTTCGCGTCGGCCCCGCACACCACTTCGCGCAGCCGGTCGCCGAGCCGCAGCGCGCCGTCGAGGCCGGTGTGCGGCAACAGCAGGCAGAACTCTTCGCCGCCCATGCGCACGATGTGGTCGACATCGCGCGCGGCCTCGCGCATCAGCCGCGCCAGATCGATCAGCGCGGCGTCGCCGACCGCGTGGCCGAACGAATCGTTGATCTGCTTGAAGTGGTCGACGTCGACCATCAGCACCGCATAGGTCTCGCCGTAGCGCCGCAGCCGGCCGACTTGGCGGCGCAGCAGCGGCGCGAGCGCGCGGCGGTTCAGCAGACCGGTCAGCGCGTCGCGCAGGCTGCGCTGGCGCAGCCTGCGCACCATGCGCGCGACCACCAGCAGCGCCAGCACCATGTTCAGGATCAGCCCGCCCATCATGAAGGCCATCGCGATGCCGGTGTTGAACGTGTTCCCCTCGTGCAGCGGCCGGGCCGCGATCTCGGGCACGACCAGGCCCAGCGCGGCGCGCACCGCGAAGGTCAGGCTGAGCAAGCCGAGCGGTAGCGCGACCGCGCGCGCGGCCGCGCGACGTGCGTCGAGAACCTGTTTCTTTGTGCCCCTGCCGCTGAACGTGGCAATGACTGTTCGAAGCGGCACCGTGCCGGACACGACGATCGGGAAGTTCTTGAAGTTATGGACATCCGCGACGGACTTCTCGACCGTCACGTTCACACGGTAGAAGATGCGCCTCACTCGTTCACCTTGGTCGCGTTCGCATTTTGTAGTG
>JAZJZJ010000020.1:0-11602 GCA_040389925.1 Pseudomonadota bacterium
CGCGCTCTTGCCCAGATCGGCCTCGCTGCGGTACTTGCCGCTCAGGAAGCCGCTCGCCAGCGCGTAGAAATTGATGACGCCGATGGCGTTGTCGATGCAGACCTTCTCGAGCTCGGCTTCATACGCCGGCCGCTCCATCAGGTTGTAGAGCGGCTGCAGCGCTTCGTAGCGCGGCAGGCCGAGTCTTGCGCTGACGGCCAACGCTTCGGCCAGCCGCGGCGCCGTGAAATTCGACGCGCCGATCGCGCGCACCTTGCCGGCCTGGATCAGCTCCGCGTAGGCGCCGAGCGTCTCTTCGAGCGGCACGCTGGCGTCGTCGTCGTGCGACTGATACAGGTCGATCACGTCGGTCTGCAAGCGCGTCAACGAGGCCTCGACCGCGCTGCGGATGTACGCGGGCGCGAGCCCGACCTTGGCGTCACCCATCGGCTTGCCGACCTTGGTCGCGAGCACGATCCTGTCGCGCTTGCCGGTCTGCTTGAGCCACTTGCCGATGATCGTCTCCGACTCGCCGCCGGTGTGGCCCGGCACCCAGCGCGAGTACACGTCGGCGGTGTCGATGAAGTTCATGCCGGCGTCGACCCAGGCGTCGAGCAGGCTGAACGAGGTGGCTTCGTCGGCCGTCCAGCCGAACACGTTGCCGCCGAAGCAGAGCGGCGACACCTGCAGGCCGGAACGGCCGAGTTCGCGGCGGGCCAGGAGCGTGTTCATCGATTCATCCTGTGAGTCCATACAGCTTGATTCTTGCAGGCTCCTAGAATCCGCGCCCATGGCAACCAAGCAATCCACTTCTTCCAGCAGCACCTACGGCGAAGCGTCGATCCGCGTGTTGAAGGGCCTCGAGCCGGTCAAGCAACGCCCCGGCATGTACACCCGCACCGACAACCCGCTGCACATCATCCAGGAAGTGATCGACAACGCGGCCGACGAGGCGCTCGCCGATCATGGCAAGCGCATCGACGTGATTCTGCACACCGACGGCTCGATCAGCGTCGAGGACGATGGCCGCGGCATCCCGTTCGGCCTGCATCCGGAAGAGCAGGTGCCGGTCGTCGAGATCGTCTACACGCGGCTGCACGCGGGGGGCAAGTTCGACAAGGGCGCGGGCGGCGCGTATAGCTTTTCGGGCGGGCTCCACGGCGTCGGCGTCAGCGTGACGAACGCGCTGTCTCGACGGCTCGAAGTGACCGTCTGGCGCGAGGGCCAAGTCGCGAAGCTGGCGTTCGCGGGCGGCGACGTGATCGAACCCCTGGTGATCCGCAAGAGCGCGGCGGGCGACCGCAAAACCGGTACGACCGCGCGCGCCTGGCCCGATCCGAAATATTTCGAGAGCGCCGAGCTGCCGAAGGCCGAGCTCACGCACCTGCTGCGCAGCAAGGCGGTGTTGATGCCCGGTGTCACGGTCACCTTGACGATCGAAAAATCGGGCGAGAAGACTTCCTGGCTCTACAAGGGCGGCCTGCGCGACTACCTGATGCAGACGCTCAACGCCGACCCGGTGATCCCGCTGTTCGAGGGTGCGCACTACGCCGACGGTGGCGAAACGGAAAACTTCGCCGAAGGCGAGGGCGCCGCATGGTGTGTCGCTTTCACCGAAGACGGCTCGCCGATGCGCGAGAGCTACGTCAACCTGATCCCGACGGTGGCCGGCGGCACGCATGAATCGGGCTTGAAAGACGGGCTGTTCCAGGCGGTCAAGGGCTTCATCGACATGCACAGCCTGCTGCCCAAAGGCGTCAAGCTGATGCCCGAAGACGTGTTCTCGCGCGCCAGCTTCGTGCTGAGCGCGAAGGTGCTCGACCCGCAGTTCCAGGGCCAGATCAAGGAGCGCCTGAACTCGCGCGATGCGCTGCGGCTGGTCTCGACCTACGTCAAACCGTCGCTCGAACTCTGGCTCAATCAACACGTCGACTTCGGCAAGCGGCTCGCCGAACTGGTGATCCGCTGCGCGCAGACGCGCCAGCGCGCCAGCCAAAAGGTCGAGAAGCGCAAGGGCTCGGGCGTGGCGGTGCTGCCCGGCAAGCTGACCGATTGCGAGAGCCGCGACCTGAACCTGAACGAGCTGTTTCTCGTCGAGGGCGATTCGGCCGGCGGCAGCGCGAAGATGGGCCGCGACAAGGAGACGCAGGCGATCCTGCCGCTGCGCGGCAAGGTGCTGAACGCGTGGGAAGTGGAGCGCGACCGGCTGTTCGCGAACAACGAGATCCACGACATCGCGGTCGCGATCGGCGTCGATCCGCACGGGCCGAACGACGCACCCGATTTGAGCGGCCTGCGCTACGGCAAGATCTGCATCCTCAGCGACGCCGATGTCGACGGCTCGCACATCCAGGTGCTGCTGCTGACGCTGTTCTTCCGCCACTTCCCGAAGCTGGTCGCGGCCGGCCACATCTTTATTGCGAAGCCGCCGCTGTTCCGCATTGACGCGCCGGCGCGCGGCAAGAAGCCGGCCGCGAAGATCTACGCGCTCGACGACGGCGAGCTTGTCGCCACGCTCGACAAGCTGCGCAAGGAAGGCGCGCGCGAAGGCTCGTGGAGCATCGGCCGCTTCAAGGGCCTGGGCGAGATGAACGCCGAGCAACTCTGGGACACGACGCTGAACCCCGACACCCGCCGCCTGCTGCAGACCGAGTACGGTGTGCCGGGCTTCGACGAGACGGTCGCGTCGCTGACCAAGCTGATGGGCAAGGGCGAGGCGCAGGCGCGGCGCGACCTGATGGAGTTGCACGGCGACGCGATCGAGGTGGACGTGTGAACGGCGTTGCCGCGCAAGTCCGGCTGCGGCCGACGATGAGCTCCGACCTCGACTTCGTGATCTCGGTCGAACAGGACGCCGCGAACCGCCGGTTCATCACGCCGTGGGACCGCACCCAGCACGAGGGCGCGATCCGCTTCCCGGACTTTCGCCACTTCATCGTCGAGGCCGGCGCCGACTATCCATCGGTCGGTTTCGCGATTCTTCAAGGCTGTCGCAATCCGCACCGCTCGATCGAGCTCAAGCGCATGGTGCTGCGGCCCGACGCGCAAGGCCAGGGCATCGGCCGTGCCTGCATCCGCTGGCTCGCGCGGATGGCGTTCCGCGACCTCGGCGCGCACCGCTTCTGGCTTGACGTGAAGGGCTTGAACCTGCGCGCGCAGGCGCTGTACCGCAGCGAAGGCTTCGTCGAAGAAGGTCGCTTGCGCGAGAGCGTGCGCACCGATGACGGTTACGACGCGCTCGTCGTGATGTCGATGCTCGAACAAGAACACAGAATCTCATGCAAGAACAATTGAATCTTTCCGGCGGCGATGACGACGGCCGCAGCGCCATCAGCCTGGCCCGGTACGCCGAGCGCGCCTACCTCGAATACGCGCTGAGGTGCAGCGGCGCATCCTGTTCTCGATGGAGCGCATGGGCCTGGCGTTCACGACTGCGGCCGGGCCGAAGGCGGTGAAGAGCGCGCGTGTGGTCGGCGACGTGCTCGGCAAGTACCACCCGCACGGCGACACCGCCGCCTACGACGCGATGGTGCGCATGGCGCAGGATTTTTCGCAGCGCTACCCGCTGGTCGACGGCCAGGGCAATTTCGGCTCGCGCGACGGCGACGGCGCGGCAGCAATGCGCTACACCGAGGCGCGCCTCGCGCCGATCACGCGGCTGCTGCTCGACGAGATCGACGAAGGCACGGTCGATTTCATCCCGAACTACGACGGCGAGTTCCAGGAGCCGCGCCAGTTGCCGGCGCGCCTGCCGTTCGTGCTGCTGAACGGCGCGAGCGGCATCGCGGTCGGCCTCGCGACCGAGGTGCCGAGCCACAACCTGCGCGAGATCGCGGCCGCGGCGGTCGCGCTGATCCGCAACGACAAGCTGCCTGACGACGAGTTCACGGCGCTGATCCCCGGCCCGGATTACCCCGGCGGCGGCCAGATCATCAGCAGCGCCGACGAGATCCGCGCTGCGTATGCCTCGGGCCGCGGCAGCCTGAAGGTGCGCGCGAAGTGGAAGATCGAGGAACTCGCGCGCGGCCAGTGGCAGCTGATCGTCACCGAGCTGCCGCCGGGCGCGAGCACGCAGAGAGTGCTCGAAGAGATCGAGGAGCTGACGAACCCGAAGGTCAAGACCGGCAAGAAGACGATCTCGACCGAGCAGGCGCAGCTGAAGACGACCGTGCTGGCGGTGCTCGATGCGGTGCGCGATGAGTCGAGCAAAGACGCACCGGTGCGCATCGTGTTCGAGCCGAAATCGCGTGCGACCGAGCAGCAGGAGCTGATCACGACGCTGCTCGCGCACACCTCGCTCGAGAGCTCGGCGCCGATCAACCTGACGATGATCGGCGCCGATGGCCGGCCGACGCAGAAGAGCCTGCGCCAGATCCTCGTCGAGTGGGTTGCGTTCCGCGCCGTCACCGTGCAGCGCCGCACGCAGCATCGGCTCGACAAGGTGCTGGCGCGCATCCACGTGCTCGAAGGCCGGCAGCTGGTGCTGCTGAACATCGACGAGGTGATCCGCATCATCCGCGAGTCGGACGACCCGAAGGCGGCGCTGATCGCGCGCTTCGCGCTCAGCGAGATCCAGGCCAACGACATCCTCGATATTCGCCTGCGCCAGCTCGCGCGGCTCGAGGCGATCAAGATCGAGCAGGAGTTGAAGGAACTGCGCATCGACCAGGGCAAGCTCGAAGAGATTCTGAACAGCCCGAGCGCGTTGAAGCGCACGCTGATCAAGGAGATCGAGCTTGATGCAAAGGTGCACGGCGACGATCGCCGCACGCTGATCCAGGCCGAGAAAAAGGCCGTCGCCGAGGTCAAGGTGATCGACGAGCCGGTGACGGTCGTCGTCAGCCTGAAGGGTTGGGTGCGCGGATTGAAGGGGCACGAGATCGATGCGGCCACGCTCGCGTTCAAGGCCGGCGATGCGATCTATGGCACGTTCCAATGCCGCAGCGTCGACGCGCTGCTGGTGTTCGGCAGCAACGGCCGTGTGTACTCGACGCCGGTCGCGCAACTGCCCGGTGGGCGAGGCGACGGCCAGCCGATCACGTCGCTGATCGATCTGGAGTCGGGCACGCAACCGGCGCACTACCACGCCGGCCCGGCGCAGCAGACCTTGCTGCTCACCGGCACCGGCGGCTTCGGGTTGCTCGCACGCGTGGGCGATCTGGTGGCGCGGCAACGCGGCGGCAAGAGCTTCCTCAGTCTGGAGGCCGACGAGAAGCCGTTGCCGCCGAGCTTGGCCGATCAGCAGACCCAGGTCGCCTGCCTGTCGCTCGCGGGGCGCCTGCTCGTGTTCCCGCTCGACGAGCTGAAGCTGCAATCCAATGGCGGCCGCGGCCTGACGCTGATCGATCTGGATCCGAAAGACGCCCTCGTCAGCGTCGCCGCGTTCAGCACCAACCTCCAGGTGCTCGGCACCGGCCGCGGCGGCAAACCGAAGGACGAGCTGCTGCGGCCGGCGGCGCTCGCCGCTCATGCAGGCAAGCGCGCGCGCAAGGGCAAGGCGCAGGACGTGATGCAGAAGGCCATGCGCGTGCTGCGCGCGGGCTGAACCCCGGGGCCCGTCCTGCACGCCGCGGGCCTCGCGGATGATCGTCGGCGCTGATCGTCTCCGGTCAGCGATTGGCAGTCGGTCGGAGTGCGCGCAGCAACCCGATCGCGACGATCACGAACAGCGCGAGGCTCCAGAAGTCGTAGGGCACGCCGAACAGATTCACCGCCGCGTCGGCGCAACTGGCGCGCGCCGAGAACACGTCCGGCCACAGGCTGTCCAAGCCGAGCCAGCCGCTGACGATCTTGTCGGCCAGCGTCAGATTGCACGACGCCGACGCGGCGGCCTGAAAGTGCTGCCACAGCGCCGCGGCCACGCCGCTCAGCGCGAGCAGCAGCCCCAAACCCGCCGCGACCGCGCGACCGCGCGCGCTGCGCCACACCAGCCCGAGGCCGCAGGCGATCGCGACGCCCAGGAAGATGACCCGTTGCAGCACGCACCACGGACACGGCTGCATGCCGTACACATGCTGCGAGACCAGCGCCGCGCCCACTGCGGCCAGGCACGCGAGCCCGACGCCCGCGAACAGCTTCGCGGCGCTCACGCGACCTGCGCGATCAGTTCGATCTCGACGCAGGCGCCCATCGGGATCTGCGCCACGCCGAAGGCGCTGCGCGCGTGCGCGCCCTTGTCGCCGAACACCTCGGCCAGCAGTTCGGAGCAGCCGTTCGTCACCAGATGCTGCTCGGTGAACTCGGCCGTGCTGTTGACCAGGCTCATCAGCTTGACGATGCGCTCGATGCGGTTCAGATCGCCAGTCGCGGCGTGCAGGGTGCCGAGCAGGTCGATCGCAATGCCGCGCGCCGCGTGCTTTGCGGTCGCCGTGACCATGTCGCGCCCGAGCTGCCCGATCCAGGCCTTGCCGTCGCGCTTGGCGATGTGGCCCGAGACGAAGATCAGGTTGCCGCTGCGCACGAACGGGACGTAGGCCGCCGCCGGCACCGCGATCGGCGGCAAGGTGATGCCGAGCTCGGTCAGGCGGTCGTAGATGTTGGTGGCCATGGGTTTGCCGGGTGTCGGGTGGGGATGCGCAAATCCTACACTGCGGCGATGCATGGGCGAGCCGACACGGGAACGCGCTTGGCGGCCCTCGCGCTCGCGTGGATCGTCGGTATCGCGTTGCAGTTGCAGCAGCGCGCGCTGTGGCCGGCGGTGTGGTACGGACTCGCGCTGCTGGTCGGAACAGCGGGCCTCGTCGCCGCATGGCGTTGGCGGCGCGCGTTCGCGCTCGGGCTGGTCGGCGCGCTGGTGCTGGCAGTCGGGGCTTCGGGCTGGCGCGCTTCGGCGCGCGTTGCCGATGGCCTGCCCGAGGCGCTCGAAGGTCGCGATCTGGTCGTCACCGGCGTGGTGGCGAGCCTGCCGCAGCGCGGCGCAAACGGCCTGCGTTTCAGATTCGAGCCCGATGCAGCCGTGCTCGACGGGCAAGCCGTGCGCGTGCCGCAACGGCTTGCGGTCGGCTGGTACAAGGGCCTGCACGAAGACGCCGCGCTGACCCAGCCGCAGAGCGAACTGCGCGCCGGCCAGCGCTGGCGCTTCACGTTGCGGTTGCGCCAGCCGCACGGCAACCGGAATCCGCACGGCTTCGACTACGAACTGCAGCTGTTCGAGCAAGGCGTGCGCGCGACCGCCTATGTGCGCGACGGCGTGCCGGCGCGCTTGGTGGACCGTCGTGATGCGCCGGCACCGGCGTTGCTGGAGCGCGCGGCCGGCTTCCCGGTCGAGCGCCTGCGCCAGCGCGTGCGCGACGCGATCGAGGCCAGCGTGCCCGACCGGCGCGCTGCCGGCGTGCTCGCGGCGCTGTCGGTCGGCGACCAGGGCGCGATCGAGCGCGAGGACTGGGAGCTGTACCGCAACACCGGCGTGGCGCATCTGGTATCGATCAGCGGCTTGCACATCACGATGTTCGCGTGGCTCGCGGGCGGTCTGATCGAGCGCCTCTGGCGGCGCGTCCGGCGTGCGGCCCTGGGCTGGCCGGCGCCCTCGGCCGCACGCTGGGGCGGGCTCGTGTGCGCAACGGCTTACGCCGTGTTCTCGGGCTGGGGAGTGCCGTCGCAGCGGACGATCGTGATGCTCGCTGTCGTCACGCTGGCGCAAACGCTGGGCCTGCGCTGGCCGTGGCCGCTGGTGCTGCTGCTGGCCGGCGTCGCCGTCACCGCGTTCGACCCGTGGGCCTTGCTGCAGGCGGGGTTCTGGTTGTCGTTCGCCGCGGTGGGTCTGCTGATGGCGTCCTCCTCGCGCGCGCCGCGGCCCGACCCCTCGCGCGCTGCCGCCGGCTGGCGCGGTTGGCCGCGGCGCTTGTGGTCGGCGCTGCGCGCCGATGTGCGAGCCCAGGCGATCGCCACCATCGGTCTGACGCCGCTGACGCTGGTGTTCTTCCAGCAGGTCTCGGTGATCGGCTTCGCCGCGAACCTGATCGCGATCCCGTTGATCACGCTTGTGGTCACGCCGCTGGCCCTGCTCGGCATCGGTGTCGTGCCGCTCTGGGCGGTGGGGGCGTGGGTCGTGCAACAGCTGAATGCGGTGCTCGGCGGCCTCGCGGCGTTGCCGGGCTCGGTCTGGCTCGTGCCGGTCGCGCCGTGGTGGGCGCAGCTGGCGGGGCTGGTCGGCGCCGTCCTGCTGGTGCTGCCGTTGCCGTGGCGCGCGCGGCTGCTGGCCCTGCCGTTGCTCGTGCCGCTGTTGCTGCCGCCGCGCGACCTGCCGCCCGACGGCCACTTCGATCTGCTCGCACTCGACGTCGGGCAGGGCACGTCGGTGCTGATCCGCACCCGTTCGCACCTGCTGGTGTTCGACGCCGGCCCGCAGTACGCGCGCGACAGCGATGCCGGCCAGCGCGTGCTGCTGCCGCTGCTGCGCGCGCGTGGCGAGTCGCGCATCGACCGGCTGGTGTTGAGCCACCGCGATCTCGACCACGTCGGCGGCGCGAGTGCGGTGCTCAAGGCCATGCCGGTCGACGACCTGCTGAGCTCGCTGGAGCTCGAGCACCCGCTGCTGGCGCAGGCGCAGAACAACAAAGCGCACGCGACGCGCTGCCACGCCGGCCAGGCGTGGGACTGGGACGGCGTGCACTTCGAGATCCTGCGTCCAGGGGCCGACGACTATGTCCTCGCGCTGAAACCCAACGCGATGTCGTGCGTGCTGCGCGTGTCGGGCGGCGGCCGCAGCGCCTTGCTGACCGGCGACGTCGAGCGCGAGCAGGAGGCGGCGTTGCGCGCTGCAGCGCCCGAGGCCCTGCGCAGCGACCTGCTGATCGTGCCCCACCATGGCAGCAAGACCTCGTCGACCGGCGCCTTTCTCGATGCGGTGCAGCCGAAGGTTGCCGTGGTCCAGGCCGGCTACCGCAACCGCTTCGGCCACCCTGCGGCCGAGGTGCTGGCACGCTTGCGCGAGCGCGACATCCGGATCGCCGCCACGCCCGATTGCGGCGCGTGGCTCTGGCCCGCCGGGGCGCCGACCGAGGGTGTTTGCTACCGCGAGAAAGCCCGCCGCTACTGGCATCATCGCCCTGACCACCGCGACTAGCTGTGGTTTTCATTGGCCTGGAATTTGCTACCCTGTGACCGAGGAGACGTGCCCATGAGACCCAGCTTCGACGAAATGCGCGCCGATGCCAACACCGTTCGCGAGCACTATCGCGGCTACGACCGTTGGCTCACCCACCAGCCCAATGACGTGATGCTGTCGCGCCGCGAAGAGGCCGAAGTCATCTTCCGCCGCGTCGGCATCACCTTCGCCGTCTATGGGGCGAAAGACGAGGACGGTCACGGCAACGAGCGGCTGATCCCGTTCGACCTGATCCCGCGCGTGATCCCGTCGCACGAATGGCTGGAGATGGAAAAAGGCCTGGCGCAGCGCGTGGCCGCGCTGAACCGCTTCATCCACGACGTCTACCACGATCAGGAGATCATCAAGGCCGGCCACGTGCCCGCCGAGCAGATCCTGAACAACGCGCAGTTCCGCCCCGAGATGATGGGCGTCGATGTGCCCGGTGGCATCTACTCGCACATTTCGGGCATCGACATCATCCGCGCCGCCAACGCCGATGGCAGCGGCAGCTACTACGTGCTCGAAGACAACCTGCGCGTACCCAGCGGCGTGAGCTACATGCTCGAAGACCGCAAGATGATGATGCGGCTCTTTCCCGAGCTGTTCAGCCAGCACCGTGTCGCGCCGGTCGCGCATTACCCCGACCTGCTGCTCGAGACCTTGCGGTCGGTGGCGCCGCCGTCGGTGAACGAGCCGACGGTCGTCGTGCTGACGCCGGGCATGCACAACAGCGCGTACTTCGAGCATGCGTTCCTCGCGCAGCAGATGGGCATCGAACTGGTCGAGGGGCAAGACCTGTTCGTGAAAGACAACTTCGTCTACATGCGCACGACGCAAGGGCCGAAGCGGGTCGACGTGATCTACCGCCGCGTCGACGATGATTTTCTCGATCCGCAGGTCTTCCGCAAGGATTCGACGCTCGGTTGCGCGGGCCTGCTCGGCGCCTACCGTGCCGGCAACGTGACCTTGAGCAACGCGATCGGCACCGGCGTGGCCGACGACAAGTCGATCTATCCGTACGTGCCGAAGATGATCGAGTTCTACCTCGGCGAAAAGCCGATCCTGCACAACGTGCCGACGTACATGTGCCGCAACGACGACGACCTGAAGTACGTGCTGGCGAACCTCGGCGAACTCGTCGTCAAGGAAGTGCATGGCGCCGGTGGCTACGGCATGCTGATCGGGCCGGCGGCGACCAAGGCCGAGATCGAGGACTTCCGCGCGGCGCTGCTCGCGAACCCGGCCGGCTACATCGCGCAGCCGACGCTGAGCCTGTCGACCTGCCCGACCTACGTCGACAGCGGCATCGCGCCGCGCCACATCGACCTGCGGCCGTTCGTGCTGAGCGGCAAGGAAGTGCAGATGGTGCCGGGCGGTCTGACGCGCGTGGCGCTGAAGGAAGGGTCGCTGGTCGTCAACTCGTCGCAGGGCGGCGGGACCAAAGACACTTGGGTGCTGGAAGCCTGATCGGGGAGACAAGAAGATGCTTTCAAGAACGGCCGACCACCTGTTTTGGATGGCGCGATACATGGAGCGGGCCGGTCAAGCGCGAAGCGCTTGGAGCGAAGCTCAAAACACCGCGGCGCGCGATAGCGCGCGCCGGATTTTCGGCCAACGGGAGTCGAGCGATGCTTTCTAGGACGGCAGACCACTTGTTCTGGATGGCACGCTACATGGAGCGGGCCGAAAACACCGCGCGCATGCTCGACGTGAACTATCAAGCGTCGCTGATGCCGCAGTCCGCCGAAGACACCGAGAAAGGCTGGAAAGGCCTGCTCGGCATCAGCGAACTGACCGGCGACTTCGCCGGGCGCTACGGCGGTGTCACGCCCGACGCGGTGATGCGCTACATGGTCAGCGATGCCGAGAACGGCTCCAGCATCCGCAACTGCCTGCAGGCCGCGCGCGAAAACGCGCGTGCGGTGCGCGGCACGCTCACCACCGAAGTGTGGGAGACGCAGAACCAGACCTGGCTCGAGTTCCAGCGCATGGTCTCGAACGAATCGTTCTTGCGCGACCCGAGCACGCTGTTCGAGTGGGTCAAGTTCCGTTCGCATTTGTCGCGCGGTGTTACGGTCGGCACGATGCTGCAGGACGAAGCCTTCCACTTCCTGCGCATCGGCAGCTTTCTCGAACGCGCCGACAACACCGCGCGCCTGCTCGACGTGAAGTTCCACGCGGTCGAAAGCGAGTACCACGGCTTCCAGACCCAGAGCCAGAACGGCGAAGGCCCCGCGACCCGCGACATCGAAGTCGATTTCTATCACTGGTCGGGCATCCTGCGCTCGGTCTCGGGCTTCGAGGTTTATCGCAAGGCGTACCGCAACGTGATCCGGCCCGAGAAGGTCGCCGAGTTGCTGATCCTGCGCGCCGACATGCCGCGCTCGCTGGCCGCCTGCATGCAGGAGGTCGTGACGAACCTGAAGATGGTCGCGAACGAACAGTCGACCGAGACCTTGCGCAGGGCCGGCCGACTGCAGGCCGATCTGCAGTACGGCCGCATCGACGAGATCCTCGCGACCGGGCTGCACGCCT
>JAZJZJ010000020.1:11612-12079 GCA_040389925.1 Pseudomonadota bacterium
CATCCACGTCGCGCTGAATCACGTCACGCACTACCGCTACGACCGGCCGATCAACCTCGGCCCGCAGATCGTGCGGCTGCGCCCGGCGCCGCATTCGCGCACGCGCATTCTCAGCTACTCGATGCGCGTCGAGCCCGCCACGCACTTCATCAACTGGCAGCAGGACCCGCAGTCGAACTACCTCGCGCGGCTGGTGTTCCCCGACAAGACCACGAGCTTCCGCATCGAGATCGATCTGGTCGCCGAGATGGCGGTGCTGAACCCGTTCGACTTCTTCCTCGAACCGTCGGCCGAACACTACCCGTTCGCCTACGAGCCCGAGGTCGCGCTCGAGCTCGAGCCGTACATGATCAAGGCGCCGGCCACGCCCGCGTTCGCGGCGTACCTCGCGACGATCCCGCGCGAGAAGACCGCGACGAACGACTGGCTGGTCTCGCTGAACCAGAAGCTGCAGCGCGACATCGGCT
>JAZJZJ010000020.1:12199-18549 GCA_040389925.1 Pseudomonadota bacterium
CGACCTGCACGCCTGGTGCGAGGTCTTCCTGCCCGGCGCCGGCTGGATCGGTCTCGACCCGACCTCGGGCCTGCTCGCCGGCGAAGGCCACATCCCGCTCGCCTGCTCGCCCGAGCCCGGCTCGGCCGCGCCGGTCAGCGGCGCGATCGACGAATGCGAGACGACGTTCGAGCATTCGATGTCGGTCACCCGCGTCTGGGAGGCACCGCGCGTCACGCTGCCATACACCGAGGAACAATGGCAGGCGATCGACGCGCTCGGCCACCAGGTCGACAACGACTTGCGCAAGAACGACGTGCGGCTGACCCAAGGCGGCGAGCCGACCTTCGTGTCGGTCGACGACCGCGAAGGCGCCGAGTGGAACACCGAGGCGATGGGCCCGACCAAGCGCCTGCTCAGCGCCGACCTGATGGACAAGCTGCGCGCCAAGTACGGCGACGGCGGCCTGCTGCACTACGGCCAGGGCAAGTGGTACCCGGGCGAGCAGCTGCCGCGCTGGTCGTTGAACCTGTTCTGGCGCAAGGACAAGGAGCCGGTCTGGACCCACCCCGAGCTGTTCGCCAGCGAACACCAGGATTACGGCGTCACCGAGGCGCACGCGCATCGCTTTCTCGCCGGTGTCGCGAAGCGGCTCGGGCTCGATCCGAAGTACGTGTTCCCGGCGTATGAAGACACTTGGTACTACCTGTGGCGCGAGCGCAAGCTGCCGACCAATGTCGACCCCTTCGACGCGCGCCTGGCCGATCCGCTCGAGCGCGATCGCATCCGCAAGGTCTTCACGCAAGGGCTCGACAAGGTCGTCGGCCATGTCTTCCCGGTCGCACGCAACCCGAGCGGCGCGCCGCGTTGGCAGACCGGCCCGTGGTTTCTGCGCGCCGAGCGCTGCTACCTGATCCCCGGCGATTCGGCGATGGGCTACCGCCTGCCGCTCGACTCGCAGCCGTGGGCGAAAGACAGCGATCTGCCGTGGGTCTACCCGCCGGATCAGACGCAGCCGTTCGCGCCGCTGCCGCCGTATCGACGCCTGCGCTTCTCGAATGGCGCGAACGAGATGGGCGCTGCGGCGTCGGCTGCAGGCGCGCCGTCGTCGGGTGCCGGTGCGCCGGCGTCGAGCAGCTTCGCCGATCGCTCGCGCGCTGCGCTGAGCGGTGAGCGGTCGCCGAGCAGCAGCCTTGCGACCGGCGCCGCACCGCGCGCGCCGCGGCGCTTCGAGTCGGCCGCGTCGGTGACGCGCACCGCGATGAGCGCAGAGCCCCGCAACGGGCGCCTGTACATCTTCATGCCGCCGGCGACCTCGCTCGAGGATTACCTGGAACTCGTCTGCGCCATCGAAGACACCGCGCTCGAGATGAAACTGCCGGTGATCCTCGAAGGCTACGAGCCGCCGAAGGATCCGCGTTTGGCACTGTTGCGCGTCACGCCCGATCCGGGCGTGATCGAGGTCAACATCCACCCGGCGCACAGCTGGGGCGAGCTGGTCGAGCAGGCCACGCACCTGTACCAGTCGGCCCACGAGACCCGGCTGTCGACCGAGAAGTTCATGCTCGACGGCCGCCACACCGGCACCGGCGGCGGCAACCACTTCGTGCTCGGCGGCGCGACGGTGGCCGATTCACCGTTTCTGCGCCGGCCCGATCTGCTCACCAGCATGGTCGCGTACTGGCACAACCACCCGGCGCTGAGCTATCTGTTCTCGGGTCTGTTCGTCGGCCCGACGAGCCAGGCGCCGCGTGTCGACGAAGCGCGCAACGACTCGGTCTACGAGATCGAGATCGCGTTCGCCGAGCTGAAGCGCATCACCGCGCAGCAAGGTCAGGTGCCGCCATGGCTGGTCGACCGGCTGATGCGCAACCTGCTGATCGACGTCTCGGGCAACACCCACCGTGCCGAGTTCTGCATCGACAAGCTGTATTCGCCCGACGGCCCGACCGGGCGGCTGGGCTTGCTCGAAATGCGCGCGTTCGAGATGCCGCCACATGCGCGCATGAGCCTGACGCAGCAACTCCTGATGCGCGCGCTGGTCTCGCGCTTCTGGCAAGACCCGTATCGCCCGGAGCGCCTGAAGCGCTGGGGCACCGAGCTGCACGACCGCTTCATGCTGCCGCACTTCATCTGGCAGGATTTGTCGGACGTGTGCGAGGAGTTGAACGCGGCCGGTTACCCGGTCGAGCTCGACTGGTTCGCGCCGCACCTGAACTTCCGCTTCCCGCGCTTGGGTGATTTCGCGGCGATGGGCGTCAACGTCGAGCTGCGGCTCGCGCTCGAGCCCTGGCATGTGATGGGCGAGGAGGGCGCTGTCGGCGGCACCGCACGCTTTGTCGATTCGTCGATCGAGCGCATTCAGTTGCGCGTCACCGGCTTGGTCGGCGACCGCCATGTGCTGACCTGCAACGGCCGCGCGATCCCGCTGCAGCCGACCGGCAAGGTCGGCGAGTTCGTCGGTGCGGTGCGCTACCGCGCCTGGAACCCGCCCTCGGCGCTGCACCCGAGCATCGACGTGCATGCGCCGCTGACTTTCGACCTGCTCGACACCTGGATGCACCGCTCGATGGGCGGCTGCCAGTACCACGTCGCGCACCCGGGCGGCCGCAGCTACGACACCTTCCCGGTCAACATGCTCGAAGCCGAGGCGCGGCGTCTGGCGCGCTTCTTCCGCACCGGGCACACGCCGGGCCACATGACGGTGCCGAAGGAAGAGCGCAACCCGAACTTCCCGTTCACGCTCGACCTGCGGCGGGCCTGAGTGGCGAGGCGCACCGACGACAGCGCGCCGGCCGATTCGCAACGCGGCGCAGCCGGGCCGGCGACGCCTGACGCGCGCTCGCCGATCCAGCGCTACCTGCAGGGCCTGCATGCCCGCCACGCCGGGCTGCGCGAGGGCGAGGTCGCGACCTACATCCCGCAACTCGCGCAGGTCGACCCCGATCAGTTCGCGATCTGCGTCGCGACCACCGACGGCCGCGTCTACGAGGTCGGTGATGCGCGCCAGCGCTTCACGATCCAATCGATCTCCAAACCGCTGACCTATGGCCTGGCGCTCGGTGATTGCGGCCTCGACGCGGTGATGCGCCGCATCGGCGTCGAGCCGTCGGGCGACGCGTTCAACTCGATCAGCCTCGAGCCCGCGACCGGGCGGCCGCTGAACCCGATGATCAACGCCGGGGCGATCGCGGCCGCGTCGATGGTCAAGGGGCATTCGGCACAGGACAAGGCCGAGCGGCTGCTCGCGGTCTACTCGATGTACGCCGGCCGCACGCTCGACATCGACGCGGCCGTGTTCGAGTCCGAATGCAGCACCGGCCACCGCAACCGCGCGATCGGTCACATGCTGCGCAACTTCGAGATCCTCGACGACCCCGATTCCGCGCTCGACCTGTACTTTCGCCAATGCTCGGTCGCGGTCGACTGCCGCGACCTCAGCCTGATCGCCGCGACCCTGGCCAACGGCGGCGTGCATCCGGTCACCGGCGAACAGGCGCTCGATGCGGCGCATGTCGAACGCGTGCTCAGCGTGATGACGACCTGCGGGCTGTACGACGCCGCCGGCGAGTGGGTGTTTCGCGTCGGCATGCCGGCCAAGAGCGGCGTCGGCGGCGGCATCATGGTGGTGCTGCCGGGCCAGTTCGGCATCGGCGTGTTCTCGCCGCGGCTCGATGCGCACGGCAACAGCGTGCGCGGGCTGCAGGTGTGCCGCGACCTGTCGCGCGATCTCGACCTGCACGTGCTGCGCGCGGCGCGTTCGTCGCGCTCGGTGTTTCGGGCCCGCTACTGCGTCGCCGACGTGAACTCGAAGCGGCGCCGCCCCGAAGCCGAGCGCGCGCTGATCCGCCGCACCGGGCGCGCGGTGTGGGTCTGCGAGCTGCAGGGCGATCTGCTGTTCCCGGCGATCGAGGCGGTCGTCAGCGCCGTGCTCGATCGCGGCGCCGAGCTGGCGACGGCGGTGCTCGACTTCAAGCGCGTCACGGCGGTCGGTGGCCCGGCCGCGCGCATCCTGTTCGATCTGATCGAGTCGATGCACGAGCGCGGCCAGCAACTCGTGCTGGCATCGTGCGAGCGCCACGGCCGCCTGTTGCGCCAGCTCGACGAACAGCGCGCCGCGGCGAATGCCGCGTGGCGTCTCGTGTGCCTGCCCGACCTCGACGGCGCGATCGAGTGGTGCGAGAACGGCCTGCTGCTGGCCGCGGGCTGTGAGAGGGACCAGCCGGCAGGCGTGCCGCTCGCGGCCAACGATCTGTGCCGCGACCTCGATCCGGCCGCGATCGATCTGCTCGAACCGCTGCTGGCGCGGCGCAGCTGGGCGCCGGGCGCGTACATCGTCAGCCACGGCGAGCCGGCGCTGGCGCTGTACCTGATCACGCGCGGGCAGGTGAAGGTGGCGCTGCCGTCGCTCACGACTGCGCCGAAGCGGCTCTCCACGTTGTCGGCGGGCCTGAGCTTCGGCGAGCTCGCGATGATCAACGGCGGCACGCGCTCGGCCGACGTGATCGCCGTCACCGCGGTCGAGTGCCGCGTGCTCGACGCGACCGGTCTGGCGCGCCTCGGCGCAAGCCACCCCGAGATCGAGATCGCGCTGCTGAAGAACATGCTGCGCAGCGCGCACGAGATCGTCAACCGGCTGAGCCAGGAAGTGACGGCGCTGGCCGGCTGATGTGCCGTGCTGCGGCGACAATGGGCGCCGTGATGACGCAACCCACCCGATGCTGAGAGACCTGCTCGACGCCTATGCCGTGCCCGACGGCCGCTTCGACGAGATGTTGGCGTCGGCCGGTGTGCCGCGCCCGCACTGGGACGCGTTCCTGCGCGCGCTCGCCGCGCGCGAAGGCCCCGAGATCGGCGACACGCTGTCGCTGATGGAGCGCGAGATTCGCGAGAACGGCATCACCTACAACGTCTACGCCGACCCCAAGGGCGCCGACCGGCCCTGGGAGGTCGACCCGCTGCCGCTGCTGCTGTCGGCGAGCGAGTGGGACGCGATCGAATCCGGCATCGCGCAGCGCGCCGACCTGCTGAACCGCGTGCTCGCCGATATCTACGGCCCGCAGACCCTGTTGCGCAGCGGCGCGATCCCGGCGCCGGTGGTCTTCGGCCACAGCGGCTTTCTGCACCCGCTGAAGGGCGTGCGCCCGGCCGGCGGTGTGCACCTGTTCCAGTACGCGGCCGATCTGGCACGCGCGCCCGACGGCAGCTGGTGGGTCGTCAGCGACCGCACCCAAGCGCCTTCGGGCGCCGGCTACGCGCTCGAGAACCGGCTCGTCGTCTCGCGCGTGTTCCCGCAAATGTTTGCCGACCTCAACGTGCAGCACCTCGCGTCGTTCTTTGCCGGCGTGCGCGATTCGCTGTTGCATTGGGCGCCGAAACCTGCGGCCGGCGAAGGCCCGCCGCTGGCCGTGCTGCTCACGCCAGGCCCGTACAACGAGACTTATTTCGAGCATGCGCTGCTGGCGCGCTACCTCGGCTTCCCGCTCGTCGAAGGCAGTGACCTGACGGTGCGCAGCGGCTGCGTCTGGATGAAGACGGTCGAAGGGCTGAAGCGCGTTCACGCGATCCTGCGCCGCCAGGACGACGACTACTGCGACCCGCTCGAACTGCGCTCCGACTCGGCCCTCGGCGTCGCCGGCCTGACCGATTGCGTGCGCCGCGGCAGCGTGTTCGTCGGCAACGCGCTCGGCTCGGGCGTGATCGAATCCGGCGCGCTGCTCGGCTACCTGCCGAAGCTCTCGGAGCAGTTGCTTGGCGAGCCGCTGAAGCTGCCGTCGGTCGCGACCTGGTGGCTTGGCGAGCCGGCCGCGTTCGACGACGCCTGGAAGCGCCTCGACAAGCTGCTGATCAAGCCGATCGAACGCTCGTTCCGCGAGCCCGCGCTGTTCGGCGCCGACCTGACGCACGACGAACGCATCCTGCTGCGCGCCAAGGTGGCCGCGCGGCCGCAGCGCTACGTGGCGCAGGAGTGGGTGCATGTCTCACAGGCGCCGGTTCTTGAGCGCGGCGGCGCGAAGACGCTCACGCGCGGCGCGCCCGACACACTCGCCCCGCGCGCTGTCGGCCTGCGCGTGTTTGCGGTCGCGACCCCGAACGGCTACCGCGTGATGCCCGGCGGGTTGACGCGCGTCGCGGTCGACGGCGATTCGCGTGTGATCGCGATGCAGCGCGGCGGGCGCTCGAAAGACACCTGGGTGCTCTCGGGCGCGCCGGTCAATGCCTCGTTTTCGCTGTTGTCGACGACGGTCAAGCCCGAGGACCTGGTCGGCTCGCGCGTCAACCTGCCGTCGCGTGCGGCCGAGAACCTGTTCTGGTATGGCCGCTACGGCGAGCGCTGCGACAGCGCGGTGCGCGTGCTGCGCGTCGCGATC
>JAZJZJ010000021.1:0-3916 GCA_040389925.1 Pseudomonadota bacterium
TGACCGGACTCGATCACCCGAACCTGCCGCAAGGCTATGTGCAACTCACCGAAGGCCGTGTGCGCACGACCGACCTCGTCTTCGGCAAGGCCTCCACCGCCTGGACAGAACCGCATGCGTTCGTCGTCGGCAGTGCCGTCGGCGAAGACGGCACCAAGGTCGCACGCCGCATGCCCGCCGAATCGAAGAGCGCACGCGTTCGCTCCTGATCCCGCCCGGCGCGCCCGCACCGTTGCACCGCGAACGCGGGGTTGACCGGTCGCGCGGCGTTCGAGACCATGGGGTTCAAGCCGACGCTTCGGATGACCCCATGAACCCACCCTCACCGCGCCCTCAGCCTCGCCACCCGGCTCGGGTTGCGGCCGATGAACTGCAGATCCGCAACTGGCTGCGGCTGCGGCGCGAATTGGCCGAGTTGCACGCGCGGCTCGAGTACCTGAACCTGATGGCCAGCCTGGGCGTGTCAAGGTGACGCGCCGACGCGCCGCATTTCCATCACCCAGTTCGTTTCCCACGTCGCTTCCGCGTCATCGCCGGGCAGCGCGAAGGCCTGCTCCCAGCGTGCCGCAGTGGCGCCGCGGGTCCAGATGAAGCGCACCTTCACGGCGCGGCCGGCGTCGATGTCGTCGCCGTAAAACTCGCCGCGGTCGCCGTCGAAGCCGCCGTGCACCGGCGGCTGCAGCCGGCCGTCGGCGCTGTTGATCCACCAGATCGACCACTGGTTCGTCTGCCGATCGAGCGAGCGCAGTGTCATGCCAGTGAAGCCGCGGGTCGGGAAGGTCGTCTCGTCGACGCTGACAGCGCCGTCTAGCAGGGTCTGGCCCCGCACCGTGGCGGGAAACTCGTCCCACTCGGCGCAGCCGGTGAGGCGTTCGCGCAGGCGACGGTTGGTCAGTTGCCATGCGCCGCGCAGAAAGTCGAAATCGTGAGGGCGGCCGATGAAGCGGGAAGCGGTGCTCATGGAGTCTCCTTCGTCAGAAGCGTGAACGGGGTGTGGGCGCCAAGAGGAGCAACTGCATCGGCGCGAGCGGCCCGTGCGCCAGTGCGTCGGCGACTTGTGTGCATGTGCGCACATCGGCGAAGCGCGCGAGCCAAACGGCGACCGATTCGCCTTCGCGCACCGGCAGGCCCGGAAAGGTGTTGGCGCCCGGCTCGGTCTCGTAGCGGGCGACGAGCTCGCCGCCGGCTTGCGCGATGACGGGCGCAAAGCCCGGATCCTGATCACGTGCAGCGACGATCGCGAGCACTGCCGCGGCGCGCGGCCCGCCTGCATCGCGCGCCCACGCGTCGATCGGCATCGCGGCGTCAACGACGGGCCGCAGCAACAGCACGTTGTCGGAGTCGATCATCGTCGCGTTCGCGGCCGCGCGATGCGCGCGCCAGACCGGCCCGTCGTAGAACGCCGCGAGGGCGAGCGCGCGCGCCGGCATGCTCGCGAAGCCGCGCAACCAGACGAAGCGATCCGGGTCGCCGAGATCGCGAAACTGGCCGAGCACGGTCATGCCGACCGCCTCCTGGGTCTCGATGAACTCGCGGTCGAACAGGGCGATCAGCGCGTCGCGCCGGCCCGGGTGCAGCGTGTACTGGCGCAGTTCGACGATGGCGGGGGGTGGGTGAAGTTCCATGCCGGGATGCTGCGCCGTGATACATGCCAATGGCTGTCATGTATTTCTGCGAGACTGCGCAAATGCATGCGAGCCGCCTGTTGTCGATCCTGATGCTGCTGCAGGCGCGTGGTCGGCTGAGCGCGCAGACGCTCGCGCGCGAGCTCGAGGTCTCGGTGCGCACGATCCACCGCGACATCGACGCGCTCAGCGCCGCCGGTGTGCCGGTCTGGGCCGGCCGCGGGCGCAGCGGCGGGTTCCAGCTGCAGGAAGGCTGGCGCACGCGGCTCACCGGCCTCACCGCGCCCGAGTCGCGCGCGCTGTTCCTGTCGGGCCTGGCCGGGCCGGCGGCCGAGCTGGGCCTGGGCGAAGCGGTCGCATCGGCGCGGCTCAAGGTGCTCGCGAGCCTGCCGCCCGAGTGGCAGGCCGATGCGCAGCAGCTCAGCGCGCGCTTCCACCTCGACGCGGTCGACTGGTTTCGCAGCGCCGCGCGCACCGAGCACCTCGGTGCGGTCGCCGATGCGGTGTGGCGCGAGCGCCGGCTGCAGATCGTCTACGAGAGCTGGAACGGCGTGCGCGAGCGCGAGCTCGAGCCGCTCGGGCTCGTGTTGAAGGCAGGCATCTGGTACATGGCGGCACGTGCCGGCGCGCGCGCCGAGCCGCGCACTTGGCGCGTGAGCAACATCCGCGCGCTGACGGTGCTGGATCAGCACTTCAAGCCGCCACGCGACTTCAATCTCGCGACCTGGTGGCACGAGTCGACGCGCCGCTTCGAGACCGGCGTGTACCGCGACACGGCCCAGCTGCGCATCTCGGCGCGCGGGCTGCGGCTGTTGCGCGAGTTCAGCCCCGCTGTGGCCGACGCGATCGACAGGACGATCGAGAAGGATGGCCAAGCCGGCTGGTCGCGCGTGACGGTGCCGATCGAATCGATCGTGCACGCGGCCGACCAGCTGATCAACCTCGGCGCCGATGTCGAAGCGCTCACGCCGCCCGCGCTGCGCGCGCGCCTGCGGCTGACGGCAAAGCGGCTGACCCGGCTCTACGCCACGGCCGGCCGCGTCAGTCGCACGCGATCGAAGCCGGTGTAGGGCTTGTCGAACGAGGGGAGATCACCGGCGAGCGCTCCAACTACATCACCGCCCCCAACGCCCACGGCACGAACTCGTTTTGCCCGTAGCCGTGCACCTCGCTCTTGGTCTTGTCGCCCGACGCGGTGCGCAGCATCAGTTGAAAGATGCGCTCGCCCATCGCGTCGATCGTCGCGCTGCCGTCGATCACCTCACCGCAGTTGATGTCGATGTCGTCTTCCTGTTTGACCCACAGCGCGGTGTTGGTGCTGAGCTTCAGCGACGGTGACGGCGCGCAGCCGTAGGCCGAGCCGCGGCCGGTGGTGAAGCAGATCAGGTTCGCGCCGCCTGCGACCTGGCCGGTGGCGCTGACCGGGTCGTAGCCGGGCGTGTCCATGAACACCAGGCCCCTGGTCGTGACCGGCTGCGCGTACTCGAACACGTCGGTCAGGTTGGTCGTGCCGCTCTTCGCGATCGCACCGAGGCTCTTCTCGAGGATGGTCGTCAGGCCACCGGCCTTGTTGCCGGCCGAGGGGTTGTTGTCCATCTCCTGGTCGTTGCGGGCGGTGTATTGCTCCCACCACTTGATTCTGGCGATCAGCTTGTCGGCGATGGCCGGGTTCACCGCGCGGCGCGTCAGCAGGTGTTCGCCGCCGTAGATTTCGGGCGTCTCCGACAGGATCGCGGTGCCGCCGTGGCGCACCAGCCGATCGACCGCCGCGCCGAGCGCCGGGTTCGCGCTGATGCCCGAGTAGCCGTCGCTGCCGCCGCACTGCAACCCGACCGTGATGTGTGCGGCACTGACCGGCTCGCGCTGCACGCGGTTCGCCTCTTCGAGCAGCCACTGCACCAGCTCGATGCCGTGCGCGACGGTCTTCTTCGTGCCGCCGGTCTCCTGGATGTTGAAGGTGTGAAACTGGGTGCCGGCGCTGAGGCTCTCCTGCTCCATCAACCCCGAGATCTGGTTCGTCTCGCAGCCGAGCCCGACGACGAGGATGGACGCGAAATTCGCGTGCTTCGCATACCCACCGAGCGTGCGGCGCAGCACCTGCAGCGGCTCGCCGGCGCTGTCGGTCGCACAGCCGGCGCCGTGCGTCAACGCGATCACGCCGTCGACGTTCGGGTACTTCGCGAGTGCCTCCGGGTGGATGTCGCGCCGGAAGTGGTCGGCGATCGCGCGCGCGACCGTCGCCGAGCAGTTCACCGAGGTCAGCACGCCGATGTAGTTGCGCGTCGCGATGC
>JAZJZJ010000022.1:0-12025 GCA_040389925.1 Pseudomonadota bacterium
TCGCATGTCGGAATCAAAATCCGATGCCTTAACCAACTTGGCGACTCCCCTACACAGGTCGACAGTCTTTCGACTGCCAACCGCAACTTTTCAGTCTGCGGCCCACCCGACGAGCGGGTGAACGCTCAGGCTGCGGCACATTCTGCCGACCCAGCCCGGTGCAATTGCCGGCATCTCTTTCGAGATCGCTGCCGAGGGTTCCGGCCCGGTGCCTGCTCTCGCAAACACCGCACTGCCCGAGCCCGTCATGCGACTGTTGCCGAACTGCTGGTGCAACATCGACGCCGCCTGAACCACTTGCGCGCATTCTGCTTCTGCTGCGGCCTGCAGATCATTTCGCCCGAATCCGGCTTCCAGGATTCCTGAGTCGAGAATGTTCTGATCGGCGTTTGCAGCGAAGCTTTCAAGTATAGCAGCTTGCGGTTCACGGACCAGCAGCGGGCTGGCAAAAATGGCACGGGTTTCGATGCCTGTGGGCGGTTTGACGACAGCCAGCCACTGTTCGGGCACGGGCGCCGGGGTCAGCCGCTCGCCGATGCCCTCGACGATCGCGTTGCGGCCACCGATGAAGAAAGGCACGTCGGCGCCGAGCGTCAGCCCGAGTGCGAGCAGCCGTGCGCGCGGCCAGTTCAAGCCCCACAGGCGGTTCAGCGCCAGCAGCGTCGAGGCCGCGTCGGAGCTGCCGCCGCCCATGCCGGCGCCCCAAGGCACGGTCTTGTCGATCGAGATGTCGGCGCCGAGCGCCGTGCCGCTGGTCGATTGCAGCAGGCGCGCCGCGCGCAGGCACAGGTCATCGGCCGGCAGTGCCGGGCCGAGGTCGTGCCGCGTCAGTTGACCGTCGCGGCGCAGTTCGAAGTGCAGGGTGTCGCACCAGTCGATCAGCACGAACAGCGACTGCAGCAGGTGGTAGCCGTCGGCGCGCCGGCCGACGACGTGCAGAAACAGGTTCAGCTTGGCCGGCGCGGCGATGTCGTAGAGCGCATTCATGAATCAGCGATCCAGCTTCGCGCGAACCGTGACCGCGGGTGCGCTCTCGCGCTTGGCGACGACCAGCCCGTCGTCGAAGCGCGCGAGGCTGACCGACCAACCGAGCTGCGAGAAGCCCGGTTCGGCCGGCGCGACGCGGCCGACGCTCGCGGCATCCGGCCACGGCCGGCCGCGCAGCCAGTCGAACAGCGCCGCGACCGGCACGCTCTCGCCGAGCACTTCCTGGGTGAGCGAATCGAGGTCGGCGAAGCGTCGCTCGCCTTGCGGCGTTGCCAGCACGACCGTGCCCTGCGCCCAGCGCGCCTGCGCCAGGACGCTGCCAAGCGGCGTCGAGAGATTCAGCTGACCCGCCTGTGCATTGCCACGCAACTCGAACACCGCGTTCTCGGAGCGCGCTGGCGCGCCATCCGAGGCGTCGACCCGCACCGCGAGCCGCCCCGACAACGTGTCGGCCACGAACGGTTGCGCGCCGCGTGGCACCGATGCGCACGCCGTCATCACCAGCGCTGCCGTCAGCGCTGCCGCACCGCCGCGCCAGCTCACAGGTCGACCCGCAGCCGCGCCAGGGTTTCGCGCAACACGTCATTGGTCGCATCGCGCTGGCGGCCTTCGCGCCAGACCTTGCGCGCCTCGTCGGTCTGGCCGCTGACCCAGAGCACCTCGCCGAGGTGCGCGGCAATTTCGGCGTCGGGCTGGCCGCGGTAGGCTTCGCGCAACAAGCGCACCGCTTCGTCGCGGTTGCCGAGCCGGTACTCGACCCAGCCCAGGCTGTCGGTGATCGACGGCTCGCCCGGGCTCAACTCGAGCGCCTTCTTGATCAGCGTGCGCGCCTCGGGCAAGCGCAGGTTGCGTTCGGCGAGCGAATAGCCGAGCGCGTTGTAGGCGTGCTGATGATCCGGCTTGAGTTCGATCACGCGGCGCAGCAGACGCTCCATGTCGGCCAGCCGGTTCAGCTTCTCGGCCATCATCGACTGCTCGTAGATGAGGTCGACATCGTCGGGGAACTTCTTGTTCGCCTGCGTGAGCACGTCGCTCGCGTCGCGCCAGAGCTTGGCGTCGCGCAGCACCTGCGCCTCGGCCAGCACCTTGGCGCGCGCATCGTCGGGCGTCTTCTCGGGCACGCGGCGGATCAGCTCGCGCGCCTCCTTCACCTTGCCCTCGCGCGCCAGCAGCGACGCGCGCCGTGCCTGCACCTCGAGCGCGCGCTTCGGGTTGTCGATCTTCGCGAGCCAGGCCTCGGCGCCCTTGAAGTCGTGTTGCTGATCGGCGGCCTGCGAAAGCAGCAGGTAGCCGCGGGTCAGCGCGTCTTCCTTCGATGCGGGCGGCGCGTCGTCGTCGTTGGCCGCTGCGGCCAGCTCGGTGGCGGGCAACTCGGAGGCCTGCACCAGCTCGATGTAGGTCAGCAGCGCCGTCGTCGCCGGGCCCGGCTCGCGCAGCTGCACGTGCAGCGCGCCGAGCGTCAGCCACGCCTGCGGCAGCTTCGGTGAGTTCCGGGTCAACGTCTCGAGCTCGCGGGTCGCGTCGACCAGACGTTGCGAGGCCAGCAGCGTGCGCACGTAGACCAGCCGCACCGCATTGCTGTCGGGTTTGGCGGCGAGGTGGTCCTTGACGATCGCCTCGGCGGCCGGCGTGCCCGGCATCATCTCGAGCGCGAGACCGGCCGGCGCCTCGGCGCTGCGGTCGGTGTCGTGCGCGTTCTGCGCCAGCGCGAGCGCCTTCTCGCCGTTGATCGCGCCGAGCCAGCCGCGGCCGATGCTGACGCGCGCCGCGATGCGCGTTTCGGGCGCCTCGGCGTACGGCAACAGCACCTGCTCGATGATCTGCGCGGCCTGCGCGCGGTCGTTGCTGCGCGCGAGAAAGCGCGGCAGCGCGCCGATCAGCGTATTGCGTTCGGTCGGCGGCGTCGCCTTGATCAACGCCTGCAGCGGCTCGACGACCTCGGCCATTCGATTCAACTGCACCAGCAATTGCACCTGATAGCGCAGCGCGTCGACCGACTCCGGCAGGGCCTGTCGCCACGCCTTCACGGCGACGAGCGCCTCGTCGCCGGCGCGGCCTTGCAGCGCAATGTCGGTCGCGCGGCGGAACAGCTGTTCGCTCCGCGTGCGCCGCGCTGCGTCGAGCATCAACTGGTAGCCGGCGCCGAGGTCGCCTTCGCGCACCTCGATCTCGCCGATCAGCAGTTGCTGAAACAGCGGGCCGTTCATTGCCGAGTTCTCGACTTTCGCGGGGGCGGTCTTCTCGGGCGCGGCCGGCGTGACGGTTTGCGCGAACGCGCCTGAGGTGACGAGCAGCGAGATCAGCAATGCCGGGAGTGCCGGCGCTGCGCGGGCACGGCCTGTTCGGCGGTGAAAGGTGGGCATGCGGTCTCTCCTGAAGCTGCGATTCATTCTAGGTCGCCGGGGTCCCGGGCCGCAGCGCGCGGATAATTCCCCGCATGCCCGAACTCCCCGAAGTCGAGGTCACGCGCCAGAGCTTTGCGGGCCGCATCCGCGGCGCGCGGATCCACGCGGTGCGCGTGGGCAAACCGCTGCGCTGGCCACTCGGCACCGCGCCCGAAACGCTGGTGTCGCAGGCGGTCGGCGAGGTCACGCGCCGAGGTAAATATTTGTGGATGGCGCTCGACCGCGGCGGGCTGCTGATGCACCTGGGCATGTCGGGCGCGCTCGCGTTCGGCGACAACCTGGCCGAACCCGGTCCGCACGATCATTTCGATCTGGTCACTGGCCACGGCACCTTGCGGCTGACCGACCCGCGCCGCTTCGGCGCCGTCGTGTGGTCGCCGGCGCTGGACGACGGCCCGGCCGCGAAGCTGCTCGCCGGCCTCGGCCTCGAACCGTTCGACCCGGCCTTCACCGGCAAATATTTGCATGACGCATTGCGCGGCCGCCGCGTCGCGATCAAACAGGCGCTGCTGGGCGGCGCGATCGTCGTCGGCGCCGGCAACATCTACGCCTGCGAGGCGCTGTTCGAGGCCGGCATCGACCCGCGCACCCGCAGCGACCGCGTCAGCCTGGCCCGCTGCGAGCGGCTCGCCGATGCGGTGCGCCGCACGCTCGCCCGTGCCCTCGAACTCGGCGGCTCGACCCTGCGCAACTTCAGCGACGCCCACGGCATGGCGGGCCAGTTCCAGCTGCAGGCGCGTGTCTACGGCCGCGAAGGCCAACCCTGCGTGCGCGATGCGCGTTGCGTCGGCACCATACGGCGCATCGTTCAGGGCCAGCGTGCGACCTATTTCTGCCCTGTTTGCCAGCGCCGCTGAGCACAATCCGGCAATGGTTGGCGCTTGCGCCGCCTCTCTCTGGTGAGCAGATGTTTCACGCGGATCAGCGCCCGGTCCTTGCGCTAGGATGATTCGCCCTCCGAGCCCCAAGCCGCACCGTACGCCCATGACCCCATCGTTCGCGATCAGCCTCGACGCCCTCAGCGGCTGGCGCATGACGCTCGGTCGGCGGCTGGACGACGTCGCGCGCTACCTTGCCGACCACGACATGGCCGATGCGTCGGCTGCGGCCCAGCTGACGGCACTGCGCGAGCGCCTCGACAACGAGAAGCTGGTGGTCGCCTTTGTCGCGGAGTTCTCGCGCGGCAAGTCGGAGCTGATCAACGCGATCTTCTTCGCCGACACCGGCCGGCGCGTGTTGCCGGCCACGCCGGGGCGCACGACGATGTGCCCGGTCGAACTGGCGTGGGACGGCGACGAGAGCGCCGCATTGATGCTGCTGCCGATCGAGACGCGGCTCGAAGGCCTGTCGCTCGCCGAACTGCGCGGCCAGCGCCGCGCCTGGACGATCCGCCCGCTGCAGATCAGCGACCCCGAACGCCTGGCCGAATCGCTGCAGGAAGTGACCCGCACCAAGTTCGTCGGCCGGCAGCAGGCGCGTGAGCTCGGTTTCTGGAGCGACGAGGCGCCCGACGACAACCCGCCGGTCGACGACGCCGGTCGCGTCGAAATACCGGCCTGGCGCCATGCGCTGATCAACTACCCGCACCCGTTGCTGAAGCAGGGCCTGGTCGTGCTCGACACACCGGGCCTGAACGCGATCGGCGCCGAGCCCGAGCTGACGCTGAGCCTGTTGCCGAGCGCACATGCGACCGTGTTCATCCTCGGCGCCGACACCGGCGTGACCAAGTCCGACCTCGGCGTCTGGCGCGATCACCTCGGCACGCATGCGCTGTCGCGCTTCGTCGTGCTGAACAAGATCGATGCGCTGGCCGACCCGCTCGCCACCGCCGAACAGGTCGACGCGCAGATCACCTCGCAGTGCGTCGAGACGGCGCGCACGCTGGGCGTCGGCGTCGAGCGCGTATTCCCGCTGTCGGCGCGGCAGGCGCTTGCGGCGCGTATCGCCCATGACGACGAGGCGCTGCAGATGAGCCGCTTGCCCGCGCTCGAAGCCGCGCTCGGCGCGCAGTTGTTGCCGCAGCGCCGCCAAGTGCTCGAACAGGTCGTGACCGACGGCGCGCAGCAGATCGAAACGCACGTCTCGCGGCGCTTGGGCGACCAGCGCCGCCAGCTCGCCGAACAGACGTTCGAGTTACGCGGCCTGCGCGGCAAGAGCGGCGGCAAGCTGCGGCTGATGATCGAGCGCATCGACGCCGAAACGGCAGAGTTCGAGCACTGCACCGTGCGCCTGCAGGCCCTTCGGTCCGTGCACAGCCGCATGCTGAAAGACGCGCTTGTCGGCCTCTCGTCCGACCGCCTGCGCGACGAGGTCGCCGAGATGCAAACCCGCATGAGCGCCTCGCTGCTGAACCTGGGCGCGAGAAAGGCATTCGTCGCGCTGTGCGCGCAGCTGCGCAAGCTGCTGACCGACGCGCAAGCGCGCAGCAACGAGATCCGCGACATGCTGGGGGCGTCGTTCGGCAAGCTGAACGGCGAGTTCGGCTTCAGCCTGGCGATGACCAAGGCGCCCGAGCTGGCGCGCTTCAGCGCCGAGCTCGACGAAATCGAGGCCGGCTACACCCAATACCTCGGCCTGACGCACGCGCTGCGCTTGTCGAACCCCAAGTTCATGGAGCAGTTCCGGCGCATGCTGGTCTCGAAACTGCGCGTCGTGTTCGAAAGCGCGAGCGCCGAACTCGAACTCTGGAACAAGTCGACTTCGTCGCAAGTCGATTCGCAGCTGCGCGAGCGCCGCCGCAACTTCAGGCGCCGGCGCGAATCGCTCGAACGCGTGCAGGCCGCGGCCGGCGATCTCGAGATCCGCATCGCCGAGCTCGAAGCGCAGGACGAGCGCTTGCAGGGTTTCCTGCGCCGCGCCAGGCAGATGTTCGAAGCGCTGCGCGAGCAGGCGACGGCCGGGCCGGTGGCCGGCAACGACCTGATCTCGCTGCAGATGCCGCCACCGCGTCCGGACGCGATCGACGCCGCTCCCCGCCAGCGTGCCCGCGCCTGAGCCGGGCGCTGCGTTCGCGGCGCGCCTGATCGACTGGCAGCGCCGCCACGGACGGCACACGTTGCCGTGGCAGAACACGCGCGATCCGTATCGCGTCTGGCTCTCGGAGATCATGCTGCAGCAGACGCAGGTTGCGACCGTGCTGGGCTACTACGAGCGCTTTTTGCAGCGCTTTCCGGATGTGGCGGCACTGGCCGCGGCATCGCTCGACGACGTGTTCGGGCTCTGGAGCGGGCTGGGCTACTACAGCCGCGCGCGCAACCTGCATGCTTGCGCGCAGGCGGTGGTCGCAACGCACGGCGGGCGCTTCCCCGGCACCAGCGACGCGCTGATGACGCTGCCCGGCATCGGCCGCTCGACCGCCGCGGCGATCGCGGCGTTCTGCTTCGGCGAGCGGGTCGCGATCCTCGATGGCAACGTCAAGCGCGTGCTGACGCGCGTGCTCGCGTTCGACGGCGATCTGGCCGAGGCGAAGCAGGAGCGTGCGCTGTGGGCCGAAGCGACCGCGCGGTTGCCCGCGCGCGAGATCGAGCGCTACACCCAGGGCCTGATGGATTTGGGTGCGACGCTGTGCAGCGCGCGCGCGCCGAGCTGCCTGTTGTGCCCGGTGCGCGAAGACTGCGCTGCGGCGCGCGCCGGCACGCCCGAGCGCTATCCGGTCAAGACCCGCAAGCTCAAACGCGGCACGCGCGAGCATGTCTGGCTCTGGCTGCGCCGGCGCGACGAGATCTGGCTCGAACAACGCCCGGCGACCGGCGTATGGGCCGGGCTGTGGAGCCTGCCCGAGTTCGACTCGGTCGAAGCCTTCGAGGCGGCCAGCGCCGAGTGGCCGGGGCAGGGCGAGTCGCTGCCGAGCTTCACCCATGTGCTGACGCACCTCGACTGGCGCCTGCACCCGATCCGCTGGACCTTGCCCGATCGACTGGCCGCCGCGCGCCGCGCGCAGATCGAATCCGCGTGGCCGACCGCGCGCTGGTTCGGCCTCGACGAAGCGCTGGCCGCCGGGCTGCCGGCACCGCTGCGCAAGCTGATGCTCGCGTCGGCTCAACCGATCACTTGATCACGCCCTTGCTGCGCAGGAAGTCGTCGACGAGTTCCAGGCGCACGGCCGGATCGGGCAGCTCCATCAGCTTTTGCTTCGCGGCCGGCGAGATCGGCAGGATCTCGCACCAGCGGTTCGCGACCCAGCCGGCATTGTCGAAGCGGTGCGGCTCCAGGAACGGTGACTCGTTCTTGCTGTTCTTCAGCGTCGGGATCGTTGCGGCCAGTGCGCGCACGCTGTCGATCAGCGATTCGTCGGGCGCGAGCACCGCGTCGTCGGCGATCGGGTGGGTGTGTGCCAGCCACAAGCCGTCGGCCTGCTGCCGGCTCGCCTCGACCCGGAACCGCGTCGTGCCGCGGCAGCGCACCAGCAGGATGCCGGGCTGCTCGCTGTCGGCGCTGATCAGCTCGGCCAGCGTTCCGACCGGCTCGAAACGCACCGCTTCGCCGCTGCGTCGCACCTCGCTGCCGGCCCGCAGCGCGACCACGCCGAAGGGCCGGCGGCTGCGCAGGCACGCGGTGATCAGATCGAGGTAGCGCGCCTCGAACACCGTGAGGCCCAGCAGACCGCCGGGAAACAGCGGCGTCTGCAGCGGAAACAGCGGCAACTCGCCGGCCATCGGCCCGGGTGATTCAGCGGGCGTCGAGCTCACGGTGCCGGATCAGCGTGGCCGAACGCGCGCGAAAGCGCTCGGCGAGTGTTTGCGCGAAGTACACGGAGCGGTGCTGGCCGCCGGTGCAGCCGATCGCGACCGTCAGGTAGCTGCGCTGGTCGGCCTCGAACGCCGGCAGCCAGCGCGCGATGAAGGCCTCGATCTGGCCGAGCATCTCGCCGACCTCGGGCTGCGCGTGCAGGTAGTCGGCGACCGGCGCGTCGCGGCCCGTGAGCGGCTTGAGTTCGCGGATGTAGTGCGGATTCGGCAGCACGCGCACGTCGAACACATAGTCGGCATCGAGCGGCACGCCGTACTTGAACGCGAAGCTCTCGAACACCAGCGTCAGGCGATTGCTGCCGGCGCGCACCATGTCGCGCACCCAGATGCGCAGCTGCGCCGAACGCAGCTGGCTGGTGTCGACCACGGTGGCGAGCTCGCGCAATTCGGCCAGCAACTGGCGCTCGATCTCGATCGCGTCGATCAGCGCGTGGCGGCTGTCCGGTTGATCGGCGGGCTGGTCGACCGGCACCTCGGCCGACAGCGGGTGCGGCCGCCGCGTCTCGGAGAAGCGCCGCACCAGCGCGTCGGTGCTGGCGTCGAGAAAGATGACCTGGATCGCCGTGCCTTCGGTGCGCAGCTGCCGGATCAGCGGCAGCAGGTGCGGCAGCGAACCGGCGCTGCGCACGTCGACCGCGATCGCCAGGCGCCGGTCGCGCCGACCGTGTTCGAGTTGCAGGAATTCGCGCAGCAGTTCGGGCGGCAGGTTGTCGACGCAGAAGAAGCCGGCATCCTCGAGCGCGTGCAGCGCCACCGATTTGCCGGAGCCGGAGATACCGGTCAGCAGCACGACCTCGCGCGGCGAGGTCGCGGTTTGAAGGGTTGCGGCTTCGCTCATGACCGTTTGCGCGCACGCGCTGCCGGCACCGCATCGGCGCCGACCGCGAGCATCTCCTGCGCGTGCGCCAGGCTGGTGTTCGACAGGCGCTCGCCACCGAGCATGCGCGCGACTTCGGCGACGCGCACCTCGCCGCCGACCGCGTTGACTTCGCTGAGCGTGAGCCCATCGCGCGACTGCTTCGAGACCACGAAGTGGTGGTCGGCGCAGGCCGCGACCTGCGGCAGGTGCGTGACCGCGAGCACCTGCCGATTGCGCCCGAGCTGCTTCATCAAGCGGCCGACCGTCTCGGCCACCGCACCGCCGACGCCGGCATCGATCTCGTCGAAGATCAGCGTCGCCGCAGAACCATCGGATGTTTTCAACTGGCTCGTCGTCACCGCGATCGCCAGCGCGATGCGCGACAGCTCGCCGCCCGACGCGACCTTGGCCAGCGGCCGCGGCGTGCTGCCCGCATGGCCGGCGACGAGGAACTCGGCCGATTCCATGCCGAACGATTGCGGCGCCTCCTGCTTCAGCAGCGCCACCTCGAAACGGCCACCCGCCATGCCGAGTTGCTGCATCGCCAGTGTGACCGCGTTCGCGAGCTTCGGTGCGCCGGCGCGGCGCGCTGCCGAGACGCGTTTCGCTTCGGCCTCGAACGCGGCGAGCGCGCGCGCCAGTTCGCGTTGCAGGCCTTCGAGATCGGCAGCGGCGTCGAGCGCGCGCAACTCGTCCTTCCATTGCGCGAGCAGCGCGGGCAGCTCGTCAGGCGGCCTGCGATAGCGACGCGCGAGGCTCATCCACGCCGCCAAACGTTCGTCGAGCGCCTGCAAGCGCTGCGGCTCCAGGTCGGTGTGGTTCAGGTAGCCGCCGAGCGTGTGCGCGGCGTCCTGCAATTGCGCCTGCGCACCTTGCAGCACCTCGATGATCGACGCCAGTTGCGCGTCGAACGAGGCCACGCTTTCGAGCGCGTGCAGCGCGCGGCCCGTCAGCGCGTCAGCGTTGTCGTCGGCGTCCGAGACGGCGTCGAGCGCGCTGCGCGCCGCGTCGATCAGCGACTGCGCGTTCGCGTGTCGCTTGTGCTCGGCCTCGAGCTCGGCCCATTCGTCGTCGCCCGGCGCGAGTTTGTCGACCTCGCCGATCTGCCACGCGAGGCGCTCGCGTTCGCGGTCGAGGCTCGCCTGGCTGCCGCTGGCTGCAGCGAGCGTTTCGGCGGCGTGTTTCCACTGCGCCCAGAGCGCCGCCAGCGGCGCGGCGTCGACACCGGCGAACGCATCGAGCAGCCCGCGCACCGAAGGCCCGCGCGTCAGGCTCTGCCAGGCATGCTGGCCGTGGATGTCGACGAGGTGATCGGCGGCTTCACGCAGCTGCGCGATCGTCGCGGCACTGCCGTTGATCCATGCGCGGCTCTTGCCTTGCGCGTCGATGGTTCGGCGCAGCAGCAAGCGCTCTTCGCCATCGCGGCCCGAATCGAAGCCGCCTTCGTCGAGCCAGTCGGCCAAGCTCGCCGGTGCATCGAACTCGGCGCCGATCTCGGCGCGTGCGGCGCCTTCGCGCACCACGCCGGCATCGCCGCGGCTGCCGAGCGCGAGTTGCAGCGCGTCGACCAGGATCGATTTGCCCGCGCCGGTTTCGCCGGTCAGCACCGAGAAGCCGGCGTCGAGCTCGACCTCGAGCGACGCGACGATCACGAAATCGCGAAGAGACAACCTGCGCAACACGTCAGTTCACCCCGGAATTCCAGTGCAGCTTGCGCCGCAGCGTGGCGTAGTAGCTCCAGCCCTGCGGATGCAAAAAACGCACCTGATTCGCCGACCGTCGCACGCGAATCCGGTCGCCGTGCAGCAGGCTCGCGAGCGACTGCATGTCGAAGCTGACGCTCGCGTCGCGCGCCGCGACGATCTCGATGCTGATCTCGCCGGTGTCGGGCAACACGATCGGCCGGTTCGACAAATCGTGTGGCGCGATCGGCACCAGCACCCAGCCCTTGATGCCGGGGTGCAGGATCGGCCCGCCGGCCGACAGCGCGTACGCGGTCGAGCCGGTCGGCGAGCCGATGATCAGGCCGTCGGAGCGAAAGTTGGCGACGAACTCGTCGCCGATGTCGACCTTCAGTTCGACCATGCTCGCGGCCGCGCCGCGGCTCACGACCACGTCGTTCATCGCGTAGCCCTCGAAGATCGAAACCTCGTCGCGCCACACATCGCCTTCGAGCATCGTGCGGCGCTCTTCGATGTAGTCGCCGGCGATGATCGGCGCCAGCGCGTCGGCGAACTGCGCGATGTTGATATCGGTGATGAAGCCCAGCCGCCCCTGGTTGATGCCGACCAGCGGCGTGTTGAAACGGGCCAGCTGGCGCGCGATGCCGAGCATCGTGCCGTCGCCGCCGACGACGACCGCGAAGTCGCAATTTCGGCCGAGTTCGTCGACCGTCAGCGCGTCGAATCCGTCAATGCCGGTGTTCAGCGCGGTCTGGCGTTCGAGCGAGACCTCGAGCCCCTGGCGCACGAGGAAATGCGCGATTTCTTCCAACTCGCCGCGGATGCCCTGGGCCTGATACTTTCCCACGAGCGCGGCATGACGAAAGGGGCTGGACATGCGCGGGATTACACCACAGCGACCCCTCGCAGATGCGCGCCGGAATGGCCCGCAACCTACAATGGAAAGATGCTGGACGAACGCGCCAAAACACTGCTGAAAGCCCTTGTCGAACGCTACATCGCCGACGGCCAACCGGTGGGCTCGCGCACGCTCTCGCGCGCCAGCGGGCTGGAGCTCTCGCCGGCGACGATCCGCAACGTGATGGCCGACCTCGAAGAGCTCGGCCTGATCGCGAGCCCGCACACCAGCGCCGGCCGGATCCCGACCGCGCGTGGCTATCGCCTGTTCGTCGACACGATGCTGACGGCGCAGCCGTTCGTCAGTGTGCCCAGCGCGCCGCCGCAGTTGCCGCACGACCAGCCGCAGCGCGTGATCGCGAACGCGGCGCAGTTGCTGTCGAACCTGTCGAGCTTCGTCGGCGTGATCACCGCGCCGCGCAAGGCGAGCGTGTTCCACCACATCGA
>JAZJZJ010000023.1:0-6771 GCA_040389925.1 Pseudomonadota bacterium
TGAAGTCCTTCGGCGTGCTCACGCCGCTGGCCTTCTTGCAGGTCAGCATCATCCCGGAGCGGTTGAAGATCTGCGCGACGTTGACCATCGGCACGCCGGCTTCGCGGGCCGCGAGCGCGCTCGGCATCCAGTCGACCGTCAGGTCGGCTCCCTTGGCGGCGAGCACCTGCGCGGGCGCGATGTCGGGGCCGCCCGGCTTGATCGTGACGTCGAGGCCGGCGTCCTTGTAGAAGCCCTTCGCGGCGGCGACGTAGTAGCCGGCGAACTGCGCCTGCGGCAGCCACTTGAGTTGCACCGTGACCTTGTCGGCGGCGCTGGCGGCGCCAGCCATGCCGGCCAGCATCAGAGAGAGCAGAAGAGTCGTCTTGCGCATCGGGAAACTCCGGAGGTTGTGCCTTGCGGCGGGGGGAAACGGGGTGGGCTGAAGACCTGATTTGAACTCAAACATGGGCGCGAATCGAGGGGTGCCAGAAGGTCGCACGGCGCTCGATCCAGCCGAGCAGGCCGTACAGCAACGAGCCGGCCACCGCCGCGACGAGGATCGCGGCCCACACCAGCCCCATGTTGAGCCGCGCCGCTTCGGTCGAGATCCGAAAGCCCAGGCCCGCGGTCGGCGAGCCGAAGAATTCGGCGACGATCGCGCCGATCATCGCCAGCGTCGAGTTGATCTTCAGCGCGTTGAACACGAACGGCAGCGCGACCGGAATGCGCAGCGAGAAGAGGGTGCGCCAATAGCTCGCGCCGTACGAGCGCATCAGGTCGCGCTCCATGTGGCCGGATTCGGCCAGGCCGGCGAGCGTGTTCACGAGCATCGGGAAGAAGGTCATCACGACGACGACGGCGGCTTTCGAGTGCCAGTCGAAGCCGAACCACATCACCATGATCGGCGCGATGCCGATCAGCGGCACGGTGCTCGCGAGCGCCGCGAGCGGCAACAGCCCGCGCTGCAGAAAAGGGCTGCGATCGATCAGCACGCCGGTGATGAAGCCGAGTGCGCACCCCGCGACGAGCCCGATCAGCACCGAGTGCAGCACGGTCTGCTCGAAGTCGCCGGCGAGCACGCCGAAACCGGCGAGCAGCGCGCGCCAGACCCCGCTCGGAGCGGGCAGCAGCACCTGCGGTACGTCGAACGCGCGCACCAGCAACTGCCAGAACACGATCACCCAGATGCCGAACAGCAGCGGTGTGCCGTACTGCGAGGCCCAGCCGCTGAAGCGGGTGGTCGTGTCGAGTGCGGCGAGGCGGCGCACGGTGGTGATGGCCAGGCAGGCGAGCGCGAACACATAGCACCAGAAGCCGCTGCGCCACGTGGCGGCGTCGAGCGCGGTGACCACGTCGGTGGCGACCAGGATCATCGGCGCGAGCGCGGCGAGCGCGCCCAGCAGCGCGAAACCCAGCACCGGGCCGAGCCGACGCGGCGGGCGCAGCACCGCGAGCATCGAGGTGAACAGGCCGCAGCACGCGAACACGAACGGCGCCGCCAGGCTCGGCCAGCGCAACGCCGCGCCGGCTGTCGTGAAGCCCAGGGGCAGCACGAACGACAGCGCCGCGAACACGGCCGCGAGCGTTGCCAGGCGCTGTGCGCGGATCAGCGCGATCACCGCTTGCCCCTGGGCGTGAGCAGCCGTTCTGCCAACGCGACGCCGCCGGTCAGCACGAGGCCGAGCAGCGCCGACATCACCAGCGCCGACCAGATCTGCACCGTGTTGCCGTAGTACGAACCGGTCAGCAGCCGCGCGCCGAGGCCGGCCTGCGCGCCGGTCGGCAACTCGCCGACGATCGCGCCGACGAGGCCGGCCGCGATGCCGACGCGCAGCGACGGGAACAGGAACGGCAGCGACGCCGGCACGCGCAACTTCCAGAACGCCTGCTTGCGCGATGCGGCGTAGGTGTGCAGCAGCTCGGTCTCCATCACGCCGGGCGAGCGCAGCCCCTTCACGAGCGCGACCGCGACCGGAAAGAAACACAGGTACATCGAGATCATCGCCTTCGGAAACGTGCCGCTCATCCCCATGCTGCCGAGGATCACGATGATGATCGGCGCGATCGCCAGCACCGGCACGGTTTGCGACGCGATGATCCACGGAAACAGGCTGCGGTCGAGCGTGCGCGAGTGCACGATCGCGACCGCGAGCACCGCGCCGAGCAGCGTGCCCATCACGAAGCCGAGCAAGGTGGCCGAACTCGTGACGGCGGCGTGGTACAGCAGGTTGCGCGGCGAATCGAGCGGCCAGTTGAAGATCGAGTCGCAAAGGTCGAGCGCGATCTGGTGCGGCGCGGGCAGCACCGGGCGATCCATCGACCAGGTCAGGCGCATCAGGTCGGCCGCGGTCCAGCCCGGTTGCGATGACAGCGTGCGTTCGATGACCTGCGGCGCGTTGAGCCAGACGGCGAGCGCGTACCAGAGCACGAGCACGATGCCGAGCACGGCGAGCACCGGCCCGGCGCGGAACCAGAGCGCGCCGAACCCGCCGCGACCGCCCTCAATGACCGACATTTGCGCCGCCATGCCCGTCCTGCAGCGACATGCGCACGCGGTGCGAGATCTCGGCGAACTCGGGCGTGTCGCGGATGTCGAGCGTGCGGTCGGCCGGCAAGCCCGACTCGATCACGTCGACGATGCGCCCCGGCCGCGGCGACATCACGACGATGCGCGACGACAGGAACACCGCCTCGGGAATCGAGTGCGTGACGAACACGACGGTGCGGCGCTCGCGCTCCCACAGGCGCAGCAGCTGCTCGTTGAGCCGGTCGCGCGTGATCTCGTCGAGCGCCCCGAAGGGCTCGTCCATCATCAGCAGCTTGGGCTCGAAACCGAGCGCGCGCGCGATCGACACGCGCTGCTGCATGCCGCCCGACAGTTGCCACGGGTACTTGCCCTCGAAGCCTTTCAGCCCGACGCGCTCCAGCTGCGCCATCGCGACCGCGCGCGCCTTCGCCTTGTCGAGGCCGTGAATTTCGAGCGGCAGGCAGCAGTTGCCGAGCACGGTGCGCCACGGGAACAGCGCCGGCGCCTGGAACACGTAGCCGTAGGCACGCGCGAGGCGCGCATCGCGCGTGGACAGGCCGTTGACGCGCACGACGCCCGAGGTGATCTGCTCCAGGTCGGCGATCACGCGCAGCAAGGTTGTTTTGCCGCAGCCAGAGGGGCCGATCAGCGAGATGAACTCGCCCTCCTGAATGCTCAGGCTGACGTTGTCGAGCGCGGTGACGGTGTGTTCTTTCGCCGGGTAGACGACCGACACGCCTTGGACTTCGACGGTGGACAGCGCAGGGGGGGATGACGACAAGTGAGGAGCTCGCGAGGCAGGTGGATGAAGTCAGGCCGCACGCGCCGGGTTGTTCGGGTGCGTGGTCCAGTTGGCGTATTCGCCGCTCACCCATTGTCCGGTACGCGGGTCGGTGTCGCCGGGTTTCAGCGCATGCATCGTGATGCATTCGGGCACCGGGCAGACCGACACGCACAGGTTGCAGCCCACGCATTCGGCCTCGATCACCTCGAAGTGGCGTTTCCCATCCTTCATCGCCGTGATCGCCTGGTGCGAGGTGTCTTCGCAGACGACATGGCAGCGGCCGCACTGGATGCAGGCGTCCTGGTCGATCGTCGCCTTCTCGATGTGGTTCAGGTTCAGCTGGTTCCAGTTGACGATCGACGGCACGGCGCGGCCGCGGAACGCGTCGATGTTGTGGAAGCTCTTCGCGTCCATGTATTCCGACAGGCCGTCGCACATGTCCTGGACGATCCTGAAGCCGTAGGTCATCGCGGCGGTGCAGACCTGCACGTTGCCGCAGCCGAGCGCGATGAACTCGGCCGCGTCTTTCCAGTTCGAGATGCCACCGATGCCGCTGATCGGCAGCCTGGCCATCTCGGGTGTGCGTGCGATCTCGGCGACCATGTTCTGCGCGATCGGCTTCACCGCCGGCCCGCAGTAGCCGCCGTGCGAGCCGGTGCCGCCGGTGTTCGGGTAAATCAGCAGCGCGTCGAGGTCGACGCCCATCACCGAGTTGATCGTGTTGATCAGCGAGACCGCATCGGCGCCGCCGCGGTGCGCGGCGAGCGCCGGCGGCTTGATGTCGGCCACGTTGGGCGTCAGCTTCACGATCACCGGCAGGCGTGTGGTCTGCTTGCACCAGCGCGTGACCATCTCGATGTACTCGGGCACCTGGCCGACCGCCGAGCCCATGCCGCGCTCGCTCATGCCGTGCGGGCAGCCGAAGTTGAGTTCGATGCCGTCGCAGCCGGTGTCCTCGACGCGCGGCAGGATCGCCTTCCAGGCCTCTTCGGTGCACGGCACCATGATCGACACGATGACCGCGCGATCGGGCCACATGCGCTTCACGCGCGCGATTTCTTCGAGGTTGATTTCGAGCGGGCGGTCGGTGATCAACTCGATGTTGTTGAAACCGATCAGGCGCCGATCCTGCGAATACAGCGCGGCGTAGCGCGGGCCGTTGACGTTGACGACCGGCGGCCCGGCTTCGCCCAGCGTCTTCCAGACGACGCCGCCCCAGCCGGCCTCGAAGGCGCGGTTCACGTTGTATTCCTTGTCGGTCGGCGGCGCCGACGCGAGCCAGAACGGGTTCGGGCTGCGGATGCCCGCGAAGGTGGTGCTCAGGTCGGCCATGGTGAGGTTCCGAGGTTCAGACAGCCGCCGCCGTCTTGCGGACGCGGGTGAAGGGTTTGCCGCCGCGCATCATCCCGAACGCGCGGTCCATCGACTGCGCGGCGATCTTGCCGTGCTCGACGGCTTCGACCGTCAGGTCCTGCCCGCCATGGGTGCAATCGCCGCCGGCCCACACGTTCGTCAACGACGTGCGGCCTTCCGCGTCGACCTTGATGCGGCCGCCCTGCGTGACGAGCGTCTGCAGCGTCGGGTCGGCGAGCACGAGGGTCTGGCCGATCGCCTTCAGCACCGTGTCGGCCTCGATCGTCCACTGCTTGCCGGTCACTTCGAGCCGGCCGCTCAGTTCGCGCACCTCGGCGAACGTCGCGCCCAGCACGTGGCCGAGCGCGTGGTCGAGCGACTTCAAGACGCTGAAACTGCGGATCGTCACGCCGTTCAACTGCGCCCATTCCTGCTCGTGCTTCGACGCCGGCATCCGTGCCTGGTCGCGGCGGTAGACGATCGTCACCTCGGTCGCGCCGAGCTTCTTCGACTGCACCGCGGCATCGACCGCGGTCATGCCGCCGCCGATCACGACCACGCGGCGACCGACCGGCACGGACGCGTAGTCGCTCGTCTGGCGCAGGCCGGCGATGAACGCGACCGCGTCGTCGACGCCATCGAGCGATTCATCCGCGAGGCCGAGCGCGTTGACGCCACCCAGGCCCATGCCGAGAAATACCGCGTCGTATTCGGCGGCGAGCTTCACCAGCGTGATCTGCTCGCCGAGCACTTGGCCGTGACGAATCGAGATGCCGCCGATCGAGAGCAACCAGGCGATCTCTTTCTGCGCGAAGTTGTCGGGTGTCTTGTAGGTCGCCAGACCGTATTCGTTCAGCCCGCCGGCTTTCGGCTTGGCCTCGAACACGGTCACGTCGTGGCCGAGCAGCGCGGCGCGGTGCGCGCACGACAGGCCCGCCGGCCCGGCGCCGACCACCGCGACGCGCTTGCCGGTGAGCATGGCGCGCGTGAACATCGGCGCGCCGCCCGACGCGAACACCGCGTCGGTCGCGTGGCGCTGCAACGCGCCGATCTCGACCGGCTTGTCTTCGTTCGTGTTGCGCACGCAGGCCCGCTCGCACAGCACTTCGGTCGGGCAGACGCGCGCGCACATGCCGCCGAACACGTTCGCCTCCAGGATCGCCCTCGCGGCGCCGCGCAGGTTGTCTTCGCTGATGCGGCGGATGAACGACGGGATGTCGATGCCGGTCGGGCAGGCCGTCACGCACGGCGCATCGAAGCAGTAATAGCAGCGCTCGGCCTCGATCAGCGCCTGCACTTGGGTGAGGGGCGGGTGCGCGTCGCCGAAGTTGTCGGTGTACTGGCAGGCCGAGAGGCGGCCGGGCTTGACGTCGGGCAGGGGCATCGGCAGATCCTCGGGTCCGAAAGAAAAATCAGGCCGCGCGCACGACCGCGTGCGCGGCGTGCAACTCGGCCTGCCGCTTCAGCGCACCGAACACTGGCGCGAAGGCCGGGCGCTTGACGTACTTGCCGGCGCCGCGCTCGGTGCGCAGGTCGCCGTCGATCCAGACGATCTTGCCGCGCGAGATCGTGACCTTCGCGAGACCCTGCACGGTGCGGCCCTCGAACACGTTGTAGCCGACCTTCGAGACGCTGGCGGCGGTCGTGATCGTCTTGCTGGCGGCCGGATCCCAGACGACGAGGTCGGCATCGCTGCCGACCTGAACCGCGCCCTTGCGTGGGTAGAGGTTGAAGATCTGCGCGGCGTTCGTCGAGGTCACGCGCACGAATTCGTTCGGCGTCAGCCGGCCGGTGTTGACACCGGCATCCCACAGCACCGACATGCGGTCTTCGACGCCGGCGCAGCCGTTCGGAATCTTCGCGAAGTTGTCCTTGCCCGCCGCCTTCTGTTCGTTGCAGAACGCGCAGTGATCGGTCGCGGTCGTGTGCAGGTGGCCGGCGGCGAGCGCGCCCCACAGCGCCTCCTGATGGTGTTTCGCGCGGAACGGCGGGCTCATCACGTGGGCCGCGGCGATGTTCCAGTCGGGATTGCGATACACCGATTCATCGATCGTCAGATGGCCCGCGAGCACCTCGCCGTAGACGCGCTGGCCGTGGCTGCGCGCGCGGATGATCGCGTCGACCG
>JAZJZJ010000024.1:0-9071 GCA_040389925.1 Pseudomonadota bacterium
GTTGCACAGGATGCCGACGTCGAAGCCCTTGATGCGGGCGAAGCCGGTGATCAGTGTGTCGCCGTAGTCGGGCTTGAATTCGTGCAGATCGCTGGCGTCGATCAGGCGCAGCACGATCTCGCGGTTGTTCGTCGGGATGCGCGAGTCGGCGCTGATGATGGCGTTGATCTCGCTCGGCGGGTGCAGCGGTTCGATGGTTTCGGCCACGTCGCGGCGCTGGGCGGGGATGTCGCCGAGGTGGGCGACGATGTCGCGCAGGATCGCCATCGCATGCGCGTCGCTCTCGGCCAGCCGGTCGGTGTTGCCGTCCTGGCGGTTCGCGCGCTCGGCATCGGCACCGGAGGGCATCGCCGCATCGCCGATCGCCAGTGCCCCCTGATCCCGCACGATCACCACCTCGTCGCACACGGCCGCCACGAACGCGCCCGCGTCGGCGGCCGGGCCGTGCACGCTGGCGATCTGCGCGATGCCCTCGCGCGACATGCGCATCTGGTTGTACAGGATCGAACCGAACTGGCCGTCGTCGGCGAACACGCCGGGCTTGGCGCCGCGCTCCGCCACACCCGGGCGCCCGCCCGACTGCACCAAGGTCAGGCAGGGCAGCCGGTGCATCCACGCAAAGCGCTGGGCGCGCACGTGCTTCTTGCAGGACGTGGCGGTGTAGGTGCCGTCGTGCACGGCGGCGTCGTTGGCGATCACCATGCAGGGCCGGCCCGCGACCATGCCCACACCGGCAACGATGCCGGCGCCCGGCGCATCGTCGCCGTACAGGCCCTCGCCAGCCAGTTGGCAGAGCTCGAGGAAGGGCGAGCCGGGGTCAAGCAGCGCGCTCACGCGTTCGCGCACCAGCAGTTGCCCGGCGTCGCGCAGGGTCGCTCGCACCGCGTCGGAGCCGGCCGCGACGGCCGACGCGCGGCGTGCGCGCAGATCGTTGACGCGGCCTTCGTAGAACTCGCGGTTGGCGCGCAACTCGTCGGGGCTGGCCGCGAGGGCCGATTTGATGACGCTCATCGCGTGCTCCCGCCGGCACGGGCCGGGTTTGCTACGGGCCGGGCCGCGGGGGTCGTTGATTTCATCGGAGTGCTGTGAATAAGTTGCAGGAGTCGGCGCGGGACGACTAAGATAACAAACATTCGTTAGGTTGCCAATCCTCTTACGCCATGAATTCGATCCGATCCGACCTCGCCGTCGACACCACGGCCTTCGAGCGTCAGCGCGACGCCTACCTGCCGATCGCGGCCGCGTTGCAAGAGCGCCGCGACGAGGCCACACTGGGCGGCAGCGAGAAATCGCGCAAGCTGCACAAGAGCCGCGGCCAGATGCTGCCGCGCGAGCGCATCACCGCGTTGCTTGACCCGGGCTCGCCCTTCCTCGAGATCGGCCATCTCGCCGGTGCCGACCTGTACGAGGGCGTGCCGCCGGGGGCGACCATCATCACCGGCGTCGGCCAAGTCTGCGGCCGCCCGTGCATGCTGATCGTCAACGACGCCACCGTGAAGGGCGGCACGATGTTCGGCATGACGACCAAGCGCCACACGCGAGCGCAGTTGTTCGCCTGGCAGCACCGCCTGCCCTGCATCACGATGGTCCAGTCCGGTGGCGGATTTCTGCCCGACCTCGAGAACATCTTTCCCGACGACGGGCAGGCCGGTTCGATCATGTACAACCAGGTCAAGATGTCGTCCGAGGGCATCGCGCAGATCGCGCTGGTGCACGGGCCGTCGACCGCCGGCGGCGCCTACATCCCGTCGCTGTGCGACGAGGTGGTGATCATTCGCAACCAGGGCGCGATGTTCCTCGGCAGCCCGCAACTCGTCTTCGCCGCGACCGGCGAAGTGGTCGACATCGAGCCGTTGGGCGGGGCCGAGATGCACAGCCGGCTCAGTGGCGTCACCGACCACATGGCGGAAGACGACGCACACGCCTTGAAGATCACGCGCGAGATCGTCGCTCACCTGGGCGAACCACCGCGCCTGCGCTGGACGCCGGCGCCGGCCGAGCCGCCGACGTACGACCCGGGGCAACTCACCGGTCTGGCGCGCATCGGCGACAAGGACAGCGTCGACTGCCGCGAGATCATCGCGCGCCTGGTCGACGCCAGCCGCTTCCAGGAGTTCAAGCAGCTGCATGGCGAGACGCTGGTGTGCGGCTTCGCGCGCATCGAGGGTTTCGAGATCGGCATCCTGGCCAACAACGGCGCGCTGACCTCGCAGGCCAGCGCCAAGGGCGCGCACTTCATCGAGCTGTGCTGCCAGCGCGACATCCCTCTGCTGTTCCTGGTCGATTCGCCGGGCTTCGCCGACAGCAACCAGGCCGACCAGCGCGGCATCGGCAAGCACGGCGCCAAGCTGCTCAATGCGGTGGCGAACGCCGACGTGCCCAAGTTCACGCTGATCATCGGCCAGGCCCATGGCGCGGCCTACTACGCGATGTGCGGTCGCGCCTTCAAGCCGAACGCGCTGATGATGTGGCCCAACGCGCGCGCCGCCGCCTCGCATGACGCAAGCGACGATGTGGCCGGGGCGCTGAACTGGGCTCGCCATCTGTGGTGCGACATGATCATCGACCCGACCGAGACGCGCTCCGCCCTCGCCCAGCTGCTCGACATGGTCGGCCGAACGCCCGCAAAACCCACCGAGTTCGCCGTGTTCCGGATGTAAGCAGTTGCTAGCTAGACGAATGCACCGGTAGCGTCACGCCGCCCACGCGCGCCGAGGAACTCGATCATCAGGCGGTTCACTTCATCCGGCGCCTCGAAGGCCACCCAGTGGCTGGCGCCGGGCACGATGCGACAAGCGATGTGCGGCGCCGTGGCCTCGAGGTAGGCGGCGCGCGACGCGGCATCGGGCTGCGGCAGCGGGTCCTTCTCGGGCAGGATCGCCAGCACCGGGCAGTGCGTCTGGCGCAGGCTCGGCCCCAGCGTGTCGCGGTAGCCGAGAAAGCGGGACCTGAACCGCGTCAGCGCGTGGTTGCGGCGCTGCATCGCGACGATGAGGTCGTCGATCCGGGTCGGTTCGCCGACCATCATCATTTCGAGGTTGCGGCGGTGCACGGCGTTGGCTTCGGCGTCGCTCGCGCCGGCCGGCACGGGCCGCAAGGGTGGCCGCGACCAGCTGCCTGGCGGGAAGCCGCCCGGCGCCAGCAGGCAGATGCCGGCCACGCGCTCGGGCAGGCGCGCGGCGAGCCACGCCGTCATCACGCCGCCGTACGAGAAACCGGCCACGCGGAACGGTTCACCGACCGGCACCAGGCCGCCGACGACGCCCGCGAGCAGATACTCGCCGTAGGCATCGAGATCGGCGTCGTCCGGCACATCGAGCGACTCGCCCATGCCCGGCAGGTCGGGCAGCACCAGGCGGAAGTGCTGCGACAAGGTTTCGATGTTGCGCACCCAGTGGGTCCACGAGCCGGTGCCGCCATGCAACAGCAGCAGCGTCGGGCCTCTGCCGACGCAGCGCGCGACCACACCGGCGACGCTGACGGTCTCGAACTGCAGCGCGGGGAACAGTCCCTGCGGTGTGATGTCGGGCAGGGCGCCGCTCACAGCGTGGCCTCGGTGCCGAGGATGTTGCTGACCTGGCTGGACAGCACGCCGCCGTTGCCGTGGCACAGCGCCAGCTCGGCCCCCGCCACCTGGCGCACGCCGGCCTCGCCGCGCAGTTGGCGCACGGCTTCCACCAGCGTGAACATGCCGTACATGCCGGGGTGCACGCACGACAGGCCGCCGCCGTTGGTGTTGACCGGCAGCGCCCCGCCCGGCGCGATGGCGCCACTGGCGACGAAGGCGCCGCCCTCGCCCTTCTTGCAGAACCCCAGGTCCTCGAGGAACAGAATGGTGTTTATCGTGAAGGCGTCGTAGAGCTCGACCACGTCGATGTCGCGCGGGCTCAGGCGCGCCATCTCGAAGGCGCGCCGGCCGGAGTCGATCGCCGCGGTCTGCGTCAGATCGGGCATCGCGACGATGTTCATGTGCGTCGTGGCTGCAGCCGCACCCAGCAGGTAGACCGGCTTCATCGGCAGGTGGCGTGCGCGCGCCGCGGTCGTCATCACCAGCGCCGCACCGCCGTCGGTGACGAGGCAGCAGTCGCGCACCGTCAGCGGGCTCGACACCATGCGCGACGCCAGCACGTCGGCCACGCTCAGCGGCCCGCGCATGAAGGCCTCGGGGTTCAGGTTGGCCCAGGCGCGCGCCGCCACCGCGACCGCCGCGAGCTGCTCGCGCGTGGTGCCGTATTCGTGCATGTGGCGCGAGGCCGCGAGCGCATACGAGGTGGCCGGGAAGATCGGCGCATACGGTGCTTCGTACGCGAACGGCTTGACCGACGAGATCAGCTTGCCCGATGCGGTGCGCTGGTTGCTGCCGTAGAAGATCAGCGCGGTCTCACACAGCCCTTCCTTCAGCGCCATCGCCGCCATCAGCGTGTACGACAGGAAGGTCGAACCGCCGGTGCGGTTGTTGTCGGTGAACTTCGGCTGGATGCCCAGCATCTCGGCGATCAGCAGCGCCGACAGCGGGTTGGCGTTGCCCGGCAGCGAGCCGAACACCGCGTCGACGTGGCGCGTGGTCAACCCGGCTTCGGCCAGCGCCTTGACGCTGGCTTCGACCGCGATCTCCTCTGAACTGCGGCCCGGCGCTTCGCCGAGGCCGGCCAGTGCCGCGCCGACGATCGCGGCGCTCCCGCGGATGCCGCCGCTCATGCCGCCACCTCGCCCGCAACGGCATCGAACACCACGCAGGGCTCGCTGCCCGCTCCGGTGGCGACGCGCGCCTGAACCGCCAGGCCGACGCGCACGGCGTCGTTCGGCACGCCGTCGACGCGGCTCATCACGCGCGGGCCTTCGGCCAAGTTGACCAGCACCACGTTGTACGGCCCGCCCTTCTCGGCGCTGCGGTTGACGATGCTCACCGCGTAGACCACGCCGCGACCACCGGCCGGCACCCACTCGAGCGCGACGCTGCCGCAGTGATTGCAGGCCAAGCGCGGATAGAACACATGCTGACCGCAACCGCGGCAGTGCTGGATCCGGAACTCGCCCGCGGCGAGGTACTGCGCATAGACCGCGTCCGGACCCGGACCCTGGGTCCAGCTCGGTGCCGCCGTTGTGTCGCTCATCGGGTAGTCCTTCGATATCGCTCTGGATGGATGGCCACGCGGGGTGCGTTGCGGGCTGGGTGCGCCGGGTTCAGCCCGGCAGCTCCAGCACGCCCTTGGCCAGGATGTTGCGCTGGATCTCGTTGCTGCCGCCGTAGATGCTGGCCGGCCGCGCCGAGAAGAACACGTTGGCCGGGTGCAGCGCACCGCCGGCCAAGGCCAGCGACTCGTCGCTGACGCCCGTCTCGCCCGCGGTCTCCAGCATCAGGTCGGCGACGCGCTGCTGTGTCTCGGTGACCCAGATCTTCAGCATCGACACCTCAGGCCCCAACTCGCGCCCGCGCCGCAGCACGTCGACGCAGCGCACGAAGAGGGCATCCAGATCGTCAACGTCGAGCCGCAACTCGTCGTGGCGGGCACGCCAGGCGTCATCGTTGTCCAGCCCCTTGGCCTGCGCCAGTTCGCGCAGCCGCAGCAGCGGCGCGCGCGCCCCACGCGGGTTGCCGATCATGATGCGCTCGGAGCCGAGCAGCGACTTGGCCATCGTCCAGCCCTGGTTCAGCTCACCCACCAGATTGGCGCGCGGTACGCGGACGTTGTCGAAGAACACCTCGCAGAACTCGGCACCACCGCTCAGGTTGCGGATGCGCTTGACGGTGATGCCCGGTGCGCGCATGTCGGCGAGCAGGAAGCTGATGCCTTGCTGTTTCTTGGCCTGCGGGTCGGTGCGCACCAGCAGGAAGATCATGTCGGCCTCGTGTGCGAACGACGTCCAGATCTTCTGCCCGTTGACGACGAACTCGTCGCCGTCGAGCACCGCGGTGGTCCGCAGGTTCGCCAGGTCGGAGCCGGCCGAGGGTTCGGAGTAGCCCTGGCACCAGCGCACCTCGCCGGCCAGGATGCGCGGCAGGATCTCGCGCTTCTGCGCCTCGGTGCCGTAGCGGATGATCAGCGGGCCCAGCATCACCACCGCCATGTTGGGCGCGATCTGGATGCCGTGGCGGTCGAACTCTGACTGCAACGCCACCTGCTCGTAGGCGCCCAGCCCCATGCCGCCGTGCTCCGGGGGCCAGTTCGGCGCGGCCCAGCCCTGCGCGTGCAGCCTGGCATGCCAAGCCTGCGTGTCGCGCAGGCTCATGCGGCTGGACGGAAAGCGCCATTCGGGCGGGAAGTTCCGCGCGATCCAGCAACGCAGCGCATCTCGCCGAATCGGCCGTTCGCCCTCGACGATGAACTCGGGCGCCGCATCGTCGTCGCGGTCGGCCGGGGCCAGGTCGCCGTAGCGCCCCCGGTGCCAGGCGGCCATGCCCAGCCAAGCCGCGCCGACCATCGCCTTCTTCAGGTACAGGCCGATGTCGCATTCGTCGGTGTAGCCGATGCCACCGTGCAGCTGGATGCAGCCCTTGGTGACCTCGAGTCCGGCGGCCGAAGCACGCGCCTTGGCCTGACTGGCGGCGGCGGCCAGACGCCGTGCATCGGTGGCACCGAAGTCGCCGTCGGTCACGCGGTCGGCCAGCGCGGCCGATTGCATCACCACTGCGCGCGTCAACTCCACCTGGATCAGCAGGTTCGCTGTGCGGTGCTGCAGCGCCTGGAAGCTGCCGACCGGGCGGCCGAACTGTTCACGCAGCCCGATGTACTCGACGCTGAGTTCCAGCGCGCGCCCCATCACGCCCAGCAGTTCGGCGGCGGCGGCGATGCGCGCCTGGTCGAGCGCACGCTGCAGGACCACGTCAGCGCGGCCCGTCCCCGCCACCAGCTGCACCGCGGGCACCCGCACGCCCTGCAACTGCAGCTCGCCCCAGAAACCGCCATCGACACGTGGCTGGAATTGCATGCTCAGCCCGGGCTGGCCGGACTCGACCAGCAGCAGCAAGGGCCCTTGCGGGCCGGCGGCGCTGACGATGAATGCATCGGCACCGTGCGCCGCGGCGACGAAACGCTTGCTGCCGTCGAGCATGAAGCCGTCGCCGCTCGGCGTGGCCGTCAGGGCCAGCGGCATCGCGGTCTGGTCGTGCTCGCGCTCCTGCCAGGCCAGCGCGAGCTGGCACTCGCCGCGGGCCAGCAACGGCAGCCAGCGCGTGCGCAGCGCGTCGTTGTCGCCATGCAGCAAGGCCCATGCGGGCAGCAGCGCGCCGGCGATCAGCGGCTCGGGTGCGAGCGCGCGCCCGCATTGCTCGAGCAACAGCGACGCCTGCGCCAGGCCGCAGGCGCTGCCGCCGTGCTGTTCGGGCAGGCACAGGCCGGTCCAGCCGAGCGCCGCCATCTCGCGCCAGCGCGCGCGGTCGAAACCGGGTGCGCGACCGCGCCAGTCGCGCAGGCGCCGCCCTGGCTCGTCGGCAGAGAAGAAGGCCGCCGCCGCGTCGCGCAGCATGCGCTGCTCGTCGCCCAGGTCATCGAGTTTGGCAGCGAGGTCGATCATGGGTGCAGCGCCTTCACATCGTCAGCACGAGGCGCCCGCAGGCCTCGCGCGATTCCATCATCCGGTGGGCCTTGGCGGCGTCGGCCAATGGCAGGCTGCCGCCCACCACCGGCCGCAGCCGGCCCAGCCGCACCAGCTCGAGCAGGGTCTCGACCTCGGCCAGCGTCACGCCGTCGGTGCCCAGGAACGACATTTCCTTCAGGATCGCGTGCGCCGGACGCAAGGTCACGGGCGCGGCATTCAGGTTGCCGACGAAGACATGGCGCGCGCCCAGCGCCATGCCCTTCAGCGCCGCGGCCCAGGCCATCTGGCCGACGATGTTGAAGACCACGTCGACGCCGGCGCCGCCGGTCAGCTGGCGCGCCTGGGCGGCGAAGTCGAGATCGGGGCTGACGACGACGTCGTCGGCACCGTGCTCGACCAGGAACGCGCGCTTCGATTCCGAGGTGGTGACGGCGATGGTGCGCGCGCCCAGCATGCGCGCCACCTGGACCGCATGAATGCCGACACCGCCGCTGGCGCCGGTGATCAGCACCGCTTCGCCCGGCTGCACTGCGGCCACCTTCTGCAGGCCGTGGTAGGCCGTGCCCAGCGCGCACGGCACGACGGCGGCCTGCTCGTAGCTCACACCCGCCGGGATGCGCACCAGTGCGCTCACCGGCACCGCGACGTACTCGGCGTAACCCCCCGGCACCGCTTCGCCGAACAGGCCGGTACCGTTCTCGCACAGGTGGTCGCGAGCGCGCACGCATTGGCGGCAGTGGCCGCAGTGGTCCTTCATCAGGATCGCCACGCGATCACCGGCGGCGAAGCCCGCGGCGCGCGGACCGAGCGCGGCGACCTCCCCGGCCATCTCGTGACCGATGATGCCCGGCAGCGCGGTGCGCGGGAAATGCCCCTGGCGTGCCATCACGTCGTGGTAGCACACGCCGCTGGCGCGCAGGCGCACCAACACCTCGCCGTCTTTCGGCACCGGCACCGGCAGCTCGACCGCGGCGAACTGCTCCGGGCCGCCATAACCTTGAAGGACGATTGCTTGCATGCTTCACCTCGGGTGGCTTGCCGCTGGCGCGTGGCACGCGTCTGTGGCATCGTTTGAGTCTAACAAACGGCCGTTTGATTTACCATCAACGCCAAATTCCCCCAGACCCTCGACAGGAGCCCGCACCATGTTCAACGGCAAAGCACTCGACAACAAGGTCGCCATCGTCACCGGTGCCGGCCAGGGCATCGGCGCGGCGGTGGCGCACGCCTATGGCGCCCAGGGCGCCAAGGTGGCCGTGGTCGACTGGAACCTGGAAACCGCCGAGCCGGTGGCGCAGGCGATCCGAAGCGCGGGCGGCCAGGCCGTCGCGCTGAAATGCGATGTGTCGGACCGCGCCGGCGTGGACGCGATGGTCGCTGCGACGGTGGCCAGGTTCGGCCCGATCGACGTGCTTGCCAACAACGCCGGCATCACACGCACCGCGATGCTGCACAAGATGACGCCGCACCAGTGGGACCAGGTGCTGGCGGTGCACCTGACCGGCAGCTTCAACTGCCTGCAGGCGGTGGTC
>JAZJZJ010000025.1:0-2599 GCA_040389925.1 Pseudomonadota bacterium
ACGGGTGCCTGCAGGATCTCGCCGAACCAGCGGCCGACCGCGACCAGCGGCTCGGGATCGTCGGCCGAGCGCACGGCGACGAGCGTGCTGATGAAGCGCGCGCGCCGGTCGGTGGCGCCGTGCAGGCGGTCGAGCAGCAAGCGGTTGTTGGCGGCGTCTTGCGCGGCCCGGTGTTCTTCGCGATCGGCGATGCGCGTCTCGACCGCGGCGAAGTGCGCCGACAAGACCCCCGGCGCGCCGCCGAGCGCGTCGACGCACAGGCCCGAATCGTCGGCAATCGCCGCGCCGTTCACATGCTTCGCCGCATGGCGTGCCTTCGCCAGCGCGTTCTCGATGAACGTGTGAAAAGGCTCGTTGGCCTCGGCGACGCCGAGCGCGCCCTGCGCGACGAGCTCGACACCGGCCGGCGCGAGCAGCGCCTGCAACTCGCTCAGCTTCTTCCGGTTGTTTGACGCGAGGACGAGCCGCACGTTACCGCCCGATCACAAGCCCAGCGCCATGCGCTGCGCCGCGATCAGCTCGCGGATGCCCTTGTCGGCCAGGCCGAGCAGCGTGCCCATTTCGTCGCGCGAGAACGCCGCGCCTTCGGCCGTGCCCTGCACCTCGACGAACCCGCCGGCGCCGGTCATCACGACGTTCATGTCGGTGTCACAGGCCGAGTCTTCGACGTACTCGAGGTCGAGCAGCGGCATGCCGTCGACGATGCCGACCGAGATCGCCGCGACGAATTCGCGGATCGGCGACGCGCTTGCCGAGGTACTCAACTTGCCCTGCGCTTGCAGCCAGCTGACCGCGTCGTACGCGGCCACGAACGCGCCGGTGATCGCCGCGGTGCGCGTGCCACCGTCGGCCTGGATCACGTCGCAATCGAGCGCGATCGTGCGTTCGCCGAGTGCCTTCAGGTCGAACACGCAGCGCAGCGACCGGCCGATCAGGCGCTGGATCTCCTGCGTGCGCCCACTCTGCTTGCCGCGCGCGGCCTCGCGGTCGCTGCGCGTGTGGGTGGCGCGCGGCAGCATGCCGTATTCGGCGGTGACCCAGCCTTCGCCGGAGCCGCGCTTGTGCGGCGGCACCTTCTCTTCGACCGATGCGGTGCACAACACCTTGGTCGCGCCGAACTCGATCAGTACCGAGCCCTCGGCGTGTCGGGTGTAGTGGCGGGTGATGGTGACGGGGCGGAGCGAGTCCGCGGCGCGAGATTCAGTTCGTTGGAATGTCATGCCGCGTATTGTGGCGCCCCCGACCGCCGGGTACGGCGGTCACCCCCCGCGGGGGTGCGGGCCGGCCGAGGTCCACGAAGTGAGCCTCTTCGTGGCCCATGGCGGCCCGGCGCTCGTCCCGCGGTCAACGCGGACAAGACCGCCCCGCGTTTCAGCTCTTCTTTTGCGACGAACGCCGGATCGCCTCGTTGATCTCGCGGATCGAGCGTTCGATCTCGGCGTCGTCGAGTTCGTCGGGCGCATCGCTGCCGAGCACGCTGGCCTGGATGGTCGACGCGAACACCTCGTCGCCGAGTTGCTCGGTCGAGATGCCGGTGGTGCTGTCGCTGTCTTCGGCCGACTCCCACTCCACGGCGAGCACCGAGACGTTGTCGCTCTTCGGCCCGCCGTTGCGCAGCGCCTGTTCGACAAGCTCGGGCACGGCGTCGGAGATGACGTTGCGTGCGAGCTGGTCGGTGATCGTGGCGTCGTCGACCGTGCCCCACAGGCCGTCGGAACACAGCAGCAGGCGGTCGCCGGCCTGCAACAGCAGCGGGCCGACGGTGTCGATCACCGGCTTGCCGGGGCTGCCCAGGCAGGTGAACAGCACGTTGCGGTTGAAGCGGTCGGGCATCGGCACGACCTGGTTGATGGTCTGCTGCAGCTCGGAGTACGAATGGTCGCGGGTGCGCGCGATCAGCTTGTTGCCACGCACAAGGTACAGGCGCGAATCGCCGCAATGCGCCCAGTAGGCCGCGTTGCCCTGCAGCAGGCAGGCGACGACGGTGGTGCGCGGCGTGTCGATCAGCGCCTTTTGCGTCGCGTAGCGCAGCAGCTGGTGGTGGCCGGCGATCATCGCTTCCTGCAGGAAGCGCAGCGGCTCGGGCAGGGTCGGCTTGCAGTCGCGCTGGAACATCGCCGCGAGCGTCTGCAACGCCAACTGCGACGCGACCTCGCCTTCGGGGTGACCGCCCATGCCGTCGGCGAGTGCGAACAGGCCCGCATCGCGCGTGTAGCAATAGCCCATGCGGTCTTCGTTCTTCTCGCGGCCGCCCTTGCGGCTCACCTGGTAAACAGAAAAGCGCATGGTCGTCAGGCCTTCGCGCCCGTCGTCAGATTTTCGAGTTGCAGTTTGAGCCGTTCGCTGAAGCTGAGCTTGGTGTAGCGGCGTTCGGTTTCGCGCGCGAGCTCCTTCTGCAGCGCGAACACGCTTTGCGGGCGCGACAGCGGGTCGAGCGACATGCACCATTCGGTCACTTCGATCAGGTTGTCGGAGTAGACATTGCGCAGCCGCGACAGGCTCAGCGCCAGGCGGTCTTTCTCGATGCGCTGCGGCGCGTCGTTCGGCGGATAGCCCTGCATGCAGGCGTAAATGCAGGCGCCGATCGCGTAGATGTCGG
>JAZJZJ010000026.1:0-3913 GCA_040389925.1 Pseudomonadota bacterium
TCGCCTCGCATGCAGGCGGCATGGACACCCCGGCGTCACAGCCTTCCGGCTCTGGACACGACGCTCAAAGGACGGGGCCGAGTGAACAGGCAAAAGCTGTACGTCTGCGAGGTCGACGGCGGCAGGATCGTGAACGAGCAGTTCTTCTACAGCGTCGATTGACCGCCCACGCCGGCGCGTCCCGGAGCGATTCGCCAACATGAGCATTGAGGCGGCCGACGACGGCTGCAACGCGTCGCTGCGCCGTCAAACCATGCCGCCCGTCGTCGGGCCGGGCGACATCTGCTGGAATGCCTGCAGATTCGCGAGCTCATGCCGCAACATGCCATCCGGACACCACAGGTCGAACCCGGCGCCATCGGCGTCGAGATCGAGGATCCCGATCCCGACGACCTTCTCACCGACGCGAGGCTGCATGTGATCAGCCAGGATGAACCCTGACGACGGCATCCACACGTGGCGCACGCCGTCCGCCGTGACGTCGAGGTGTGTCTGCGGTCCGGCGCGTTCCGCCTGCTCCTCGATCCAGCGCCACTGCGCCTGCTCCTGGGTGGTTCCGCTGCCCATCAACTGGGCATTCACGCCGAGCAGGAGCCATGTCCCTGCGCGGCGGGCCCAGTGGTCCGGGCCGAACAGGTCGACGCAGGCCGCGAGCAGCGACGTTTGAAGCGGCATTTCCCCCGAGGTGTCGCCGACGTCGTGGTTTCCCGGCACGCAGAGCATGGGTGTGGATCACTGCCGAACCCGTTGCACCGCGAACCCGAGTTCCTCCGGATGGGGGAAGGGTGTTCAGCGCGTACTCCTCACATCGGAACGTCAGCGTGCGCGCCCGACATGACATTTCCGTGACGGCTGGTCGCTCGACATGTAATGCCTCATTGCGTCATGGCCGGAAGCCGGGCTGCCGGTCCTGCACGCACCTGCGCGCCCCAGCCGAATCCGTCGTTGCAAACGCTGCGCGCGGCGATACGGCGCCACGCCGGCAACGCGCGCTCGACCCCGACACCGCTTGTCGCCGCGAGGATCCAACGGCGCAGCTCGACCGCGCCCATCGCAGAGGGCAACCGGGGTCACAGCGGTCCGGCCGTCACACCCGCAGCACCTCGCGCCGCATCGACCACAGCACGGCCAGCACCTCGTTGCGCGTGGCTTCGTCGATGCCGTTCTTCTGCAGCGCGTCCATCGCATCGTCGATGACGGTCATGAACTCCTGCTCGTTGATGTTCATGCCCTTGTGCGTGGCCACCATGTCCTTGCCGGTGTAGGTCTCAGGCCCGCCGGTGCCGGCGCAGAAGAACTCGACTGCGCGGCGCTCCACACGTGCCAGGTCTTCGCTGTTCATGTAGCGGGCATTCACCAGCGGGTTGGCCAAGTGGTTCTTCATGAGGTCCGCAGTGATACGGGTGATGCCCTCGCGGCGACCCAGGCGCTCGTACAGGGTGGTGGTGGCTTGGTTCATATCGACTCTCTCCTTGGGGCAGGCAGATCCACCAGCGGATATGCCGGGTTGCAGGCTATGCAGCCCGCGTTCTCGAATCGTTCCCGGCTGACTGGCGGCTCAGCGCGGCGGCGCCTCGGGGGCGGCGTAGAGGAGGTTCACGATCTCTCCGACTTCAACCGTGCCGATGCCTTGCTCGCGCAGGGCCTCGGTCATGTCGCTCACCACGGCCTGCAGCTCTGCCGGGTTGAAGCGCATGCCGGCGTCTGACAGTGCCGGGTCGGTTGCCTCGGTGCTGCAGGGCCCGCCGACCTTGGCGCTGAAGACGCTGACGCCCAGGGCCTTGAGTTGCGGCAGGTCCTTCCCGCAGAACAGCGGGGCCAGCGCCGGGTTGGCGGCGTGGCGGTCGACCGCGGCGTCGACGACAGCGGCCACAGCGGCGGCGCCGCCCAGCCGGTCGTACAGGCAGGCATTCACCGAACGAAGGGCCGCATGTGGGCGGCCCACGAGTCAACCTCCATGGCACCGGGATCAGGCATCCACGAGGCATATTCGATTTCTGCGGCGTCAGGCTGGCTCACAACGGGCTCGAGGGAGATCCCAGCGCCAGTGCCGAGCAGGTCGCGCCCCAACATGGCCAGCGTGCCGGCGACCGCGTGCTCGAGTTCGAGCAAGGCCTGCGCTGTGAGAGGTTGCGGCAGCGTCAGCAGGGCCGGCACGGTGCCCGACGCGGGAAGGGTGAGTTTCAGACAGGTCATGGGCGCTCCTCGTGGTTCACGCCGGCGGATAGTCACTCGGCGTGGTCGCAGATTGCCGGGCCGGCGTTCCTGAATCGTTCCTGGTGCCCGCGGGGCTTGTGGGGGCCACCTCGCTCTCTTACTCTCGTTGACATGGACATCAACCCGCCCAACGTGCCTCCCGGGGCCTTTACCCGCCTCGACGCCTTCCTGCTTGGCCGCTTTGCAGTCGCCATCGACGGGGTCGAACTGGCGGGCGACCGCTGGCCCAGCCTGCGCGCCGCGCAGCTGGTGCAACTGCTGTGCTTGCAGCCGCGCCAGCGCTTGACGCGCGACGAAGTGATCGATGCGCTGTGGCCGCAACTCGAACCCGAGGCCGGTGCCGCCAACCTGAGAAAGGCCGCTCACCACGCGCGCCAGGCACTGGGGCGCCACGACGCCGTCGTGCTGCAGGCCGGCGAGGTGCTGCTGTGGCCCGAGCGCCCGGTGGTGGTGGATGCGCTGCGCTTCGAGCAGCGTGCCGATGCCGCCCTGGCGCAGCGCGACCCTGCCGACTGTGCCGATACTGCCGCCACCTACACCGGCGACCTGCTGCCCGGTGCCCGCTTCGAACCCTGGGCCGAAGCGACCCGCGAACGTCTGCGTGAGCGCCAACTGCAACTGTTGCGCGCCAGCGGCCAGTGGGAGCGGCTGGCGCAGATCGACCCTGAAGACGAGGCGGCGCACCGCGCGCTGATGCAACGCGAACTGGCGGTCGGCAACCGAGCCGCCGCCTTGCGCTGGTATGCCCACCTGCGCGAGGCGCTGCAACAGGGCGTGGGCGTATCACCGGACGCGCAGACGCAGGCGCTGTACGAGCGCTGCATCGCCGGCCTGCAGGCGGCCGGGCCCGCCTTCGTCGGCCGCGCCCAAGCCAGTGCCCAGGCTGCCGCTTGGCTGGGCATGGCGACCAGCCAGCGGCCCGGCGGGATCGTGTTGCGGGGGCCGCCCGGTATCGGCAAAAGTGCGCTTGGCCGCGAGATCGCCGCGCAGGCTCAGATCGGCGGCTGGGCGGTGTGCCGCGTCGGGGCCCCGCAGACCGGCCGCACCTATGCGGTGATGTGCGACATCACCGAGCGGCTGATCGTCGAGGACCGCAGCGTGCTCGACCGCATCGGCGCGCAGGCGCGCGCGGTGCTGTCCCTGCTCAGCCCGCATGCGGCACCGGCTGACACCCTGCCTGGCCCGCTGGGCAGGCACCAGGTGGTGGGTGCCATCCGGCACCTGCTGCTGGCCGCCGCACCGGGCAAGGAAGTCCTGGTGCTGGTCGACGATGCGCACCTCGCTGACGATGCCGATGTCGACGTGATCACGCAGTTGGCGGCCACCGGCGCCGGGTTGTGCGTGCTGCTCGCCGCCCGCCCGCCCGCGACAGGCACGGCGCTGGCGCGCGCCTTGGGCCGGCTGCAACGCTCGGGCGTGCTCCAGGTGCTCGATCTGGAGCCGCTGCCCGACGACGAGTGCCGCAGGTTGGTGGCGCGCGCTGCGCCAGTCGGCGTGCCAGACGACGTGGTGGCGCGCATCGTGGGCGCTGCCGACGGCAACCCTTTCGCTGCCATCGAGCTGGCGCGCTGTGCCGGAGCCAACGCCGATGGGCGCTTGCCTGGCGGCGTGGCCGAAGCCATCACCGAGCGGCTGTGCGACGTGCCCGACAGCGCACTGAGTCTGCTCAAGTGGATGGCCCTGAGCAGCGACGAAT
>JAZJZJ010000026.1:3923-44855 GCA_040389925.1 Pseudomonadota bacterium
TCGCCACCGTCGAGGCGCTGGCGGCCGAGGCGCAGGTTCCCAGCCTGGAGTCGCTGGACGCCGCGTTGGCCGCTGGCGTGCTGCTGCCGCTTGCCAGCCGTTACCGCTTCCGCCACCACTTGGTGCAGCAGGCGCTGATCGACCAGGTGCCGTCCCACCACCGCCTGAAGATGCACCGCCGGATCGCCGCCCGCCTAGCCGAGCTCGACAGCCCGCCGGCCGGCATTGCCCGCCACTGGCTGGAAGCCGGCCACCGGCGCGACGCGATGCCCTGGCTGCTGGCTGCTGCCCGAGAGGCCGTGCGCCTGGCCGCCTTCAGCGATGCGCTGCGCCACCTCGAGCCGCTGCTTGCGTTTCAACCCGACCATGTCGAGGGCCTGCGCCTGCGCGCCGAGTCGCTGGACGCCATGGGCGAACCCGCCGCGCTGGCCGCGTACCACGCAGCCGCCGACGTCGCGGGTGAACCCGAGAGCCACAACCTGCGTGCCAAGGCCGCGCTGGCCCAGGTGAAGCTGGGGGACCCCAAGGGCGCACTGTTGGTGCTGGCCGGGCTGACGCCCACCAGCGTCGAGGGCCGATTGTGCGAAGCACTGGCCTACAGCGGCGCCGCCGCGCTCGGCACGGGCGACCCCGCCGTCGGCACGGCCAAGGCGGCCGTGGCGCGGCAGCTGGCGCTGCAGTCGGGTGACACCACCTCGCTGGTCATCGCCTCGTGGGCCCAGGCCGCGGCAGCGCATGCGCGCGGCGACTTGCACCGCAGTGTCTGGGCCGACCTGCACGAGACCAGCCAGGTGCCGCACCTGGCGCTGCGTGTCTTCGACGGCCACCTGTGCATCACTCAGCGCTTCCTGTACGGGGCGCGGCCCTACGCAGACGTCATCAACTTCGCCCAGACCCTTTCCACCGAGGCACAGCGGCTGGGCGCCGCACGCGGCCATGCTTTCGGCGTGACGCTGCGCGGCGAGGCCGAATGGCTGGCCGGCAACCTGACCGAAGCACGCGAGCACCTGCGCGAAGGCGCTCGACTGCACCGCGCCATCGGCGGGCCGGTCGGCGAGGCGCTGTCGCTGCAGCGCCTGGCCGAACTGGCGTTGCATGAGGGCCGGCGGGACGAAGCCCGCGCCCTCGTCGACGAGGCCTTGGACGTGGCGCGCCAGACCGACATCGGCTTTCACCTGCTCGACCGCATCTACGGCACGCGCATCAACCTGCATGCCGACGACCCGGGCGCCGCCCTGTACGTGATGGAGGACGCCAGTGTCTCGGTGCGCGGGCCGCTGGAAACCTGTCCGGGCTGCCGCATCACTTTTGCCGTGCCCGCGGCCATTGCCGCCGCGCGCGCCGGCGAACTGGAGCTGGCCGAAAAGCACGAGGCGCAGTGCGCTTACCTGGCCAACGTGGTGATGCGCCTGCCGGCGTGGTACGCCGCACATGACGAGGTGCGCGGACACATCTCTGCAGGTCGCGGCGCCGCCGAAGAGGCGGTGGCGCGCTTTGCCGCCGCAGCGGCGCGCTTTCGGGAGGCGGGGCACCCGATCGACGCCGAGCGCTGCGACGGGTGGGTCAGGCGGTCAACGTAGCGGACGGTCACCGGTGCGAAGGGTCTCGCCTTGGGCGCAATGGCAGGCTCGTCGGACCGGTATCGCGGCGAGACCCTCAGCGCGGTCACTCGACAGGGCGGCGTCCTTGTGCCGAACGACCGCAGGCGGCCGGAACGACTTCACCGCTACATCGCGCCCGGCTGTCTCGGGCGAGCACGTGCACTGCAACGCGCCGGGCAGGTGGAGCCAAAACTTTAGACGCCGGGGCGAGACAACACCACGCACCTGGTGATATCGGCGCTGAGGTTCATGCAGCGGCCGGCAGCATTCCGATGCCGTCGGGTCCATCCACCAAGGACTGCTTCGCGGCCGTCAACTGCGGCAGCCGGATACCCGCTTTGGGTCGCGTGCGGGTATAGCGCTCACACCGGCGTGCGCCCGCTTCACTTCGCACAGTTGTCGTTGAGGTTCGAACGTCAGCGATGCGACGGTGAGTTGACCATCCGAAGAGACCGATGTCAGGCAAGTCGCGGCCAGAAGCCGAAGTTCGCCCCACTTGCCAGAAGCAGTCACTCCGCCCGCCTCGCGCCGGAATTCCAGAAGTGGGCAGCGGTCTGCTGGGCGCTCGTCGACGGGCGCGACCCGCCGACCCCTGCATTTGGGGGGCAGCGGGTCGTCTCACCGGTCCCCGCGTGTTCGATCTCGGATAGCATCATTCGGTCGCTGCAGTCTCAGGTGCCACTCGTGAAGCAATCAACTGAAGTCTCCAACTTTGTTCGCCGGTCGATAACCGCCGTACTGGTCGCCACCGCGGCCGGCGCCATGGCGCAACCTGCGCCGCAGGCCGCAGCACGAGTCACCACGCGAGGCGACGCGGTCCCGGGCCAGTACATCGTGGTGCTGAAGGAGAGCGCTCCCAGTGGGACGTCTGCGGCCGAGGTTCTTGCCGGCAGCGGTGGCATGCTGCACCGCAGTTTTGCGCACGCGTTACGCGGATTCTCGGCCGTGCTGTCGCTGGAAACCGTCGAGCACCTGCGTCGGCATCCGTTTGTGGCGTACGTTGAACAGGACCGGATCTTCACCAGTGCAGATGTGCAATCAGCGCCCGTCTGGAACCTGGACCGCATCGATCAGGCGAATCTGCCGATCGACAGCTATTACACCTACGAGCGCAAGGGCGGAGGCAGCTACGGGTTCGTGGTGGATACGGGCGTGTATCCCGACCACGCGGAGTTCACCGGCCGCGTCCTGCCCGGCGTGACGTTCGTGCTTCAAGAGCCACCCGTCGACTTCAGCGGGCATGGTACCCATGTGACTGGCACGATTGGCGCGATCACGTACGGCGTGGCGAAGGACGTTTCTCTGGTTCCGGTCAAGGTCTTGAATCGATTTGGGCAGGGAGAGACGAGCGCAGTTCTCGCCGGACTCGAGTGGGTCGCCGAGAGAACCGACTTGCGCCCGGGCGTTCTGAACATGTCGCTCAGCGGGCCCCTCTCCCAGGCTGTCAATGACGCCGTGGCAAACGTTGTGCAAGCGGGAGTCACGGTGGTGGTGGCGGCGGGCAATGATGGTCGGGATGCCTGCTTGGGATCGCCGGCCAGTGCGCCCGGGGCTGTGGTTGTCGGCGCGACGGACAAAGAGGACGCCAAGGCCTGGTTCTCAAACTACGGTCCCTGCGTAACGCTCTTTGCTCCAGGGGTCGACGTCCTCTCGACGTGGATACCGGTTCCACCACGGGGCGAGAGCTTCCCCGACGGCATCCCGCTCGTGTCCATGTCGGGGACGTCAATGGCGGGTCCGCACGTCACTGGCCAAGTCGCCACTTTGCTCCAGGCCTTTCCTGGTGCAACGCCGGCCTGGGTTCGCAACCACCTGATCCAGTCCGCTACCGTGGGGCGCGTGAGTGGCGCGGGAGAGGGATCGCCGAACCGGCTGCTCTACACACGTGCGCCGGTGTACGGTGCCTCCGTGAAGTCGCTCACCAGCCAAGCGATCGGCGTCAAGAACAAGTGGAATGCTGACGTGAGTGTCAGTGTCCAGGACAGGGCGCTCGGCCAGCCGCTCGGAGGCGCTCTGGTGAAGGGGATCTTCGCCCCGGGGGGAGAAGTGTCCTGTGTGACGACCGCAGCCGGCAACTGCGTCGTCAATGCGGCGAGTTTGCCGCGTTCGACGTCGCAAACGCGTTTCACGGTCACAGAAATCTCCGGGTGGAATCTGGGCTACACCCCGGGCCTGAACGCGGCGACGCAGCTGGTGGTCTTGAAGCCCGAGGATTGAGCGTCCGGGGACCACGGGCCGACGCGAGACCTCAAGGTCCTGCATCGGCAGGACTCACGCCAAAGCCACAGAGGCAGTCTGGACGGGGGCGGCACATGGCTGGGCAACTGGTGTTCAGATGCTGCCCACCCAGCGCAAACCGCCGCAAGAGTTCATGCCGGCTACGGCGCGGCATATGGCGCGCCAAGCGCTGCCGCAGAGAAGCCTCACCCGCTCAGCACCCTTGAACGTCTGCTTCCACCGGGCTCGAACTCCGCCTTTGGGTCTATTCCGTTGAAAAACTCAGTTTGCGAACGAGTTTTCGGGGTCGTGTTCATCACGAGCCAATGGCAATGAGGTGAGAGGCACGCCGATCGTTGTTGTCGCGAGATCCCCCGGCCTCTTCAGGCGGGGATCGCGGCCCTGTTCTGCTGCCCCTCGAACAACCTCTTTGCCATTCTTCGCAGGTTCTGAGCTGTCGCGGCCAACAGGAACTCGTCATGCGCGCCCGTCAGCCCTCTCAGGCGCAATCGATCCAGTTTGAGGATGCGTTTGAGATGTGCGAACAGCATCTCGACCTTCTTTCGATCCCGCCGCGACTGCTTGTATTGCGGCGTGTTGGCGATCTCGCGCGCGACCTCCCTTGAGCGCTCGTGCACGCTGCGCATGATTCTGCGGTTGGGCATGTTCGGGCAGCACTGTTGCTTCATCGGGCATCCAGTGCAGTCGTGCTGGCTGGCGCTGTACAGGATCGTGCCGGCCTTGGTGATGCGATCACGCGGCGTGGTGAACTGGCGTCGATCGCTCAGGAGCGCATGTCCTTGTGGGCATCGGTATTCGTTGGCTTGCTCGTCCCAGATGAACTCGCTGCTCGACAGCGTACCGTCCTTGCGCTCGCTCTTGTCCCACACGGGCACATGTGGTGCTATGCCCTTGTCTTGCACCATCCACCCAAGCATGGGTGCGGTGCCATAGGCGGTGTCGCCCACCAGGCGATCGGGCTTCATGCCGAAGCGCTGCTCCACGCGGTTGACCATCGTCTTGGTTGATTCGACCTCTTGTGTTCGATGCGCGGGCGTGGCCTCGACATCCACGATGATCCCGGCGTCCAAGTCGATCAGGTAGTTGGTCGAGTAGGCGTAGAACGCCGGCCCGCCGGGCGCAGCGGTCCAACGCGCCGCCGGATCGGTCAGCGAGACGTTCTTGCCTGGCGCAGGCGGCTCTGGTGGCTCGGCGTCGTCGTCACCCGTTGGATTGAACACTTCAAGTGCGTCGAGGTACTCGCGCATGGCGCGGCTCGCTCCTGCGTCCTTGCGCCAGTCCGTGGTCTCGGACCCGGGAACACCACGCGCTCGGCTGGCGTCAGCCTTGATGACGCTGGCGTCAATAGCGAAGCCTTCTCCGCGAACGAGGCCTTCGCTCATGCATCGGCGCAGCACGCTCTCGAATACATGACGGAACGCATCGCTCTCACGGAACCGACCGTGCCGGTTCTTGGAGAAGGTCGAGTGGTCGGGCACCGCGTCTTCGAGATCGAGTCTGCAGAACCAGCGATAGGCCAGATTGAGATGGACCTCTTCACACAGCCGGCGCTCCGAGCGAATACCGAAACAGTAGCCGACGATCAACATGCGCATCATCAACTCGGGGTCGATGGATGGTCGGCCTGTGTGGCTGTAGAACGGCGCGAGATGAGTGCGCAGTTCACCGAGGTCGAAGAAGCGATCGATGCCGCGCAGCAGGTGATTGCGCGGAACGTGATCGTCGAGATTGAAGGAGTAGAAGAGTCTGTCTTGGCTGCCACCTTGTTGACCCATCATCGCGATGTGCTCCCGTCAATCGGTTGCCATCAACATAGGCCAAGCGACTCAAATTGCCAGGGAGTTTTTCAACAGAATAGGTCGATGGCCGATGCTGGCTTTGCGAACCTGAGTGGCCGCAGTGCATTGCATACCGGCCTTTGAAAGCTCGACGTCGGCAACGTGAGGGAGTGCGGTCGATCGTCACCGTCACGTCGCGGGCGGCCGTCGGCCACAAGCGGACCTCCATCACCGACCGCTTCGACGAATTCCGACGTCGACCAACCCGCTGAAACGCGTGGTTCCCAAACAGCACCCGAGGCGTGCCGTGCCAAGGGGTGTCAAGTCTTGAATCCGGCAAGGCGTTCGCAATCAGACGGTCTTCGCGTAGAACGGAGTCAGCTTGCCAACCACAACGTCCACGTACGTGGGCACCCAGTACGTTTCGATGTGCGTGGCGCCGTCGACCTTGAACAGTTCCTTGTTCTTCGCACCCGTCGCTTTGGCGAAGGCGTCCTCGGTCATGTAGAGGCTGTCGGCCTTGCTGCCGGCGATCATCAGCAACGGCTGCTCAATCATCTCGAGCCGGTCGGTCGCGTCCCACCGCATGAGATCCAGCAGGCTGCTCGTTGTGTATTTGAACGTGGAACCGGGATGCGCGTGCGTTCTCCAGTAGTACTCGTAGCCTTGGCGGTACATCTCGAACGGCAGCGCGGCGATCTGCGCGTCGGTCATGTCCGCATCGCCCGAGTAGAGAATTTTTCCGCCGGCCATTTGCTGAGCGCGCGCGTCGGAAGCCTGCTTCAGACGTTGCTGGACCGTGGCGAGTTGCGAATCGGCGAAGCCGTTGCGGCGGACACGTCCCGAATTGAACATGCTGAGCGTTGCGACCGACTTGAAGCGCTTGTCGGTCTTTGCCGCCGCCAGCGAATACCCGCCCCCGCCGCAGATGCCAAGCAAGCCCAGACGATTGGCGTCCACGCCCGGATAGGTCGTGATGAAGTCCGCCATCCCGTGGATGTCTTCGATGCGGTTCGCGGGCATGTCCACTGAGCGCGGCTGGCCGCCACTGCCGCCCTGGTAGGCGGCATCAGCGGCCATCGTGACGTAGCCCAGTTCCGCAAGCCGTTGCGCATACAGGCCAGCCGTCTGCTCCTTCACCCCGCCGTTCGGATGCGCCACCACGACGGCGGCGTACTTCTTTGTCGGATCGAAGTTCGCCGGGGTGTAGACGTTCGCGACGATGTCCAGGCCGTTGAGCTTGTACGTCACGGGGTGAATGTTGACCTTGCCGGGTTCGTTGGCGGTGATGGCGCCGCCATACACCAGCGTGAAGGGATTCTTCTTGTAGTCCGCAGCAACTGCGGGTGTGGCCGTCGTCAGGGTGGTTACTCCAAAGGTTGCGGCTGTCAACGCCACGGCGGACGTTCCGAGGAACTGTCGCCTCTGTTCATCGATGAGCTTCGGGTTCACTTGCACATCACTTTCACAACAGATTTGCCCGGCCGCAGCCTGCGGTCAGGCATAACAGAAGAGGATTCAATCGAGCTTCTTGTCGGCGAGAAATTTCGACACCAAGTCGGCAATCTCGACGTTGTTCAGGTCGGACATCAGGAAGTGGGTGTTGCCGTGCACGCCGATCTCCGGCAGATGCACCAGGCGGGCATCGCCGCCACGCCTGTTGATCGCGTCCACCCAGAGTCGCGCCATGGCCAGCCGAACGCGCCAGTTGTCCTGGCCGCGCTCGGTGGTGGGCTGCACCGAGAAGTTGTCGCCGTAGTAGATGACGATCGGAATTCGCGTGAGCTTCTGGAAGTCCGACAGCGGCACCGCCTCGGGCGCCAGCGTGCCGGCAGCGCTCGGCATCGCCGGCGGCAACTCCCCTTGCGGGAAGATGAAGCCGCTGCCGGGCTCCAACGCGACGATGCCCTTGACGTTCGGGTTCCTGATCGCCGTCAGCCAGCCCGGACCACCGCCCTGAGAGTGAGTGAACAGGATTGCGGGACCGGTCTTGGTCAACAGTGCCGACATGGCATCGGAGATCACGCCCGCGTCGTAAGGCCCGGTGTTGGGCGTGACCGAGCGCAGGAATTGATCCAGCGTCTGCGGCTTGCGATCGAACTGCACGTTGTCGAAGTAGGCCGGCCATTTCCCGATCCTGAACTGGTCGAAGAAGAGCTGGTCGTACGGTGTCGGATCGGTCGTGGTCGCGACGGTGCTGTTGCCGGCGCGCCCGCGGCGCGGCTGGTCGACCAGATAGACCACAAAGCCGCGGCGCAGGAACAGGGTCTGGAAGCCCTCCCGCCCGTCCGGCGTGGTCTCCCAGCTGCGTGCCGATTGGTACGCCCCGTGCAACATCACGAGGGGCAGGGCCCTCGGGTTTTGCGGCACCTGGTAGAAGGCGTACAGGTGATCGCCATGGAAAGTCTGTCCCGCAGCTGTCGGCTTGTCGTTGTCGTAGGTCCCGGGGGTTTGCAGCACGGTACCGCCCACCGCAAAGCTGCCCTGGGCCTGGATCGTCAGAGGGCCGGAGACGGCGCTGCGATTCGTCGCACAGCCGGCAAGCAGGGTCATGGCGATGGCTGCCGTCAAGAGGGTTCGAGAAACATTCATCCTCAACCTTTCGATGCAAGAGCAAGGGCCTGAGTCAGTGCGTCGTTCGCGCGCTCGGCGGCTTCAGGGCCTGCTCCGTCGGCCAGCGCTTGCGTCAGTTGCCGCAACTGCCCGACGCTCAAGCCCACCCGCAGGCTGGCCCGCATGTGGGAGCGCAACTGTGCTTCCGCACCGGGCGTGGCAGCCAGCGCGCCGACGGTGGCCAGTTCGCGGCTCTGCCAGTCGAGGTTGTCGCGCTCGAAGATGTCGCCGAACAGGTGAGCCTGCAGGAACTGGTTGATCACGGGCGCGAAGTCGAACACGGGGCTTTGCGCCGGCCCGCCGGAGATCTCGGTCTGGTTCGCCCGTCCGGCCACGATCAACTCGCTGCCGGTGGCCACCGCCCGACCCGCCTCGCGGCCCTGCACGTCCTGGACGCCGCGCTGCTTGCGCGCCTCGACGACCTTCAGCAGCTCACCCAGCGCGTTGAGGCTCCTCGGAAAACCTGCGTAGGCATAGAGCTGCACCAGAATTTCCTTGGCCTCGCTGACGGTCAAGCCCGCATCCAAGCCCCGGTTCAAGGCGGCGTTGAGCCTGGGCATGTCGCTGGTGGCCATGAACGCAGCCACCAGCGGGATGGCCCGCTGCTTGGCAGACAGCGTGTCGGACCCCGACGATGAACGTGCCGCCATGGCCGGCCTGTCGGTGGCCTGTACGCCGGCACCGGTCAACGCAGCCTGGTATTCCTGATCGGTCACCTTGACCTGCCAGGTGACCGAGACGCCGTCTTCCTTCTCCGCGATCGCGACGTGTGTCATCGGACCGTTCGGGCCTGCCCCGTGCCAGTGACGCACGTTCGGGGGAATGTTGACGACGTCGCCAGGACGGATGACTTGCGCCGCTTGTCCTTGCTGTTGCACCAAGCCCGGACCGGACGTGACGATCAGCGTCTGGCCCAGTGGATGGACGTGCCATGCCGTGCGGGCGCCGGCCTCGAAGGTCACGGTTGCACCGCCGGCCTTGCCCGGCGGCACCGCCTGGAACGGCGAGCTGATGCGCGCGGTCCCGCTGAAGTTCTCGTTGGCGCCGGTGGTCAGGGGCAACGAGGCGCTGGCGTGTACCTGCACGACGGGCTGTACCGCCGGGGCAGTGCCGGGAGACTGGGCGACGGCGGTGGCAGCCGCACCGCCGATGGCGATGCAAATCAGTGACTTCATGAGAGTGCCTCCTGTTGTTTGGACGGAGCGCCGCGATGCGGCACGACGATGAGGAACCAGGACACGGCGAGGGCCAAGCCGAGCAACAAGGCGGCCACGTTCATGACCGCGGAAATCCGATGGGCGAGCGCGGCCGTGCCCTGCGCGGCGGAAGGCGCGGCGCTGGCAAAGACGAGTACCAGCAGGCCCAGACCCAACGCCCCGCCCAATTGATGGGCCACGTTGACCATGCCCGACGCCGCACCCGCATCTTCGCGGGTGACGCCCGCCACACCCACAGCGGTCAGCGGCGCCAGCAGCAGGCCCTGTCCGAAGCCGATGAGCAGCATGGGCGGCGCGACGTCTACCCAGTACCTTGCACCGGCATCGGCCAGGCCCAACCAGAGCAGGCCGGCGACGCCGAGCAGCAAGCCCACCCGCAGCAGCCGCTCGTTGCCGAAGCGTCGAGCCAACGCGGGCACGGCCATCGCGGAAGCGAAGTTGGGCAGCGTGACCGGCAGGAACGCCAGGCCCGCCTGCAGAGGCCGCAGATGCAGGACGCCCTGCAGGAATTGGGTGGAGAAGAACCAAAAGCCGACAGCGCCACCCAGGAACAGCATGCGGGCAAGGTAGGCGCCGGCACGTGCCCGGCTGGCCAGCAGGCGCAACGGCAGAATCGGCTGCCGGACGCGACTCTCTATCCACACGAACGCGGCCGTCATCAAGACCCCGATGAACAGCGCAGCCTGCGCGAGAACGTCGGTCCAACCCTCGTCGGCCGCCCGCACCAGGCCGAAGACCAGCGCCGTCATGCCCAACGTGGAACTGACGGCTCCGCCCAGATCGAAGTGGCCAGGACGCTTCGGCGTCTCCGCGATGTGGCGTCTGGCCGCGACGATCAACAGCAGGCCTGTCGGCAGGTTGATGAAGAAGCCTGCGCGCCAAGACCACAGATCGGCGAACAGGCCGCCCAGCACCAAGCCCAGCGTAGCACCGACACCGGCTGCTGCTGCGTACATGGACAGTGCGCGGGTGCGCGCCGGGCCTTCGGCGAAGTGCGTCGAGAGCAGTGCCAGCGTCGAAGGCGCGAGAACCGCGGCTCCGGCGCCCTGGATGGCGCGGGCCGCGAGCAGCCAGTTCACCGACGGGGCGACACCGATCGCCACCGACGCGGCCGTGAACAGGGAGAGCCCGACGCATGAACATGCGCCGACGGCCCAGGATGTCGCCTGCACGAGCCCCGAGCAGCAGCAGACCGCCGAAGGCCAAGGTGTAGGCATTGGTCACCCAGGACAGCTGCGCGGCGCTGACGCCCAGGCTGGCCTGGATGCGCGGCAGCCCCGTGATGACGATCGAGATGTCCACCACGATCATCAGGTAGCTGGCCACGATGATGGCCAGCACGGTGCTGGCGTTGCGAGCGGACGGAGATGGCGCGGTGCTCATGGTCTTCGCTCAGATGTCCAGCTTGCGTTCGGACATCCACTTGACGATGGCCGGGTCGCGGTGCGAGAAGAAGCTGCTCGTGTTGGTGTCGAGCGCCGCGATGCGGGCCATGTCGGCAGCGTCAAGTTCGAAGTCGAAGACCGCGATGTTCTCGGCCATGCGCTCCTTGCGCACCGACTTCGCCAGGGCGACGACGCCTCGCTGCACCAGCCAACGCAGCACCACCTGACCCACCGATTTGCCGTAGCGTTGGCCGATGGCCAACAGCGCTTCGTTCTCGAACAGTCCGTTGCGCCCTTCCGCGAACGGTGCCCAAGCCTCGGCCTGCACGCCGATGTCGTTCATGAAGGGAATGCTCTCCAGCTGCTGCTGGAAGGGGTTCACTTCGACCTGGTTGACCGCCGGTGCGATCTCGTTGAACGCCTTGATGTCCATCAGGCGGTCCGTGTGGAAGTTGCTCACGCCGATGGCGCGCAGCTTGCCGGCACGGTAGGCGTCTTCCATCGCACGCCACGAGCCGTGGACGTCACCAAACGGTTGGTGGATCAGGTAGAGGTCCAGGTAGTCGAGCTGCAGCCGGCGCAGGGACTTCTCGATCGCCTGTTGCGTGCGCTCGTACCCGGTCTCCTGAACCCAGAGCTTGCTGGTGATGAAGAGTTGGTCGCGCGCGATGCCGCTGGACCGCAGGCCTTTGCCCACCGCCGCTTCGTTCATGTAGGAGGCGGCCGTGTCGATCAGGCGGTATCCGGTGTCGATGGCGTCGACGACGCTGCGCTGGCACTCGTTGGCGTCGGCGATCTGGAAGACGCCATAGCCCACGCTGGGCATCCGGTCGCCGTTGTTCAGAGTGACGTGTTGCATGAGTTGTCGCCTTCGGTGGTTCGCCAAGCTGGACTTTAGGCAACACATTGGCATCTGAATAGTTACGTATAGGTTGATTTATTGACATCCATTTGATGACAATAGAGTGAGTAGAGAGGTGCTTCATGGCGATCAATGAACTCCGGTCGGTCACGACGTTCATCAAGGCCGCCGAACTGGGCAGCCTGCGCAAAGCTGCGTTGGACCTCGGCATCAGCCCTCAGGCGGCGAGCAAGGCACTGGCCCAGTTGGAGGCGCATCTGGATGCACGCCTGTTCCATCGCACGACGCGCGTGATGTCGCTGACCGATGCGGGGCAACGCCTGTTCGAGGACGTGCAGCCGTCCGTGCTGGGAATGCAGAGAGCGCTGCAGACAGCAAGGTCAGCAAAGGACGAGTTTGCCGGCCCCCTCCGTATCACGGGACCGCGCACGACGTTTCAGCCCATTCTTTGGCGTCTGGTCGAGGAGTTCTGCGACATGCACCCCGGAATACAGCCTGATGTGCTGCTTGATGACCGGATCGGCAATTGGGTCGAGGACCGCGTGGACGTTGGCTTTCGCCTCGGCCCGTCGCCGCATGACGGTGTCATTGCGAGGCGGCTGTTTCCCGTGCAGCTGCCGATCTGCGGCGCACCTTCGTACTTTCAGCGGCACGGTGTGCCGGGCTCGCTTGCTGACTTGGCCTCGCACCTGTGCAGCGCCTATCGTCATCCCAGTACGGGAAGGGTGCTTCCCTGGCGAGTGAAGGTCGGCGATGAAGCGGTCGACCAGCCCGTCGTGCCAGCCATTTGCAGCAACGACGAGCTGTTTGAACTGCAGGCGGTCTTGGCAGGCAAGGTGCTGGGGCAGCTCGCGGGGGTGACTGCGGCGCCCTATATTCGGTCGGGTCAGTTGGTCCCCACCTTGGTGGAGCACATGCCCGACTACGCCAGCTACTTCGTCTATTTCGGGAGCAGGTCATCGCAGCCTGCGCGAGCGCGCGCGTTCATTGACTTGGCGGTTCAGCGACTCGGCGATCATTCAGAGTACGTTCTCACCGAAAGGGACCTGCGGGTCGGCCGGCGGCGGGCATCAGTGACACGACAAATGCCATCCGCGGGCGGACCCAAGCAAAGCCAAGCAAAGCCAGGTCATGCAGCCTTCGGGAAACGCTCGAGTGGCCGCTGAGCAGCCACCGATCACCGGGACCGACAGATGAAGTTCAGTCCGGGGCTCAACGTCAGCAATGAGCGTCGGCTCCAGGGCGCAAGCCTCGGCTCCGCCACGGACTGCAACGGGTCGAAAGGCGACTGCTGGCAGACGGGTGGCTTCGCGCGTGGTCGACGGCGCCGGTCGTGGCCGTCCAGGCTGGTCGCTCAGGCCACCGCGGCCGTCATCTGCCGTCGCGGCAGCCGCGTGAACGCAAGCGCGGACAGGAAGGCCCCGATGCCCAGCGAGAACGCGCCGATAAAGAGCCACGCGTAGCTGGAGAACGTGTCGTAGATCAGCCCGCCCAGCGCGGGTCCCAGCGCCATCCCGAGGCTGCTGGCCATCGTGGTTCCGCCGATCACCGTGCCCATCATGTGCAGCGGAAAATTCTCGCGCGCGATCACGGCAAACAGCGGCATGACGCCGGCATAGGTGAAGCCGAACAATGCAGCGACGGTGTAGAAGCTCCCCAGCTCGCGCGCGACCACGTAGCCCAGCACCACGATCGCCTGGGCGAGCAGCGCCAGCACCAGAACGCGCGCGGCCCCGAAGCGGTCGCCCAGCAGTCCGAACACGAGGCGGCCGCCCATGCCCGCGAGCCCTTCCAGACTGTAGATCGACACCGCGGCCATCAGCGGGATGCCGCACGTGACGGCGTAGCTCACGGTGTGGAAGATCGGCCCCGAGTGGGTTGCGCAGCTCAGAAAGCTCGTTGTCACCAGGATCAGGAACGGCGCAGAGCGCATGGCTCGCCCGACGGACAAGGCCGGCTCATGCACAGCATCCGTTGCCGTTGCCGTTGCGGACGCGGCTTGCGCCAGTGCGGGCGGGCGGCGCACCAGCGACGCCATGGGCAGCATGATGATTGCCACCAGGGCCGCGATGATCTGCAGCGAAGTGCGCCAGTCGTGGCTCTGCACCAGCCACGCTGCCAGCGGCGACATCGTCATCGGCGCCATGCCCATGCCGGCCGACACCAGTGACACCGCCAAGCTGCGCCGCGTGTCGAACCACCCGGTGACGCACGCCATCATCGGCGCGAAGATCGCCGCCGCGCCGAAGCCGACGACCGCGCCGAACAACAGCTGGAACGCCACGAGTGATGTCGCCAGGCTGGCCAGCGCGAGACCGGTGGTGAGCAGCAAGGAGCCGGCCAGGACCACGATGCGCGGGCCTACGCGGTCGGAGAGGTAGCCCCAGGCGATGCTGCCGAGCGCGAGCGCCACGAAGGCGAGCGTCATCGCGGTGGAGATCCCCGTGGTGGACCACCCCGTGTCCTGCGCGATCGGCCGCAGGAACACCGGCAGTGAAAACAGACCGCCGATCGCCACGCAGCCGAGCGCGCCGCCCGCGGCCACGATGATCCAGCGGTAGTGCGCGCGCAGCGCGTTCGTCCAGGCAAGCATGGTTCAGTCCTTGGTTGATTCGGTGTGCTCTGAGGGTCAGGCTATCGCCGCCCGCCTGACGGTGTGAGTAACAAGCGTGGCGTGATTCGACGACGAACGACGACCAACCGAATCGACCCTCGTGCAGACGCAGACGCAGACGCAGACGCAGACGCAGACGCAGCCGCAGACGCAGCCGCAGGTCCATCGCTGGCGTGGTCGGGCGGCGTCGCGCGAATGGTCTGCTCGGTGCGGCGCGAAGCGGTCCTTGCGACGGCCTGCGGCGGCCTCTACGGTGCGCGCTTTGGACCATGCCACCATGGAAACCCCCGACAACCTGAACGCCCCGTCTCGCAACGACCGCCGCATGCCCTGCATGCTGGACGGTCCCTTCGCCGAGACCAAGGAATTCGCCGCGGCCGGGTGTGGCCCGTGGCACAACGCGCCGGTCGCGGCAACGAACCTGTCGAGAACCACCCACCTCGATCGTCGTGTTCACATGCAGGCGCAACAGCACGCCGCGATCGTCGAGACCTGAGCGGCGGCCGCGCCGCAAAGACCGGTTGCGACAACGGGTTACGTTCTCTCCCCTTGATAGGCGGGGCGACTCGGCCTAGCGTGGCGTTCTTTCCGATCGCAGACAGGGGCGCGCGCGCAGCGTGCGTCCCGTTCGACAAACCCATGAAGTCCCAGCTCGGCACCGAACTCCTGATCCCGATCGACCGCAACAGCGACGTGCCGCTGCACGTGCAGTTGGAGCGCCAGCTTCGCACTTCAGTCCGGATCGGCCGGCTCACGGCGCACATGCTGCTGCCCTCGACGCGGTCGCTCGCGCACGACCTCGGCGTCTCGCGCGGGGTCGTCGTCGAGGCCTACGAGCAGCTCACCGCCGAAGGCTATTTCACCGCGACCGCCGGCTCGGGCACGCGCGTCGCGCCGATCGGCGCCGAGGCGTCGCACGCGCCGGTCGCCGAACCCGCACCCTCGCACCCCTGCCGCTACGACTTCCAGCCCGGCTCGCCCGACCCGCACGCGTTCCCGCGGCGGGCATGGCTCGCCTGCCTGCGGCGCACGATCGGCAGCGCTGCCTCCGACGTGTTCCGCTACCCCGACCCGCGCGGCGCACCGGCGGCGCGCGCCGCAGTCGCGGCCTTTCTCGGGCGCTCGCGCGCGACCGTCGGCCACGCCGGCAACGTCGTGATGTGCAACGGCTTCGCGCAGGGCATCGACCTCGTCGCGCGACTGCTGAAGGAACGCGGCGTCACCGACGTGGCGTGCGAGGACCCGGGCTACGGCGCCGTGCCGCGGCGCTTGCGCGAGCTCGGCATCGCGGCGCACCCGATCCCCGTCGACAGCCGCGGCATGCAGATCGAGCCGTTGCAGCGCAGCGGCGCGAGCGCCGTCGTCGTCACGCCGGCGCACCAGTACCCGACCGGCGCCGGCATGACGGCCGACCGCCGCGCCGCGCTGCTCGCGTGGGCTGCCGCGAACGACGCGCTCGTGATCGAGGACGACTACGACTCCGAATACCGCTACGACCGCGAGCCGCTCGGCGCGCTGCAGGGCCTGGCGCCCGAGCGCGTGATCTACATCGGCACCGCGAGCAAGAACCTCTCGCCGGCGCTGCGGCTCGGCTGGCTGATGGCGCCGCAGCGACTCGTCGAAGGCTTCGGGCAACTGAAGCAGCGCATGGATGGCGGCTCGCCGACGCTCGAGCAGCTCGCGTTCGCCGAGTTCCTGAACACCGGCGAGATGGAGCGCCACCTGCGCCGCATGCGCCCGGTCTATCGCCTGCGGCGCGATCTGCTCGTGGCCGCGCTGCACGAGCACCTGCCGGGGCTGCGCATCGGCGGCGTCGCGGCCGGTCTGCACCTGATGCTCGATCTGCCGCCCGGCACCGACGAGCGCGCGCTGTTGCGCACCGCGCAGGCGCATTCGATGCGTTTCTTCTGCGCCGGCGACTGCTGGTCCGTGCCGCGGCCCGACCGGCCCGCGCTCGTGCTCGGCTACGGCTGCTGCCACGAGAGCTCGATCCGCGCCGGCGTGCAGGTGCTCGCGCGCCTCGTGCGCGAGCATGCGGCCGCGCTCGCGGTGCCGGCCTGACCGGCACGCTCGATTCATCCCGGGGGATCGGCGCCGGGCAGCGCGTCGTCGCCGGCCGCCGCCAGCAGCCGCTTCGGCGCGAGCACGCGCCAGCTCGCGACGACGAGCATCTCGACCTCCTCCCAGTCGGCGGCGGTGTCGAGCGCCATGCCGACGATGTTCGGCCACCAGCCCGGGCGGAAGAACGGTGGCGCAGCGAAGCTGTAGGCGTTGAACTCGGCCGCGGGGGAGCGGAAGGTCAGCACGTCGAGCGGGCCGCGCGCGTGCGCTGCGTGCGCGTAGGCCGGCGGCCAGCCGCCCTCGATGTGCAGCAGATGGGCGAACACCTTGCGGCGCACCGCCCAGCGCGTGCCGACCCAGGCCCGCTCTTCGCTCGCCCCGGGCAGGCGCATGCAGATGCGCCGCAGGCGGTCGACCACCTCGGGGGCGACATCGGGATGCGGATGCACTGGCATGTCCTGGCCGAAGCGCGCTCACGCAAGCGCGCGCCGCGCGGCGAACGCGATCGGCCACCCGACCAGCAGCACATGCGCGGCGACGCTCAGCGCGGTCCACAGCGGGTCGCGCGTGCTCGATGGCGCCGCGGCGGAGAGCGGGACGACGACGAAGGTCATCACCGCATACAGCAGCAGGCCGTAGCCGAGGCCGCCAAGCCAGGGTTGGTGCCAAAGCGCCGGCCACGCCTTCGCCGCGAAGTAGTACGCGTACGCCATGCCGAGCGCGATCAGCACGTGCAGCAACAGGCCGAGCGCGGCGGTCGCGATGCCGCCGCTGAAGCTCGCCGGCCCGCGCAGACCGGCCGCCACCGACTGCAGCACGCGCTGCACCGGCACGTCGCGGCGCAGCGCCCAGTAGCTGCACGCGAAGACGATGTCGAGCGCAGCGGCGATCAGGCCGCCGACGAACACGACGCTCGCCGGCGTCATTGCGATCCCCGGTCCGCACCAGCGCGGCAGGCGATCGAGCCGGTCCGGACAAGCAACGGAACAAGCACCTGAACACGCGTCGATGGCTTCATCACGAGTCTCCTCGGGGCCGAATGCTGGGCCCGCGGGGGCGCCGCTCCCAAGGTCCGCTTCGCGCCGATCGCGCGATACCACTCGGCGCGCGGAGTGGCCCTGATCGACGAGGCGTTTTCGGTCCTGTCAAGCGCGGGGCCGGCGCCCTAAGGTGCTCGCTTTCCCGTGATGAGGCCCGCGGCGGAGCGGGGCACTGCAGCGGTCGACGTCTCGGCGCCCGGCGTCCGGGGTCGGGCCGCCTCACGGGTCGAGAACGCGCAAGGAGCACGATTGTCATGCCGCACCTCACTCTCTACTTCCTCGTGCGGCACGTCGCGATGGCGACGAGCCTGCTGGCTCTCGCGGCCACCCTCTGTGCGTGCGACCGGCTGCAAAGCGCCGAGACATCCGCCAGCGCACCGCCGGCGATGCCGGTCGCGGTGCTCGCCGCGCACAGCACGAGCGTGCCGGTGCTGATCGAGGCGGTCGGCCGCGCCGAGGGCTCGAAGGAAGTCGAGGTGCGCGCGCGCGTCACCGGGCTGATCGAGCAGCAGCGTTACCGCGAGGGCGATCGCGTGAAGGTCGATGCACCGCTGTTCGTGATCGAGCGGGCGCCGTTCGAGATCGCGCTCGCGCAGGCCCGCGCCGTGCTCGCGCAGGAACAGGCCAGGCTTGCGCAGGCGCAGCGCGAGGCGAAGCGGCTCGGGCCGCTCGCCGAGCAGCACGCGATCAGTCAGCGCGAGTACGACGACGCCAGTTCGACGCTGCACCTCGCCGAGGCGGCCGTCGGCGTCGCGCAGGCGCAGGTGCGGCAGGCGCAGTTGAACCTCTCGTACACGCGCGTCGCGGCGCCGATCGCGGGCTTGACCGGGCGCGCCGAGAAGTCGCAGGGCAGCCTCGTGAGCCCGACCGACGGCCTGCTGACACGCGTCACGCAGACCGACCCGATCTGGGTGCGCTTCTCGTTCTCCGAAGCCGAACTCGCGCGGCTGCGCAGCGGCCATGCAGGCGAGGTGAGGCTGCTCTCGGCCGAGGGCCGGCCGCTCGGCACGGTCGGCAAGCTGAACTTCGAAGGCTCGACCGTCGATCCGCAACTCGGCACGGTGCAGTTGCGCGCCGAGTTCCGCAATGCCGACCTCGCGGTGCTGCCGGGCCAGTTCGTGCGCGCGCAGGTCCGTGCCGGCGAGGAGCCGGCCTTCGTCGTGCCGCAGGCGGCGGTGATGAACGGCGAGCGCGGCAAGGCCGTCTGGACCGTGAAAGACGGCAAGGCTGTTCCCGCGTCGATCGAGGTCGGCGGCTGGGTCGGCGAAGGCTGGGCGGTGCGCAAGGGGCTGAAGGAAGGCGATCCGGTGATCGTCGACAACCTGATGAAGCTGCGACCCGGATCGCCGGTGCAGCCGCATGCGGCTTCGGCGCCTGCATCTGCGCCCGCGAGCGCACCACGCTGAAGGAACCGCACCATGTTCTCCCGCTTCTTCATCGAACGCCCGGTGTTCGCCGCGGTGCTCTCGATCATCATCGTGCTGGCGGGCGCGGTCGCGCTGAAGATCCTGCCGATCGCGCAGTACCCCGAGATCGCGCCGCCGGTCGTCACCGTCACCGCGACCTACCCCGGCGCCTCGGCGCAGACGCTCGCATCGACCGTCGCCGCGCCGATCGAGGAACAGCTCTCGGGTGTCGAGAACCTGCTGTACTACAGCTCGACCTCCGCCTCGAACGGGCAGAGCGAGATCCAGGTGACCTTCGAGGTCGGCACCGACATCGACAAGGCCACCTTCGACGTCAACAACCGCGTGCAGCTCGCCACGCCGCGCCTGCCCGACGAGGTGCGGCGTCAGGGCGTGACGGTGCGCAAGGCCTCGAACAACTTCCTGCTGGTGATGGCGCTGAATTCGCCGAAGAGCACCTACGACCAGATCTACATCTCGAACTACGCGACCCAGAACGTCGTCGACGAGGTCAAGCGCGTGAAGGGCGTGGCCGACGTGTTCGTCTTCGGCGCACGCGACTACTCGATGCGCCTGTGGCTGCACCCCGATCGCATGGCGCGCCTTGGAGTGACGACGCGCGACATCCAGGCCGCGGTGAACGCGCAGAACGCGCAGTTCGCGGCCGGCAAGATCGGCGCCGAGCCCTCGCCGAAGGGCCAGCAGATCGAATACACGGTGACGACACGCGGCCGGCTGCTCGACGCCGAGCAGTTCGGCGAAATCATCATTCGCGCCGGCACCACCCATGCAGGCCCGACCGGCACGCTGCGCCTGAAGGACGTGGCCCGCGTGGAACTCGGCGCCCAGAGCTATGACGCGACCAACAGCATCAACGGCCAGCCCGCGATCGCGATCGCGGTGTTCCTCGCCTCGGGCGCGAACGCGCTGCAGGTCGGCGATGCGGTGAAGACGCGCATGGGCGAACTGAAGCAGGAGCGTTTCCCGCCCGACCTCGACTACTCGGTTCCGTACGACACGACGCGCTTCGTCTCGGCCTCGATCAACGAGGTGTTGCACACGATGCTCGACGCCGCGGTGATCGTGCTGATCGTGGTGTTCGTGTTTCTGCAGACCTGGCGCGCCACGCTGATCCCGATGCTCGCGGTGCCGGTCTCGCTGATCGGCACCTTCGCAGGCCTGTGGCTGTTCGGCTTCTCGATCAACACGCTGACCCTCTTTGCGATGGTGCTGGCGATCGGTATCGTGGTCGACGACGCGATCGTCGTGCTCGAGAACGTCGAGCGTCTGATCCGCACCGAGAAGATGGCGCCGGTGGCGGCCGCGATCGAGGCGATGCGCGAGGTCCAGGGCGCGGTGATCGGTATCGTGCTGGCGCTGTGCGCAGTGTTCATCCCGGTCGCGTTCCTCGGCGGCATCGCCGGCCAGCTGTACCGACAGTTCGCGGTCACGGTGACGATCGCGGTGGTGCTCTCGGGCGTGGTCGCGCTGACCCTCACGCCGGCGCTCTGCGCGCTGCTGCTCGAGCCGACCTGGCACGCCGAGCGCGACTGGCAGGTGCGGCTCTTCAGGCCGTTCAACCGCGGCTTCGCGTGGGTCACCGGGCACTTCGAACGCGGTGTCGACTTCGCGTTGCGGCACCGCGTGCTCTCGCTCGTGTTCTTCGCGCTCGTGATCGCCGGCTGCGCGGCGCTGCTGTGGCGCGTGCCGAGCAGCTTCGTGCCGCCCGAGGACCAAGGCTACATCGTCGCGGTCGCGGTGCTGCCCGACGGCGCGACGCTGGAGCGCACCACGCGCACCACCGAACAGCTGCGCCACATGATGGAGAGGAACAAGGCGGTCGAGAGCTTCTTCAGCGTCAACGGCTTCGACTTCATCGGCGGCGGCGCCAAGGCGAACTCGGCGACGATGTTCCTGCCGATGGTGCCCTGGGGCGACCGCGAGCAGACCTCGGACCAGCTCACCGCCGAAGTCAGCGGCAAGGGCTTCGCGCTGGCCGACGGCCTCGCGTTCGCATTCAACCCGCCGGCGATCCAGGGGCTCTCGCAGGCCGGCGGCTTCGAGGTCTTCGTGCAGGCGCGCAACGACCCTGATCCGCAGCGTCTCGCACAGGTCACCAACGACTTCATCCAGGCGCTGCAGCGGCATCCCGAGCTCGACCAGGTCAACACCTTCTTCCGGCCGACGGTGCCGCAGCTGCAGGTCGAGGTCGACCGCGAGAAGGCGATGGCGCTCGGCGTCGCCACCGATGACGTGTTCGCCGCGCTGCAGGCGCAGATGGGTTCGCTGTACGTCAACGACTTCAACAAGGCCGGTCGCACGTACCGCGTGACGGTGCAGGCCGACGCGCCGTTCCGCGCCCGGCCCGAAGACCTCGGCAACATCCACGTGCGTTCGGCGACGAGCGGGCAGATGCTGCCGCTGAAGGCGCTGATCCGGGTCGACAGCGTGATCGGGCCGGAGCAGCTGCAGCGCTACGACGGCTTCGTCGGCGCGCGCGTGCTCGGCGGCGCGAAGCCGGGCTACAGCTCCGGCCAGGCGATCCGCGTCGTCGAGCAGGTCGCGAAGGCGAGCCTGCCGCCCGGTTACACGATGGCCTGGACCGGCCAGGCGTTCCAGGAGAAGCGCACCGGCAGCGCGTCGATCTTCGCGTTCGGCTTCGCGATCGTGATGGTCTATCTGATCCTCGCGGCGCTCTACGAACGCTGGGGCGTGCCGTTCGCGGTGGTGCTGGCGGTGCCGTTCGCGCTGCTCGGCGCGCTGCTGTTCGTCTGGCTGCGCGGCATGGAGAACGACATCTACTTCCAGATCGGGCTGGTGGTGCTGATCGGCCTCGCCGCGAAGAACGCGATCCTGATCGCCGAGTTCGCGATGCAGGGCATGGAGGCCGGCAAGAACGCGATCGAGGCTGCGAAGGAGGCCGCCCGGCTGCGCTTCCGGCCGATCGTGATGACCTCGCTCGCGTTCGTGTTCGGCGTCGTGCCGCTGGTCACCGCGACCGGCGCCGGCGCGGCGGCGCGGCAGTCGATGGGCACCGGCGTGTTCGGCGGGATGATCGTGGCGACCTTCATCGCGCCGATCTTCGTGCCGCTGTTCTTCACGCTGCTGGCGAGGAAGCCGCGGCCGAAGCACGCACATCACGCCGGGGCGGAGGCACGGCCCGACGCCAGCGGCGACGGGAGGCCCGCATGAAACCGGGGCGTCTGGAGCTCTCGATCGCCGTGGCGCTGGTCGCCTGCGCGGCCGCAACGACGCTGATGCTCGCCGGCTGCGCGGTCGGGCCGGACCACCAGCGGCCCGCGCTCGCGCTGCCGGCGCAGTACCCGGGCGCCACCGCCGGGAGCGGCAGCGAGCTCGCGCCCCAGTGGTGGACGCTCTACCGCCAGCCCGAGCTCGACCGCCTCGTCGCGCAGGCGATCGAACGCAATCGCGATCTCGAGCAGGCGGCCGCGCGCGTCGAGCAGGCCGATGCGGTCGCGCGCCAGGCCGGCGCCGCGTTGCTGCCGCGGCTCGACCTGAACGCGAGCGCCGGCCGCGCGCGCGTCAGCCCGCTCGCGCTGCCGCCGAACGGCGCGACCGGCAACGCCTACCAACTCGGCCTCGCGGCCTCGTTCGAGATCGACTTCTGGGGCCGCCTGCGACGCGGTCGCGAGGCTGCGCGCGCGCAACTGCTTGCGAGCGTCCATGCCCGCGACACCGTGCAGCTCACGGTCGCGGCGCTCACGGCGCAGGTCTGGTTCGGGCTGCGCGCGCTCGATGAGCAGGTCGCGCTGACCCGCGCGACGCTCGCGACGCGCGAGGAGGGCCTGCGCCTGCTGAGCCTGCGCCTGAAGAGCGGCACCGGTTCGCAGCTCGATGTCGAGCAGGGCGAGGGCTTGCGCGCCGCCTCGGCGGTTCTGCTGCGCGAACTGATGCGTCAGCGCGCTTCGCTGCAGACGCAGCTCGGCGTGCTCGTCGGTCAGCTCGACCTGACACTCGCCGAGGCGCCGCTGCAGGGCCTGCCGCTGCCGCCGCAACCGCCGGCCGGCCTGCCCTCGGCGCTGCTCGAACGCCGCCCCGACGTGCGCAGCGCCGAGCAGCAGCTCGCGGCGGCGAGCGCGCGCATCGGCGTCGCGCGCGCCGAGCAGCTGCCGGCAGTGTCATTGACCGGCGGGTTTGGCGCCGAGAGCGCCGAACTCGGCAACCTGCTGAAGACTCCGTCGCGCATCTGGTCGATCGGCCTCGGGCTCGCGCAACCGCTGTTCGACGGCGGCCACCTCGCGGCGCGCACCGACCGGGCCGCCGCGGCGCACCGCGAGGCGCAGGGCGCCTGGCGCGGCGTGGTCGAGGATGCGTTCAAGGATGTCGCCGATGCCCTCTCCGACGCGCAGGCCGCGCGCGAGTCGCAGGCCGACCTGGAACGCGCCGACCGCGCCGCGGCGAACGCGCTGAAGCTCGCGCGGGCACGCTACGACTCGGGCTACTCGGGCCACCTCGACCTGCTCGACGCGCAGCGCAGCGCCGCCGCCGCGCAGCTCGACCTGGTGCGCAATCGCCAGGCGCAACTGAGCGCCAGCGTCGCGCTGTTCCGTGCCCTCGGCGGCGGCTGGCAACCGCCGCTGTCGCAAGGCGCCGGCTAACGAGGACCGCTGCGGCCGACGTGTCGGCCCGACAGGGCCGATTTCCGTCTCTTGATCCGCAGGTCGAGTGGTCGAGTCACTCGGGGCCTATCCGATAGAGACCCCGGAAAGTGGCTTGCAGCCCGGCTTTCCGGGGTTCTTCTCATTGGGGCTGCAACGCAACTCTGCCGGCGTGGTGACGCCCGGTGAAGCCCGATGCTGGCGCCGCCGGACGACTACTCCCTGCTTCCTGAATTCATGCGCGGGTTCGTGGTCGTCACCCGCACTGACCGACATCGCCACAGGCGGTGCAGAAGTCGCAGCCGTCCTTGTGAATGACGGTTGCGTTGCCGCATTCGAGACAGACCCTGCCGGCCAGCATCGGGCCGCGGTCGGGCGCTTCGCCCGACGACTCGAGCACGCCCATGTCGCGCAGCGGGTAGCCCGCCTCGTTGAGCACACCGAGCATCGCGTAGCGGTGAATGATCAGGCGCGCCATGTAGGCCACGGTCGACGGCCAAGTCTGCTGGCGGCGTTCGCGGTGCGGCAGCCCTGGCACGAAGGCCATGAAGTGGCCGAGTGGCTCGGCATAGTTCAGGAGCTTGCGCAGCTTCATGCCGATCCAGGCCGGATCGATCACGCGCATGTCGAGCGACAGCAGCCGCGCCAGCCCATCGAGGGCGCGCGGGTAGTTGCCCGAGAAGCCGACCGCGCAGGGCCGCGTCACGGTCGTGCGGTCGGGGCCGGGCAAGGTCACTTCCTTGAGCGTCAGCGTGAACTGCTCGCCGGTCGCGGGGTTGTCGACGTCGACCGCCCATGCGAGCGTTCCCGACGGGCCGGTGAGCGGCTCGGTGATGCTGAACATCGCATCCATCACCGGCGTCGGGCCGGTGCGGCCGAGGCGCGGCAGCGCCTTCAGCTGCTCGCAGCGCCAGCGGATCACCGCCGCGGTGGCGGCCACCACGCCGGGGAACAGGCGTCGTTCGCCGTGCGGCGGGAAAGGCATCTCGAAGGCGCGCTCCTCGGCCACCGTGGCGAGCGCGTCGAGCTTGAGCTGCAGCCACGCGGGGTCGTTGGCACGCAGGTCCATCGACAGCGTCTTGGCGAGTGCGCCCAGGCCCCGCGGTTGTTCGGCACCGTTGACCCAGACCTCGAAAGGTTGCGAAGGCCCGCCATCGGGTGCGGCCAGTTCGCCGACGAACAGCGCGAAGTCGCCGAACGGATGGTGGACCATGAAGGTCCAGGCCGGGTTGCCCGACGGCAGCTCCGGCCGCCCCGGCCAGCGCAGCGACGACAGCACCGGCGCGGGCAGTCGGTCGAGCGCCAGGCGCCGGTTCGCATCGTCGATGCGCAGCGGCGCCGCGGGCTCGGCCCCGGCGACGGCCGTGGCGCTCAGCACCGAACCCAGCACGCTGTTGGGCCGGTAGGTGGCCAGGCCCTTCAGACCCGATTGCCAGGCGTCGAGGTAAAGGTGCTGGAAGTCGGCGTAGGGATAGTCGGCCGGCACGTTCACGGTCTTGGAGATCGCCGTGTCGATGCAGGGCGCGACCGCGGCGACCATCGCCTCGTGAGCCTGCGCGCTCATCTCGAGCGCCGTGACGAACGCCGGTGTGAGCGCCGCGGTGCTGCCCTTGAGGTGGCGATACAGGCGCCAAGCGTGGTCTTCGACCGCGTATTCCTTGACGCTGCCATCGGGCATGCGTTTCTTGCGCGTGTAGCTCCAGCTGAACGCCGGCTCGATGCCGTTGCTGGCGTTGTCGGAAAAGGCCAGGCTGATGGTGCCGGTGGGCGCGATCGACAGCAGGTGAGAATTGCGCAGGCCGTGCGCGCGGATGCGATCACGCAGCGCCTGCGGCAGGCGCGAGGCGAAGGTCGTGCCCGTGAGGTACAGATCGGCGTTGAAGAGCGGGAACGCGCCGCGCTCCTTCGCCAATTCGACCGACGCCTCGTAGGCCGCATCGCGCATCAGCTCGGCGATGCGGCGTGCCATCGCGCGCGCCGGCTCGGCGTCGTAGCGAAGGTTCAGCATCACCAGCGCGTCACCCAGGCCGGTGAATCCGAGCCCGACGCGGCGCTTGCTGCGCGCCTCTTCGTGCTGTTGCGGCAGCGGCCAGATCGTCACGTCGAGCACGTTGTCGAGCATCCGCGTGGCCACCCGCGCCACGCCCGCGAACGCGGCCTCGTCGAAGTGCGCGCTGCTCTCGAAGGGCTCGCGCACGAATCGGGTCAGGTCGATCGAGCCGAGACAGCAGCAGCCATAGGGTGGCAGCGGCTGTTCGGCGCAGGGGTTGGTGGCCGCAATGCTTTCGCAGTACGACAGGTTGTTGTCGCGGTTGATGTGGTCGAGGAAGAGCACACCGGGCTCGGCGTGATCGTAGGTGGACCGCATGATCTGATCCCACAACTCGCGCGCCGGCCGTTGGCGATAGACCCAGAGGCCACCGTCGGACGGGCCTTCCTGGTACGCGCCTGCGTCCTTCTGCGCCATACCGGGTTCGGCACGGTGCACGAGCTTGATCTCAGTGCCGTCCTGCACCGCTTCCATGAACGCATCGGTGACGCCGACCGAGAGGTTGAAGTTCTTCAGGTCGCCGCCGTCCTTGGCGCGGATGAATTCCTCGATGTCGGGGTGGTCGCAGCGCAGCACACCCATCTGCGCGCCGCGGCGCGCGCCGGCCGACTCGACCGTCTCGCACGAGCGATCGAAGACGCGCATGTAGCTCACCGGGCCCGAGGCGCTGCTCTGCGTGCTGCCGACCCATGCGCCCCGCGGGCGGATGCGCGAGAAGTCGTAGCCCACGCCGCCGCCCCGGCGCATCGTCTCGGCGGCTTCGGTCAGGGCGGTGTAAATGCCGGGATGCCCGTCCTCGACCTGCGAAATCGAATCCCCCACCGGTTGCACGAAGCAGTTGATCAGCGTGGCAGACAGCCCCGTGCCCGCCGCCGACTGAATGCGCCCGGCCGGCACGAAGCCGGCACGCAGCGCTTCGGCGAAACGCGCTTCCCAATGTGCGCGCTGCGCCGGCACTTCGGCTTGCGCGAGGGCATGCGCGACGCGCTGGTTCACGGCCGCGATCGACGTTTCCTGCCCCTTCGCATACTTCTCCAGCAGGACTTCCGTGCTGATGTCCTGTGCGGGCAGGTTCTGCAGTGTCGGTGAAGTCGTTTGTTCGGTGGTCTTCATGGGTGGGTGATCCGCTGGTTTGGTTCAGGCGACGACGGCTTCCTGGCTGCGAGTCATCAAGCATTGCATCAGTTCCCGCACGCCGCGGATCTCCTGGCCGAACGGCAAGGCACCGACACCGCGAAAGAACAGGCCCTTTTTGACGTCGCCGCAAAGGGCCGCGGCGAGTTGCTTGTCGATGCAGAACTGTCCCCAACCCGCCAGGCCGTCGCGCAGCCCGCATTGCGCCAGACAGTCGAACGCGAGCGTGCAGCGCGGCTTCACGTGGGCCACGCTCTTCAGCCTGGTCTCGGCCGCGAGGTAACTCTGCAGCCAGGGCGTCATCACCGCGCGCGCCGGCAGGCCGGCCACGCTGGTGAACTCGACCAGGTCTTCTTCGCGGGCCTGGGCGAGCACGCGCTTGAATTCGGCGTGTGCGTCGCATTCCAGCGTGACCGCGAACGGCGTGCCGAGTTGCACGGCGGCCGCGCCCAGGGCCTGCACGCGGGCGATGTCTTCGAAGCAGCGGATGCCGCCCGCCGCGATCAGCGGCACCTTGCCTTCGATACCCGCTGCGCGCAGAAACTCGATGGCCTGCGGGATGACGTTCTCGAACTCGAAGCGCGGATCGTTCAGGTCGGCGACCTTCGCTGCACCGAGGTGCCCACCGGCCAGGCGTGGATGCTCGATCACGATCGCATCGGGCAGGCGCTTCCTGCGCTCCCATTTGCGCAGCACGAGCTGCACGCCGCGCGCGTCGGACAGAATGGGCACCAGCAATGCGGCGGGATGGTCTTGCGCCAGCTCCGGCAGATCGAGCGGCAGGCCGGCGCCGACCACCACCGCGTCGATGCCGGATTCGAGCGCCTTGGTGACCGACGGGCCGTACTCGCTCACGGCACGCATGACGTTGATGGCCAGCAGACCGCGTCCACCGGACAACACCCGGGCCGCCCGGATCTCACGCTCCAGCGCTTCGAGGTTGGCGTCGTTGATGGCCGTCTTGGCGGCCAGCGTGGCCGCCGCGCCGGGAGCGAGCCCGCGCGTGCGCTCCATCAGGTCAGGATGATGGCGCCGCAAGTCGACCGACGAGATCGTGCCCATGGCGCCCAGCGCGGCGACGCTGCCCGCCAGCCGATGCGCCGACACGCCGACCCCCATCCCGCCCTGGACGATCGGCAGCAGGGTCCGCCCGCCGAGGCTGAACGTGGTGAGTCCGCTGGTCCGCAGCAAGGCGAGCAGGTCGGTGGGGATGCTGTTGGCAGGGTCAGTGAGGTGGGTCATGTCAGTTTGAAGCCGATGGCGCGCAAGCGCATGCATCTTGCGGACGATGCCGCTGCGCCGTGTTGATCCAGGTCATGCTCGCGGTCGCCGCGCGCGCGATGCAATCGCCGAACCGACCAGCGTCACTGCAAAGACGACCAGCGCGATGGCGTTCAGCTCCGCACCGAGCACCAGCAGTTGCTGATCGAAGCTGCCGCCGAACACGCGCAGCAGCAAGGAGGCGTGGAGCCACGCGAGCGGGATGTAGAACCAGGGTCCGAAGCGCAGCTTGATGCGAGCGACGGCCGGCAGGATGACGGGCGCATGCCCCATCACCATGCTCACGATGAATCCAAGCCCGAGCGCGTGAAAGGCCATGTCGCGACCCGGATATCCCAACGCCATGCCGGACCACGCCAGACCCGCCACGCCCAGCCACCCGTAGCCGGCCAGCAGGCAGAGCGCCATGTAGCGGCTCAGGCCGCGCGCGAAGACCGTGCGGCGAGCGATGTCGAACACGCCCAGCCACGCGGCGAGCGCTGCCAGCGCGAGACCGAACAGGACACCACCCTGTGCAGGTGCCACCGCGGACAGCGCCGCGCCGGACAACAGCGCGAGCAGCACCGCGATCAGCGAGGCAGGTGCCCATGGATGCCGACGCATCAAACGTGTCATCTCGAGCCGCTCGGCCGCGATGGTCAGCACCGGAAAGGCGAACCACCACGGCAACGCCGAACCAACACGCAGGTCCGTCGCGAACAGGAGATTCCCGACCAGCCATGCGACGGCACCCAGCAGCAACAACGCCGTGTGGGAAGCGCGCTGACGAAACACCAGAACCAGATTGACGGCGACGAAGACGAGCGCGGCCGCAACCCACACCCAAGCTGCGTTGTCGGCATGGCCGCCGAGAACGAAGAAGCTCGCGCTGCCGGACGCCAGCGGCACCGCGAATGCCCATCGCAACTTGATCGCCACGGCACGTTCGATTGCAATGACGGTCCCGAAGAATCCCGACAGCATCAGCGCCGCATGCGCAACAGCCGCGTGGCCGAACACCGGATGGGTCAGCGTGGGGGCGTGCACGCCGGCGCGCAGCAGACCGCCGGCCACGGCGGCCAACACCGAGGCCGTGACCAGCAGCGTCAACACGGGTCTGGCGAGCGCCGTAGCGAACGAGCGCGGCTTGATCGTTCGCCTTGTTCGGCGGGACGCAGGCGGGTTCACCACGCCATGAAGCGTCGGGCGCGCTCGCTCATCATTTCGGGGCTCCACGGCGGGTCCCGGCACAACTCGACGTCGATGCTGCAACCGGCGGGCAACACGCGATCGAGTTCGTGTTCGACTTCTTCGATGATCATGTCGGCGACCGGGCAGGCAGCCGATGTCATCGTCAAACGGACTCGGGCCGTGTCCGGTGTGATCGTCACACCGTAGACCAACCCGACGTCGACGATCGACAGGGCCACCTCCGGGTCGACCACGCGCGTCAGTGCGGCCACGACGGGCTGGCACAACCCGGGCGGGCCCGTGTACGGGAACGGCGGCGACACGGGCGTCGCGGTGGGCGACGGCCTATTAGATGCTCCAAACATGCATCAATAGTGACGGGCCACGCCAACGCAGATGTTGATCCGCATCAAGTCCGGGTGACGGCGCGTGCCGCAACGCACAGACACGTGACCGTCCGAGCCCACGGAGCGCACGCAGCGCCGACCCCACCGGCGATCAGTTGGCTTGCGCCCGCAGGCGCCGCGGCACCGGCCCGCTGATGGGTCGGCTCTGCGCTCCTGTGCCGTGGGCCATGGCGTTGTTCTTGGGCGATGCCTTGCCGGGTTTCGCGATGTCCGCGAGTGTGACGCTGTCGAGCTCGACAAAGTAAGCCGCCAAGGCGTTGCGAAGCACCTTCTTCAATCGACAGGTCGGCGTCAGCGTGCATGTGTCCGTGGAAACGTCGAAGCACTCCACAAGCCGGAAGTCGGTCTCTGCAACGCGCAGCACGTCGCCCACTCGAATCGCCGATGGCGCCTTCAACAAGCGCACGCCGCCGCCACGCCCCCGGGTGGTTTCCAGGACACCCTGGCGCGCCAGATCGTTGACGATCTTCATCAGGTGGTTCTTCGACACCTGGTGCCGGTCGGCCAGCTCGGCGATGGTCACGAGACGGTCCGGGTGGGTCGCGCAGTACATCAGCACCCGCAAGGTGTAGTCGCTGTAGTCAGACAGTCTCATCGGCAATGCCTTCTCAAAGATGCAGGGATCGTATTGCTTTTCGCTCAGGCACACGATAACATGCACTGTCAATACATCTTAAAGATCTGCCGCACCCGAACATCGGATGCGACCCCGCCTTCGACGCCATGAACTCGACTCCGCTTCCCATCCTCACCGCGGCTCCCGTTGCGGCGAGCGCACCGCCTCTCGATGGCCTGCCGGTGCTGCGACTGGGTTTTCGACCGTTCTACTTGGGTGCCGCAGCATTTGCCGCGCTGTCGATACCGCTGTGGGTCGCCATCGTGCTGGGCAAGGTCGCGCTGCCCATGACCATGCCGCCGCTGCTCTGGCACGCGCACGAAATGCTGTTCGGCTTCGCCGCGGCGGTCATCGTGGGCTTTCTGTTGACGGCCGGCAAGGCATGGACCGGCCTGGCCACGCCGCGCGGGGCCACGTTGGGCGCGCTGGCGCTGCTGTGGCTGGCGGCACGCGCCGCGGCGCTGCTGGCGCCGTACCCGCTGTACGCGGCGCTGGACATGCTGCTCCTGCCGCTGGTGGCCGGGCTGCTGACCGCAGTGCTGCTGCGCGCGGGCAACCGTCGCAACCTGCCGCTGACGGGCATTCTTCTGTTGCTGGCCGGCGCCAACGCCGTCTTCCACTTGGCCTCTCTGGGTCTGGTCGACGTGGCACCGATGACGGCGCTGCATGCGGGCCTCGCCCTGATCATCATGATCGAATGCGTGATGGGCGGTCGGGTCATCCCGGCCTTCACGCTCAGCGCCACGCCCGGGCTGAAGTTGCGCCTGCGACCCAAACTGGAAGCGCCCACGCTGGCCCTGACCGCGCTCGGACTGGCCTGCTGGGTGCTGGCCCCTTCGGGACCGCTCCCGGCGGCCGCGCTCGGGCTGGCCGCGGCGCTGCAGTTGCACCGGTTCCTGACGTGGCGACCCTTCGTCACACGCGGGCGTCCCATTCTCTGGGTGCTGCACGCCGCGTATGCGTGGATTCCGGTCGGTCTCGCGCTGCTCGCGCTGGCCGAACTGGGGCTCGTGAGCGTGTCGGCGGGTGTCCATGCGCTCGCGGTCGGTGCCACCGGCGGACTGGTCATCGGCATGATCACCCGCACCGCACGCGGTCACACCGGTCGACCGCTGCGGGTTTCGAGGGCCGAGGTCGCGGCCTACGCGCTGGTGCTGGCCGCCGCACTCTTGCGCGCGCTGATGCCGCTCATTGCACCGAACAGCGTGCCCCACGCCGTGCCTCTGATCGCTGCGGCCGGTGCCTGGTGCAGCGCATTCGCCCTCTACCTGTGGGTCTTCACACCTTGGCTGCTGAGCTCACGGCTCGATGGCAAGGACGGGTGACACGACGCGTCGATCGCCACCGCATTCTGAAAGTTGAATCTGCAACAACGGCTGGAAAGGCCAATCCATGAACACCACAACCTCATCGACCATCGACGTGCGCCAGATCCCGCCGTTCCAGCGCCACGGCCTGATCTTCGAACGACTCTCTGCGCTGGACGCGGGTGACGCGATGCTGCTCGTGAACGACCACGACCCGGCGCCCTTGCGTCGCCAGCTGGACGAGCAATGGCCTGGCCAGTTCGAGTACAGCTACCTGGATGCAGGCCCGGCACTCTGGAGGCTCGAGATTCGCCGCGCGCCGACGCCTGCAAGGGCCAGCGCAGGCTCGTGCTGTTCGGGGGGTGCCTGCGGCGGCTGATCCTTCAGTCACCCCAATGGGGTGGTCACAAGGCGCCGCCGCTGCATGTCGGTCGACATCGTGGCCAGGCGCGGCGCGTCCATGCGTGACAGCGCCGCCGGAAAGACGATGCGTTCCTCGATCTGCAGGTGGGCGGCGTAGCGTTCACCGAACTCCGCCCCGTCGCTGCGCACGGATTCGCTGGCAACGCCTGCCGCATCGGCGTGCGACCACACGCCCAGTACGCTGCGCAGGCGGGTCCACAGGCCCTCCATGTGGCGGTGGTCACTCTGCAGCTTGGCAACGATTTCGGCCAGCACCGCGTCGTCGCCGCAGGACAGCAGCGGAAACACGTGAAGCTCTTCGTCCTGATGGTGCAGCGGCGCTGCCAGGTTGAAATACCGGAGCAGGTCGGATGCCGCTGATCGCGAGATGTCGTCATGCCCCTGGTCGTCGACATGGGCCACGAGGCGGTTCAGCAGTCCGAGGCTTCGGCGCATGCGTTCATGACAAGCTTCGAGCATGTCGAACGGCGCTTCGAAGCCGACGGCAGGAGAATCGAATCCGGGGAATGTCGTCATCGCGGTACCTCTGACCTTGTCGGTTGCTGACCCTGCATCATCGGTGAGCCGACAAGAGCAGACAATCGGAACGCGTGTGCATGCACGCCCCGCACCCAGGCCCGCCAGCAGGCCGATCGCACAGGGAGACCCCATGGCATTGCCACACGCTCAACCCCTCGACATCATCGATGTCCGGCCACTCGGTGCCGGGCTGCCCGGTGCGGTGACCACCAGCCTGTTGAAAACCCGGGCGCTGCAGTTGATGCGTCTGGTGTTGCCCGCCGGGCAAGGCCTGCCGGAGCACAGCGTGCCGGGTGCGATCACGGTGCAGTGCCTGGAAGGCGAGACCGTGGTCACGACACCGTCACGCACCTGCAAGCTGGCCGCGGGCCAGCTCGTGGTGCTCGACGGCAGCGAGCCTCACGCCTTGAAAGCGACGACGGATTCGACCTTGCTGGTCACGCTCCTGCTGCACACCCGATGACGAACCGAATCCCTTGAACGAAAGACCACCATGACGATTTCGAGCTTCGACGATCTCTTGCGCGCGGCGCGCGGTCAACCTGAGCCGCAGCGTCTGCTGTTCGTCTTCGCCACGGCCGGGGTGCCGGACGACGCCACGGCCCAGGAGCGCACGCGCTTCGAGGCCGGGCAGGGCGGTACGCTGACGCCCTTGATGTGCGTCGACAAGGCGCCCGAAGATCTCGATTCGTTCGAGACGCTGCTGGAAGAATCGCGCCAGCTCGATCATGCGTGGGACATCGTGTTCGTCGCCGCGCTCGCCGGCACCGACGACGCCCGTCCGACCTCGCTGGAGGCCGAGGCGCCGTTGCAGCGCATGGTCGAATCGATCAAGTCGGGCAGCATCGACGGGTTCATTCCGTTCGATGTCCAGGGTCAACCGGTGCAGTTCACCTGACCCTCACCGCGGCCCGCCACGAGCGCTACAACAGGCCCAGGCTGGCCGATCGGGTGAACGCCACGGCAACGATGTAGCCCACGCTCAGGATCGCGGCCGCGAATGCGACGCGCCGTCGGCGTGGCGGCACATCCCTTCCAAGCGCCACGCTCCCCAGAGCGACATAGACACACAAGGCGAGCACCTTGGCCGTGAGCCAAGCCTGGGCGAACGGGTATTGGGCGCTCATCAGCGCCAGCGTGACCGCGGCGCCCAGCAACACCGTGTCGTTGACGTGCGGCGCGATCCGCAACCAGCGCCAGCGCCGCCAGTCGACGCCGCCCAACTGCATCGCACCCCGCGCCGCGAACAGGCCGATGCTGATGGCGGCACAGCCCACATGGACCGCGCGAACCGCGGAATAGTCCATCACGAATCCGGACCGGATCCCGACGTCGCCTCGCCCGCACCCGCCGCGCGGCCGCTGTAGACCGGCGCCGCGTCGAACGGCCCGTCTCCGCTGTGGAGGGCCACCGATGCCGGCACGAAGTTGCCGCTGCGCACATCGAAAACGTGAACTTCACCATCCTCAATCACCCAGTGCCAGCCGTGCAGCGTCAAGCGCTCGGCCTCGACGCGCTGGCGAACCATCGGGTAACCCATCAGCCGCTCGAGTTGCAGCACCACCGAACGCTGCTCGGTGCGCCGCAGGGCTTCGGCGGTCAACTGAACCGGCAGCACCGCTTCGCGCCCGAGCGCGAGCCACGCCTGCAGGTTCGTTGCCTGTGGCGTGGCCTCTTCGTACAGCGCGCGGATGCCGCCGCAATGGCTGTGGCCGCAAACGATGATGCGCTCGACGTTGAGCTTGAGCACGGCGAACTCGATGGCGGCGGCCGTGCCGTGGTAGCCGGTCGAACCGTCGTGAGGCGGCACGAATGCGCCCACGTTGCGCACCATGAAGACCTCGCCCGGCCCGGTGCCTGTCAGGAGATAAGGCACCAAGCGCGAATCGGAGCAGCCGATGAAGAGAATGTTTGGATGCTGGCCGTCTTTCGCGAGCGCCTGGAACCGGCCTTCGATGGCGGGGAAGGTGTCGTCGTGAAACCGGCGCAGGCGCTGCAGCAGATCGTCGGGCATGTTGACGCGGGTTGAGGCGCTGGCGGCTACTGGACCAGCGGCGTGTTGGCCGCGTCCAGGTCGACGCCTTCGACACGTGCCTGACCCGCCAGCAACTGCATGCACTGGCGCAATGCCGTCACCCAGGCTTGCTGGCGCAACGCCATCGCGACGGCGCCACGCACCGCCTCGAACGGTTGCTGCACGCCGCCCTCACGTTCCAGCACCTCGACCACATGCAGGCCGAACCGGCTGTGCACGAGACGGGGCAGCACACCGACCTCGACGTGGCCGAACAGTTCGCGCGCAAACTCGGGCGCGCAGTCTTCGGGTGCGAGCCAACCCAACTCGCCGCCCTGTTCGCCGCTCGGGCAGTTCGACAGCTCGCGGGCCGAGCGGCCGAACCCGTCGCGGGCCGTTCCGTCGTGGCAACGCACGTCGAGCAGGCAGGTCTCGGCGCGGTTGCGCAGCGCGACCACGTCCATGCCGGGCGTGACGGCAAAGAGGATGTGACGGACCCGGACCTTTTCGCCGGTGCGATAGCGCGCGGCGTGAGCGGCGTGGTGGCGCTCGCAGGCTTCGTCGGACGGCTCGGGCAAGCGCAGTTCGGCTTCCAGCCAAGCGTCAATGGCCTGCGAGGCGGCCTCGCTGATCACCCCGTCCACCGGCGGTGCGTCGGCGGCATCCAGCAGGCCCGCGCTCATCGCGGCCTGCCGCAGAAGCTCGGTGTTCGCGCGCTGGCGCAGCGCTTCGACCGACAGTTCCTCGGACTCGCGGTTCAAGGCCACGCCGTTGATGCGCGCGACACGGACGACGCCGGCTTGAGGCAACGCGCTGAAATCGACCTTCTCGATCAACATGCTGTTCTCCCGTGAAACTCAGACGCCCGCGCCTGGCTGGCGCGGCTCGTTGTGACCGACCGGCACATTCAGGCGCCGACTGCGCACCACCTGATGCGGACGGAACAGGAACGTGATGGTGGCAAACCCGCTCCACACGTGCACCAGACGGCTGAACGGAAACAACAGAAAGATCGTCATGCCGAACACGATGTGAAAGAGATAGGGCCAGGGCAGCCCGCTGAGCACCGTGGCGTCGACGGGGCGCAGCGTGACGATGCGTTGCGCCCAGTCGGCGAGGATCAGCATCGTGCTGCCGTCGGCGTGCTGCCATGAGAACGGCAGCGTGATCAGGCCGACCACGAGTTGCACCCACAGGATCACCAGGATCGCGATGTCGGTGCGATGGCTGGTCAGGCGAATCCGCGGATCGAACACGCGTCGATAGAGCAGCATCGACAGGCCGACGAAGCAGAACGCGCCGGCAATGCCACCCGCCACGACCGCCAGCATCTGCTTGGTGCCCGCGCTCATGAAGATCCCGTACACCGAGTGCGGCGTGAACAGCCCGACCATGTGACCGAAGAACAGGAACAGGATGCCGAAGTGGAACAGGTTGCTGCCCCAGCGCAGCGTGCCGGCGCGCAGCAGCTGTGACGAGTCGCTCTTCCACGTGTACTGGTTCTGGTCGAAGCGGATCAGGCTGCCCATCACGAACACGGTGAAGCAGACGTAGGGGTAGACCTGAAAGAGAAAGCCGTACACGCCATTCATGACGATGCTCCCGTTGCGGTGGACGCCACATGGCTCTTGCGCACGATGTGAACCGGTTGCGCCTGGCCGGGCTTGGCCTGGCCCTTGGACGAACAGCCGTCGAACACGACCGGCTCGGCCCAACTCTCGTCCAGCGCTTCTTCGACCGGCGGCTTGACCGCCTGGGCCTGCTCGCCAGCCAGCTCGAGCAGCGCGCCGAGCACACTGGCGTAGGCGCTGTCGCGATGCTGCAAGGCACCGAAGATGGCGTTGAAGATGTGCGACATCTCGCCGAGAAAGGCCTTCGCCTCGCGCACCGGCTGGGTCGAAACGAATTCGAGCACCGCCGGCAGGTAGTCGGGCAACTCGCCCTCGGTCAACACCAAGCCCGCCTTCTCGTAGGTTTGGCCCAGGTCGATCATGGCCGGGCCGCGCTCGCGCGAATCGCCGTGCACATGCTCGAACAGGTGCAGCGAGGTGCCGCGGCCGCGATCGAACAACTCCACGTAGTCGGACTCGGCCTCCAGCGGGTCGGCGTGCTCGAGCGCCTCCATCAACGCGTCGAGTTCGGACAAGCGCGAGCCGGACAACGCACGCTCATCGCGCAGCAACTCGCGCATCTCCGGCAGGTGGCTTCGCATCTGCGCATCCGGATAGCCGAGCACGGCGGCCAGCACACGCAGGCTTGTCGTCATCGGTCGGGGTGATTTCCTGTCGAACATGATCAGACCTCCGCCTTGATGGGAATCGTGCGCTTCTTGTCGCTGCCGAACAGGCTCGCTTCGCTCGTGCCTTCGGAGCAGCCGTTGCCGAACGTGAAGCCGCAGCCACCGCGCACATTGAAGGTGTTCTCGGCGTACTCACGGTGTGTCGTCGGGATCACGAAGCGGTCTTCGTAGTTGGCGATCGCCATCACGTGGTACATGTCCTCGACTTGGGCCTGGGTGATGCCGACCTGCTTCAGCACGGCCTGGTTGATGCGCCCGTCGACATGCTTCTCGCGCTGGTACGCGCGCATTGCCAGCATGCGTTCGAGCGAGCGCACGACCGGCACCGTGTCACCGGCCGTCAGCAGGTTGGCCAGGTACTTGACCGGGATGCGCAGTTGGTTCACGTCCGGGATCTCGCCGTTCGCGCCGACGTGACCGGCGTTGGCCGCGGCACTGATCGGCGACAGCGGCGGGATGTACCAAACCATCGGCAACGTGCGGTACTCGGGGTGCAGCGGCAGCGCCACCTTCCACTGCACCGCCATCTTGTAGACGGGGCTCTTGCGCGCGGCCTCCATCCACTTGTCGGGGATGCCGTCGAGCTGTGCCTGCGCGATCACCTTCGGATCGAACGGGTCGAGAAAGATGTCGAGCTGCGCCTGGTACAGATCGCGGTCGTGCTCGACGCTCGCCGCTTCCTGGATGCGGTCGGCGTCGTAGAGCAGGACACCGAGGTAGCGAATCCGGCCGACGCAGGTTTCGCTGCACACCGTCGGCTCGCCCGCTTCGATGCGCGGATAGCAGAAGGTGCACTTCTCGGCCTTGCCGCTCTTCCAGTTGTAGTAGATCTTCTTGTACGGGCAGCCGCTGACGCACATGCGCCAGCCGCGGCACTTGTCCTGGTCGATCAGCACAATGCCGTCTTCCTCGCGCTTGTAGATCGAGCCCGAGGGGCACGACGCCACGCACGCCGGATTCAGGCAGTGCTCGCACAGCCGCGGCAGATACATCATGAAGGTGTTCTCGAACTGACCGAGCATGTCCTTCTGGACCTGCTCGAAGCCTTCGAGGTTCTTGTCCTTGCTGCGCTTGGCAAACTCGCCGCCGAGGATCTCCTCCCAGTTCGGACCCCAGACGATCTTGTCCATCTGCTTGCCGGTGATCAGGCTGCGCGGGCGGGCCGTCGGCGTCGCCTTCATTTCGGGCGCGGATTGCAGGTGCTGGTAGTCGAAGGTGAACGGCTCGTAGTAGTCGTCGATCTCGGGCAGGTTCGGGTTCGCGAAGATGCGCATCAGCAGCTTCCACTTCGCGCCCTGGCGTGGCTCGATCTTGCCGTTGGCCTTGCGCACCCAGCCGCCGTTCCACTTGTCCTGGTTTTCCCACTCCTTCGGGTAACCGATGCCGGGCTTGGTCTCGACGTTGTTGAACCAAGCGTATTCCATGCCGGGCCGGCTGGTCCAGACGTTCTTGCAAGTGACAGAACAGGTGTGGCAGCCGATGCACTTGTCGAGGTTCAGCACCATGCCGATTTGGGCGCGGATCTTCATGCAACTTCTCCTTCGGCCTGAACCTTGGGGATCAACTCATCGGCAACCGGCGTGTCGAGCCAGTCGATCTTGTTCATCTTGCGCACGACCACGAACTCGTCGCGGTTGGTGCCGATGGTTCCGTAGTAGTTGAAGCCGTAGCTGAACTGCGCGTAGCCGCCGATCATGTGGGTCGGCTTGAGCACGATGCGGGTTACCGAGTTGTGGATGCCGCCGCGCGCGCCGGTGATCTCGGAGCCGGGCGTGTTCACGATCTTTTCCTGCGCGTGGTACATCATCACCATGCCGGGTTTGACGCGCTGGCTCACGACCGCACGGGCCGCGATTGCACCGTTCAGGTTGAAGAGTTCGATCCAGTCGTTGTCCTCGATGCCGACCGACTTGGCATCGTCCTCGCTCAGCCACACGCACGGGCCGCCGCGGCTCAGCGTGAGCATCAGCAGGTTGTCGGTGTAGGTCGAGTGAATGCCCCACTTCTGGTGCGGCGTGATGAAGTTCAGCGCGATCTCGGGGTGGCCGTTCGGCTTGATGCCCTGGATGCCGACGGTGGCCTTCAAGTCCACCGGCGGACGGTAGCTCGCGAAGCCTTCGCCGAACGCGATCATCCACGGGTGATCGAGGTAGAACTGCTGGCGGCCGGTCAGTGTGCGCCACGGGATCATCTCGTGCACGTTGGTGTAGCCGGCGTTGTACGAGACGGTCTCGCTCTCGATGCCGCTCCAGGTGGGTGAGCTGATGATCTTGCGCGGTTGCGCCTGGATGTCGCGAAAGCGGATCTTCTCGTCCTCGCGATGAATCGCCAGGTGCGTGTGATCCAGGCCCGTTTGCTTGCCGAGTGCCTGCCACGCTTTCACCGCGACGTGGCCATTGGTCTCGGGTGCGAGCTGCAGGATCACCTCGCAGGCGTCGATGTCGGTCTCGATCTTCGGCATGCCGCAGGTCACGCCTTCGGCGGTGACGAGGCCGCTCAGTTCACCGAGCTGCTTGACTTCGGTCTGGGTGTTCCAGGCGATGCCCTTGCCGCCGTTGCCGACCTTGTTCATCAGCGGGCCGAGGGCCGTGAAGCGCTTGAAGAGGTTCGGATAGTCACGCTCGACCACCTGCATGTTCGGGGCGGTCTTGCCGGGGATCAGCTCGCACTCGCCGCGCTTCCAGTCTTTCACGTCGAAAGGTTGCGCCAGTTCGGACGGGCTGTCGTGCATCAGCGGCGTCAGCACGAGTTCGCGCTCCACGCCGAGATGCCCGACGCAGACTTCGCTGAACGCCTTTGCGAAGCCCTTGTAGATGTCCCAGTCGCTGCGTGACTGCCACGCCGGGTCGACCGCGGTCGACAGCGGGTGGATGAACGGGTGCATGTCGCTGGTGTTGAGGTCGTTCTTCTCGTACCAGGTGGCAGTCGGCAGCACGATGTCGCTGTAGAGACAGGTCGTGCTCATGCGGAAGTCGAGCGTCACCAGCAGGTCGAGCTTGCCTTCGGGCGCCTTGTCGTGCCAGACGACCTCGGTGGGCTTGGCTTCTTCGGCGCCGAGGTCCTTGCCCTGCACACCGTTGCTCGTGCCGAGCAGGTGCTTCAGGAAGTACTCGTGGCCCTTGCCGCTGGAGCCCAGGATGTTGGAGCGCCAGACGAACATGTTGCGCGGCCAGTTGTCCGGGTGGTCCGGGTCGGTGCAGCTCAGCTTCAGCGAACCGTCCTGCAGCGCCTGCACCGCATAGTCCTTCGGTGCCATGCCTGCCGCTTCGGCGTCGCGCACCACCTGCATCGGGTTGGTCTGCAATTGCGGTGCCGAAGGCAACCAGCCCATGCGTTCGGCGCGCACGTTGTAGTCGATCATGCTGCCGGCGTAGAGTTTCTTGTCGGCCAGCGGCGAGAGCACTTCTTCCATGCCCAACTTCTCGTAGCGCCACTGGTCGGTGTGGGCATAGAAGAAGCTGGTGCTGTTCATCTGGCGCGGCGGGCGCACCCAGTCGAGCGCGAAGGCCAGCGGCGTCCAGCCGGTCTGCGGGCGCAGCTTCTCCTGGCCCACGTAGTGCGCCCAGCCACCGCCCGACTGGCCGATGCAGCCGCACATCATCAACATGTTGATGACGCCGCGGTAGTTCATGTCGCTGTGGTACCAGTGGTTCATCGCGCGGCGTGCCGGTGATGCGCTCCTGCCAGGCCGGCGTGTAGGGCGTGTCGTCATCGAAGCTCTTCGCGGCGAGCTCGCCGGCCAAGCCGCGCGCGATGCCGTAGTTCGCGACCTGCAAATCGAACACCGTGGCGACCAGCGTGTCGCGCTTCTCGCCTTCCTTGCCGAGCGAGATGCGCCGCACCGGAACCGTCCGCACCAGCACATCCGTCTGCACATTGTTCGGAAAGTTCGCGCTGGCCACGCCGCCGAAGTACGGGAATCCGACCTTGGCGGTATCGGTCGTCGGGTAGTCGCCTTCCATCACCGACAGTTGCAGCTTGACCTCGTTGCCGTGGCGCGCTTCCTTCGCTTCGAGATTCCACTGCCCTTCGTCGGCCCGCCCGTCCGGCCCCCACCGGAAGCCGATGGCGCCGACCGGCAGCACGACCTTGCCGACTTCGTCGAAGGCGACGGTCTTCCACTCCGGGTTGTTGGCCTGCCCGAGCTTGCCGTTGAAGTCGGACGCCCGCACGTAACGGTCCGGCACGGTGATGACTTCGCCGCTGGGCAGCGTGTGCTCTTTCAGCATCACCAGCATCGGCATGTCGGTGTAGCGCCGCACGTAGTCGTCGAAGTAG